>CANFNA010000196.1 GCA_947448395.1 Chthoniobacteraceae bacterium
CTGAATGTGCGTGATAGCGCTTCTGGATTTAATCGCCTCCATCTCTGCCTCCAGCTTGCCCAACTTCCCTTTCCAATCCTGGAAAGGAGCGTCTTTAGAACTCAGATAATGGTCCAACAAAGCTGTCTTCTGCGCTGCATTTCGCTTCGCAGCCTCCACCGACAAGGCATCCCGAAGAAGGGCTTGAGACGAAAGGCTCTTTACTTCATCCGGATACAACAACCGGGAATACACGCGAACTTCCTGCACCGATCCGCCTTCAAAAACAGAGCCCGCACTTCGTTGCCCTGCCATCAAGGGAACCTCAGCCGCAATTTCGGCATTCGGCTTCAAGTTGTTGGTGCTCGTCCTCACCTTCTCCTCCTTGCCATCCACGTAAATCTTGATGCCTCCCGGCTTTCCGGACCCGTCGTAAGTCACAAACACATGCTGCCAAGTCTCGGCTTTGAGCACCTTTCCCACCGTCGAAACCTTCAGGGCATTATCCGGCCAGGAATCGATGAAATGCACCGAAACAGAGCGGTCCTCATGGAAAAGATCATACCCCCGCAACTTCGACTTCGCGTCCATGCGCGCCAAAATAGCTCCGTTAGTTCCTTCCTTCGCGCCCTTCACCCACCCTCCGTAGCTGAAGGCCTGCCGCGTTGCGAAACGCCCAGCGTCCCCAAAGGAAATCGTGGAAGCTGCCTTTAATATCGGCGCCCTTCCGAATTTCCCACCGTCCGTCCACGCCAACTCCCCACTTGCCTTGCACGACGATTCCGCCGACGCAAACAGCTTTAAGTCACTCCCAGCCCCCTCATTCAACGGCGCTCGTAGAACCAGCTTTTCCGACGCTAATTCCGAGGCAATTCCAGCTGGATCCGCACTCGCAAGCCACTTCTCGTAATCCCCGCGCGCGGCCGTCCGACGCTCATCACGACGAGTCCGAGCCTCGGCAACTAAACTCGGGATCTGATCCCAACGCGCCCGATCGCCCTCGGATGGGACCACCAGGACGGGGCCGCCACCATCCTTGTTGTTTTTGTCAAAAGCCCCTTGAGACGTGTTTCTGAAAAACGCTGCCATCCCATAATAGTCCCGCATGGTAATCGGATCGAACTTGTGGTCGTGGCACTGGGCACAATTCATCGTTAACCCAAGGTAAACCCATCCCATCGTCTGCACGCGATCGGAGGCGTACACCGCCAGATTCTCCTCCGCAATGGTTCCACCCTCGTTGGTCGTGATGTTGCAGCGCTGAAAACCCGTCGCGATCAGCTGGTCCTCCCTCGGCGCGGACAATAAGTCCCCCGCAATTTGATCCACCGTAAACTCGGAAAACGGCTGGTTCGCATTGAACGCGCGAATCACCCAGTCGCGGTACATCCACATCTCCCGGTAATTATCGAAGTGCAGCCCGTGAGTATCTCCGTACCGTGCCGCATCCAACCAAAAGCGAGCCCGGTGCTCGCCCCAAGCCTTCGTGTGCATGAGCCGGTCGATCCATTGCGAAATCGCGCGATCCTTCCCAGCCGAGTAATCCACCACAAACGCTTCCGTATCTGCCTGAGTTGGCGGCAATCCAGTCAGATCAAAATGAAGCCGTCGAAACAAGACGCGCGGCCCCGCTTCCGGAGCCGGAGACAGCCCTTTGGACTCCAGCTTCGCGAGCACAAAACGGTCGATCGAATTCTTCGCCCATCCCTCATTTTTCACCGCGGGAAGCGGTGCCTTCTCGGGCTTGATCAAAGACCAATGCGGCTGCCAAGACGCACCAGAATCAATCCAGCGTTTCAAGAGATCCACCTCCTCCGGTTTCAGTTTCTTGTGAGACTCTGGTGGCGGCATCACCTCATCTGGATCCTTCGAGAGAACCCTCTTGAATAGCTCGCTCTCTGCGGATTTCCCACGGATCACCGCAGCAGGATCCTCCTTGCGCTTCTCAAATAGCCCTGCCTCCGTGTCCAACCGCAGCCCCGCCTTTCGACTTCCAGGATCCGCCCCGTGGCAGGACATACAATTCTCCGCCAAAATCGGACGAACATCCCGATTGAAGCTGATCCCTCCCGATGCAACAGCAGCCCAAAGGGGGGCGCTGCATTGCAAAATCGCGAGCCCAAAAAGACTCACACCGACGGGGGAAGAAAGGATGATGCGCATGGAAAAAAAGGGCAAAAACGAGAACCTTCAGGTTCCGTCACCTTAAATCCGAGCACCCCGAAAAGGGTACCGCATGTTTATGCGACTAAGCGCGTAAGACCATCTGCCCGCACATCATTAAGGTGCAATCACCGCGCCCGCCGGACAGGCTAAGTCACACAAAATCTAGAAGGCTTTAGGGCCCCCGCCTGTGTGACGAATATCTTCTCCCTTAAAGATGTAGAAAACTTCCTCCGCAATATTAACGGCATGGTCTCCTGCACGCTCCAGAGCTTTAGCCACCGTCAACAAGTGTAACTCGCGCGCCGTAGTCGAGGGGTCCTCCATAATGGCGGACTCCACATCCCGCGCAGCCCGCTTATATTCGGTGTCCACCAATCGATCCCGGCCAATCACCTCCAGGGCCAAGTCCGTATCTCGTTCAACGAAAGCTCTGATGCTTTGTCTCAACATCGACTGAACTTCCTCGCCCATTGTCGGAATACTCGCCAGCGATTTCAATGCCGGCACGCTATTGAGATCACGGGCACGACGCGCAATCGTGGTCGCCTGATCAGCGATCCTTTCAAGTTCACTTGCAATTTTAGAAGCGGTGATCAGGAACCGACAATCTCTAGCCATAGGGCCGTGCGTAGAAATATAAGTAATCACCTTACTATCGATTCGCTTTTCCAGCTCATCGATCTCGGAATCCTCTGCTTCTACGAGGTCGGCCAAGTTGTCGTCACGGTCTAGGAAAGCCCGAGTGGCCTGCCCAAGATTTCGCTCCGTCAAACCACTCATCATCAAAAGTTGTTCGCGGATTTCAGAGAGATGCTGTTCCCAGTAGACGGACATATGATTTTCTAGTGTTGGTTAATGACCGTATGAAACAGTCTCTTTGTTCGAACACAACTTGGATATCCCCAGTCATATCCTATCCAAATCGTCCAGTAATATAATCTTCAGTTTGCTGATGCTTAGGATTTGTAAAAATCTGTTTCGTATTTCCGATCTCGATTAATTTCCCGAGATAAAAGAATGCAGTTTCATCCGAGCAGCGCCCTGCCTGCTGCATACTATGGGTCACAATCACAATCGTGTAATTCTTTTTCAACTGTTGGATTAACTCCTCCACTTTTCCCGTCGCGATCGGATCCAAAGCCGAGCAAGGCTCGTCCATCAAAATCACCGCAGGTTCCACGGCAATCGCGCGCGCAATACACAAGCGCTGTTGCTGTCCCCCAGACAAACCCAGCGCACTTGTATGCAAGCGATCCTTCACCTCCTCCCACAGGGCCGCCCCACGCAGACTCTTCTCAACTGCCTCATCCAGCCGCTTCCGCTCCTTCACTCCCTGCAACTCCAGCCCGTAGGACACATTTTGGTAGATCGACTTGGGAAAAGGATTCGACTTCTGAAACACCATCCCCACCTGCCGCCGCAATGCAATGACGTCGACTGCCGGATCGTAGATGTCGACCCCTTGAATCTTAATATGACCGGAAGCGATCCGCGTGCTTTCGATCAAGTCGTTCATCCGATTAAAACACCGAAGCAAGGTCGATTTCCCGCAGCCCGAGGGGCCAATGAAAGCCGTTACCTGACGGGCCGGAATCTTCAGGGTCACCCCATGGAGCGCCTGAGATTGGCCATAAAAAAAGTTCAGGTTCTCCACCTCAATCATGGGGACGGATCCAGAGGCGGCGTCGCTTGCGGCGGGTGATGCAACCGAGTTTTGAGCGGAGTTCACAGGTCGGGTGGTTAGATAAGTTGAAAAGGAGGTCGCATCGCTCATGGTTACCAGCGGTAGCGGGATCGCATACGGTTTCGAAGAAGCACCGAGGAAAGCGCGATGAGAAGCACCACGGAAAGAAACACAAAGGCCGTCCCAAACTGCACCCGCTCCGTGTACTCATTCTGGGGGATTTTAGAGGAAACCACATAAATGTGGTAAGGCAACGCCATCACTCCTTGAAAAAGAACGTCGAGAATCCGATCCACTTCCCATGGCAACCGATCCCGGACCACATAGGCAGCCGTAAACATAATCGGCGCCGTCTCACCCGCAACGCGGGCAATCCCCAAAATCGAAGACGTCAAAATTCCCGGTAACGCATAGGGAAGCACGTTGGTGCGGATCGCCTCCCACTGCGTAGCCCCTAGCGCTAACGATCCATCCCGAAAGCCCTTCGGCACCGCCTTCAACGACTCTTCGCTGGCAGTAATCACCACCGGTAGAACCATAAAGGCCAACGTAAACCAACCCGCTAGCAGCGATACCCCCCAGCCAGAAAAGTTCAGATACGCAAACCCCAGCGGAATCGAGAGGCACGCTGGATTTGAAGTGGACTGCAGCACGGGGGCAAACAGCACAAACAAGCCATATCCAAACAACCCAAAGACAATCGACGGCACGCCAGCCAAGTTCAAGATAGCCAACCGCAGCAGTTCCACAGCGCGTCCACCCCGACTGTACTCATTCAAAAAGACTGCGCTGCTGATCCCCACAAATAGCGCAATCGCCATAGACCCCACCACCAGAAATACGGTTCCTACAATACACGGAAAAATTCCGCCCGCGCTATAGACGTAGTTATCGTCCTTCACCGCTGGATTTCCCCTGCTTTCCAAAAACGCTCTAAATTGACGATCTCCCATCTCGTACCGCTTATCCTCCAGCGTAAAGACATGGAGCGTTTCCGGCGCTTGGGTCAAAAATGGAATGTTGATGAAGGGCGCCTCCGCTTGGAATACCGACCCCGATCCCTTCACAAAAATAATCCCGAACACTAAAGTCGCCGCGGCCAGAATGCTATAGGTAGCCGTCCGAAAGATCGAAAACACCCACTTCTCTTTCCGAATTGCAGACGAAGGCGAAGAGCTGAAAAGCTGAGGTAATTGGGCGGAATCCATAAAGCTTGGCTTCATCCGTCTTAGCCGATCGAGATCCGATATTTACGGACCACCTTCTGGGCAAAAAAATTGATTCCGAGCGCGATCAAAAACAACAAGATCCCGACCATAAACAGAGCCCGGTAGTGGATGCTTCCATTTGGAACCTCCCCCATCTCTTGCGCAATAATCCCCGTCATCGTGTGTACAGGTTGGAAAAAGGCTCCAATCCCTTCCGAAAAATCCGGAATCGCAATTCGATTTCCCGC
>CANFNA010000197.1 GCA_947448395.1 Chthoniobacteraceae bacterium
CATTGAATTCCAACAGGCGCTTTCCTGCAGTGCTCTGCCTGCATCCAACCGATGCACAGGTGGGAAACGGCGTTGTGGTGGGTCTCGGGGGAAAGGCCAACCGTCAATACGCCAATGAACTGGCTGAACTAGGCTTTGTGACGCTCTCTCCAAGCTACCCTCTGCTAGCTCACTACCAACCGGATCTCGACGCTTTGGGTTACGTCAGCGGCTCCATGAAAGCCATCTGGGATAACCGACGCGGTTTGGATCTTCTGGATTCACTTCCATTTGTTCAAACAGGACGCTACGCCACCATCGGACATTCGCTCGGCGGACATAATTCCGTTTTCACTGCCATCTTCGACCCGCGACTGGAAGTGATCGTCACGAGCTGCGGTCTGGACTCCTTCCTCGATTATTACGACGGAAACCCTAAAGTCTGGGGACCGGAACGTGGTTGGTGCCAAAAGCGGTACATGCCCAAACTGAGCGCTTTTTGCGGCCGGTTGCCTGAGATTCCGTTTGATTTTCATGAATTGATTGGGGCACTAGCGCCTCGAGCCGTGTTCATCAGTGCCCCCCTAGAGGATTCAAACTTCCGCTGGAAAAGCGTCGACCGAATCGCCGAAGCCGCCCGTCCTGTGTTCGGCCTACTCGGCAAGCCCGCAGCCCTGCGCGTCGAACATCCACAAGCCCCCCATGACTTCCCGGATCCCATTCGGAAAGCCGCTTACCAATTTATTCAAAGTCACTTGGAAACCCCAGCCTCACCCTGAGCCCCTCCAACCTCAGCGCGTCAGTACTCCGCCCCACTCTCATTACCGCGCACCCTCAAGCCCGCTGTTGCCTCGAATCACCACATTCTCGCACCCATTCGCCGCTGGGATATCGCGAACCGGGCCGCCAAACACGTTATCCATAACGAGAATGTTTTCGCCCCCTGGGGCAAATGTCACCGCATGCTCCGCGCTCGGTCCGCTGGTGAAAATATTCCCGCGTATACTCACATTCCCGTAACGCCCGCCGGTTTCATACACGGTGAAATATAACTCCGAATAATGCTCGTAACCACCGGTTAAAAAACTACGGCGCCCACGTCTCGGATCCCTCTCGCACTTGGTCGTGTTGTTCACAAAAATATTATCCGCGAGAACCAAATTGCGCGGTTGGTTGATCCACGATCCGCGACCGCCGTTGCGAAAAGTGTTCCCGACGATGGTCACGTCCTCGCAGGACTTCTCGACGCTGACAACACGCGATCCGTTTGTGCCATCAACCGTATTGCCGATGATCGTGGCATTCTTACAGTACTCCGCGAGAAAAAAGGCCCCCATGCGAGACCCGGTAATGTGATTGTTAGCAAAGATCACACCCCGGCTTTTCTGGATGTGCATGGTGTCGCCCAACGCACTCAGGCGACAGCCCCGCACAATGACGTTTTCACACCCCACCAAATCCAAGGCACCCTTCCCGGGACCGCTTCCAGCAGGCACATAAAGCGCCAAGGTCGCATGAAAAAGCGGCGCAATCAACTTCACCGCGGGGCCTGATTTTTCGGAAAATCGAATAGGAACCCCGCCGGGAGCGTCTGCAATCCGGACAAACTCTGGCTGACTATCGACAACAAAGTACTGCTTACCACGCACCAGATTATGGGGGAGCCCGTCGCCAAAAAAGCAAATCGCATCGTAACCGCGATCCGCCTCAAGTCCCTCGCGGACCTTTGAAACAGGCAGGAGTTTTGAATTATCGAAAACCACTCGGTCATCGCCCTCTGCCATCTTGAGTCCGCTCCGCACCAGATCATGGCGAAAATACTTGGCGGCCATGGCTTTTTCCGAGGCGCCGTATTCCTCGGGCCACACCATGATTTGCCACAAGTATCCATAGTCCCACATGAACTTGCCGCTCCGATTGAGCGAACAATTCTCCACAGTCACATTCTGCGCAAACCTTTCCATGTCGCGCTCACTCCCTTTTTTCTCCGAGCACAACACCGTAATTACAGCACCCGCCACACCCTCGGAAGTGATATCACGAAACGTCACCCCGTCCGTGTGCCCTTCGGGAGAGGTAGTCAGCAGAATGGCTCTTGTATTCACATTCGGTTCCCAGGTGTTTTCGTCCTTCAAGGGATCAAAAACGTGCCCGGTGAAATGTCCTCCGAACCAGTGAAAGTCACTGAGATTCTGACCCTCAAACAAGACCACTCGCGCTTTATCTCCGAGCTTCTGCGGCAGATGAAATCGAGCACCATACGCCGAGACCTTCATGTGTGATGCGAGCTTAACCGGACTTGCTCCCGTCAAAAAGTAGTCCCCCGCAGGAACCGTTACCATGCCGCCTTTGGACTCGGATGAAGCAAAGATCTCAGCCAGTTTCGCGGTATCATCCACCAGTCCAGAAGAGGCTGGTGATTGAACAGCTCCCGCCTCTAGGTCGCGATTGGATTGGGCCGCCGCGCTGGCGAAATTGAAAAGCGAAATAAGCAAACCGCATGCACAAAGGAAAGCGACGCGCCGGCCTAAAAATACAGCCCGTTTGGAAAAAGGATTTTTCATCGAAGTAACTTGTTGAATTTGCCTAGGGCCGTTTTCCCATAGCACTCATCAAAAAGCCACAGTCCCAGTGCGCCAAATATTATGCCAAACGCGACAATTCCATTTTTGGACCGCGCGACCAAGCCCTTCTCCGAAGGGCACCGGCCGAGGAGCTTCCACTGATTAAAATCGTGTCGGGGTTATGAATAAAGAGGGCTCACAGCGATTGGCCCCCACGCAGGCGATTTTAAACTCCACACGCACCTTCTCCGCAAAAGGAGAGGCGCTACGGCAGTCATACGCCCATTTTCAGCGAGGCCGCTCTTCTCAATCATCGTTGCACCGCAGTCCATAACGGACTCAACCTTTATCTCCGTTCAGAACACGGCAAATCCAAGGCGCATCCTGCCGTCATTCTTACCCCCCACACCTTCGGCGAACACCTCGTTTTCATGCCGTAAAAGCAATTCTCCCTTTTACCGCGCGCGCGAATTTCGGAAATGGAGCGGAAAGCATTTTCTTGCTAAGTTTATTTTGGTTTTGGTGTGTTTGGAAAGGCCGGCAGCTCGGCTTTTCGCAGAACTCATCTTTAGCGAGATCGCCGGAATGTTCCCCTTGGAAAAGGGATCTGGGGAACAGGTGTTCCCCCGCTAAACGGCAAAGCCGCTCACTTTAAATGCTATCCGTTGCTTCGACTAACGTGTGGGGTAAATGGTTCTTCACGTCTTTGCCTCGCTAATCCTAGTGCTAGGGTTGCACCCCGTAGTTCTGGATACCGAGTTCCTCCAAGCGGCGATCCACGTGGAATCCAAACCTACCCGCTTCGTCACAGGTGACAACTTTGTGCGTGAGCCTCTGCTGTTGGACAACGAATAAGAGTAGCGCGTCGCAGATACATAATCTGCATATGCTACGGTGTCGCTGCGTCCACCTGACGGTTCACCGAGTAGTATTTAGCGTGGGCGTCGATGCCTAGTTTGATTGATTCGTGAAAGGGAATGGATTCGGAGGCGGTGGAGGTTGTCATCTCTTTGAAGCCCGCGGGATCTCGCATCGCTCGACAACCTGATGTCATCTCCCATTTCCATTGCCGCGGCTTGGCACGCAGATCCTCAGAAGCCGTACGCTCCGCTTGCTACCATGCACCTAGAATGCGCTCATTCGGCCTTCAACAACTTTCCTTGAGCTATCTGATCCGAAAACACGACATCATCAATCCAGACGCTGCCTGAACCTTTCGCGCCGCGCATAAACAACACGTCCACTGTCGATGCATTGGGAGGCGCCACCGCGTTCTCGGAGCGCTGCTCGAATCCCTCGTTACTTCCGGATGCAGAAACCGTTCTTTGCTCGATGAATTTCCCCGCGATGTCAAAAAACCTAATGTGCGCTTCAATGTCGCGTGCCTTGTCGTAATGCCAGCTCCAGCTAAGCGTGTACATCGACCCGGGGGCCGCCTTCACCGCCTGACTGCGCCACTGGCCGAACCCTCGTTTGCTTGGAGGATCATCTTCGATACAAAGCGAGTGACCTGCGCCAACCGATTTCGCGGTGGACCACTTCACGCAGCCTAGGCTCCGGTACCAAGATGCGGGCCACTGTCCGCCGGGTTGCGCCTCCTCCATGTTCCCGTTGGGCAGCAAACTACCGAACAGCGGACGGCCGTCGGGGCGCAGGGGGCGGATCTGGCTCCATCGCGGCGAACTCATCTTATTCTCCCACACCCCGAGATCTGCTTGCAATTCAGCAAGCAACTCGGGCTTTTCGGCAGCCAGATTTCTCGATTCGCCAATATCCGAGGCCAAGTCAAACAATTGGTCAGCATCATTGCGCTGCCTTACAAGCTTCATTGAGCCCTTCCGGACTGCTTTGTATGTGTGATAACGCCAGAAAAGTTCCTGATGCGGCGCGCCATTATTCATGCGGTTCACAAACGGAATTAGGTCGACTCCGTCTGTTTGCTCCGCCATCGGCGCCTCCGCGGCTGACAACGCCGTTGGTACGATATCCATTGATGTGACAGGCTCGCTAAAAGTTGTCCCGCCAATGATTTTCGCAGGCCACTCGATTAAGTAAGGAATCCGGATGCCGCCCTCCCAGCACTCGCCTTTGAAACCCCGAAGCGGGGTGTTGAGCGAGTAATTCGCAGAGTTTAGGTCGGCCAAAGTGTGGTTGCCTCCGGGACTACCGCCATTGTCGGAAAGAAAAATAACGAGTGTGTTCTCCGCCGCACCACGCTCGCGCAGATGATCCCGCAGTTTGCCAATATTTTCGTCCATTGCGGCCATCATTGATGCGATGGCCCTGCGCACTGGATTTTCAATATGGCTCAGCCGAGCCTCCCATCTTGGACAAGGCGTGATTGGCGTGTGAACGGCGTTGTAGGCAAGGTAGAGAAAA
Organism: Chthoniobacteraceae bacterium; assembly: GCA_947448395.1. GTDB lineage: Bacteria > Verrucomicrobiota > Verrucomicrobiia > Chthoniobacterales > Chthoniobacteraceae > Chth-196. The sequence continues at coordinate 4,923 of CANFNA010000197.1, forward strand.
AACGGCTGTTCGGCCTTGGCGTCAATGAACCGTAAAGCTTCGCGGGTGAATGCGTCCGTGAGATATTCATCCTCCGCCACTACCTCGTGTCCACGAAGGAGCGGTGCTTTCCCAGACTCTTTGAAATGCACGGTGGCGAATGGAGGGCTGGATTTGAAATAAAAGTTACCCGGATGGTCGTCGGGTAAATACGCGCGACCGCCTTCGAGAAAGCCAAAGAACTCGTCGAAGCCGCGCTTCTGGGGGTGAAAGTTCTCGTGCGCGCCAAGGTGCCATTTGCCGATGCAAGCCGTCCGGTA
>CANFNA010000198.1 GCA_947448395.1 Chthoniobacteraceae bacterium
ACCCGCCGGTCGGAAAGAAATCATTCTTCTCACTGCCTCCATCCTCATTCTACTTTTCGCAGGGCTCAGCTTTTTAATGAGCTGGCGAGGCACCAAGCCGAAGATTGCGCCATCAACGCTCAATCTTGCCGGAGAGATCCCTCCGCATTCTCGATTGAAACTCGATGAGACGGCACTCAATCCAACGTTTGCCGATGGCGCAGCATCAGTACCTCTACCAAAGGACCAAAAACTGCCTTTCCAGCTCACATTTGCTGCTGAAGGGTACGATAGTAAGACCCTTACAATATCAAACTTGGAGCAACTAAACCGACCAATAGACCTTGCTCCACAAAGATCTCGAGGCACCTTAATCCTTAAGCCTCAAAAACGATGCGACTACAATTATATCAGCATGGAAATGGAATCTCTCCTTCCAGAAGAAATTCAGTTTGGGATACCTCTCCACCGAGGATCTGGAGCCCCAATCAAGGAACTATCAGACAACCGCATCGAACTCCCTACCGGAATCTATACGATTAAACTCATAGGCTCCCCTTCAGCCACTTCCAGCCTCACCATTCCTGAACGCATCACCATCCGCAAGTCTGAGGAATCCATCGTACTTCTTCCACCGAGCTATTCAGGCCAGTTCAAAGGCACCTCTCAGCTGGGCACAGCAGAAATCCGAATCGATACCGAGACCCGCGATACTCGATCTGGCCTCACCTTTAATAGCGAAGGCTTTTGTCAATTCGAATACGTTGCAGGAAAACTCTCAGGAAAAGTTTCAAAAATGAAGCTAGATGAAAAGGGCTGCCTAAACGCACGATTCACAGACTCTGCGGGCGGACCCAGTTGGGATCTTAGAGCTATATTATCCTCGGATGGAAATGCTCTAGAGCTTATTTTGCATTCCCGAGCCCCACTCGCTCAACCACTCTCATTCAAACTCCTCCGCAAACTCGACAACTAAATTATTGCGATCCCCCACCCGCTCGAGTAATCCGACTTCCTCCTCCTTATTACTATTGCGCATATGAAGCCGAATTTCGCCAGAATCGTGACCAGTGTTACCCTTGTCGTCGCATTGCCCGCCTCGAGCTTGGTACTCACTGGCTGTGCACCGACCGCTGATGGACAGTTAGCGCAACAACAAGGCACTGCCATGGGAGCCATCGCCGGCGGCGCTCTGGGCTACGCTTTAGGGGGACAGCGCGGAGCAATGATGGGAGCCCTAATCGGAGGCGCCGCCGGGTTTGCAGTGGGCACGAACGTCGCGCAACGAAAAGCCAAGTACGCGCGAGCAGAGCAGTGGCTGAATGAGGAGATTAGAATTGCTCGTCAGGCAAACAACAAAGCACGCGTTTACAATCGATCACTCCAAAATCAACTCGCAGCGCTCGAACAAAAGGCTCGGGTGCTGAGGGCCTCCGGAAATAAAGCAGGGCTCCAATCTCTCAAAGCAGAAATTTCACAAGTCGCTAACTCTGCGCGTCAGTTCAACTCGCAACAGGCTCAAACCGCAACCGACGTTAAGCAAGTCATGGCAGATTCCCAAGCCCGAGCCGCTACAAACTTCAGCTCGTTTCAAAAGGAAGCAAATGATTTCAAATCGGGAACTGCGGAAACAGGTCGCTTAATCGGACGTCTCGCTTCTCTTCAGAATTCAATTGATCGATAAATAGACAATTCATCCTTATTCCTCATGACACGATTGTCTCAAGCTCTTTGCCTGATTCTAGCCGCATCTCAGCTCGTAGGCTGTCAGACAACAGGAGACCCCACTCAGGGAGGAATCTTTTGGAGTGAAACAAAGGCTAAACAACGCCTTCAAGACAGAGAAGACACTCTAGATGCTATCAACGCCGACACCTCTCGCATAAATCGACGGAATTCCAGCTTACAAAATTCAGCGGCCCGAAAACGAAAGTATATCGGTGAGTAGCCCTCGCCATGTATCCTAGGGATGTACTCATTCTCCTCCTGTCCACAAAGCATCTACATTGCCGTTGCCTCACTCGCGATCGTCTCATTTCATTCCACTGCAGTCTCCCAAGAGCGGAAAAGTAACTTATCCCCAGAACAACAGTTACTCTTAAACGCTCAAAGAGAATTGGTAGAACATTCTGTATACGGTCTCCAGACTCACGAGATTGTTTCGGGAATGCTCCAAACCCTTCGCGAGGAACTCGGCGAGTGGTCCGCTCGATATTTCCCTAAACATATCCCTGAGGTCTTTGGAGAATCACTCGCAAAGTGCATGGAGGTCATGCGCGAACTGGCAAACTCTCCCGAAGGACGCAGCCAAATGTGGTCAATCAGCGACCTCATAGAAAAGGCCCTCGGATGTTACTGCCGCTCCCTAGACCCCTACTCTGATTATCTTACCGCAGCAACCGCCCGCAAACTCGAGGATTTGGCAAATCCCAATTATATCGGCATAGGAATAACCTTTAAAAAGGAGAACGCTCGCATTCTTTGCAGGCCTTTCGAAGGAGCGGCAGCAGAGCGAGCGGGAGTCGTTGAGAATGATGAGTTACTGGCGATCGATAACAATTCCGTAAACCGCTTGAGTCTCCTAGAGATTGCGGCACTCATCGAAGGTCCTCCTCAAAAACAAGTCATCTTAACGCTCAGACGCCACACATCGCAGAAAGTCGAAAATCTTTCAGTCGATCGCGAACGTGTTAAATCCCTCGCCGTTGACGTCAGCGAGTCGCCCAGTGGCATTCTCACTGTCATCAGGCGGATTGACGAAAAATCACTCGAGGAACTCAAGCAATTGACGGAATCATTCCCCCCAAATCAGGCGCTAACCTTAGACTTTCGCGGTTGCGGGGGCGGCGACCTTGGGGTTTCAGTCGCCATTGCAGAACTATTTTTACCAGAACGCTCGCCCATCGCTGAACTAGAAAGTCTAAAGGGAAAGGAGATATTGTTATCGCGAAACAATCATCCCTATATCCCTAAAAAACTCACGCTTCTTCAGGATAGAATGACCGCAAGCGGTGCTGAATTGATTATTGCAGCTTTACTCGAGCATCACGCGAAAAGAGCCGAATCGCGGGGCGAAAGAACGTTCGGGAAAGGTTTAATTCAACGTCAAATTCAAGTCGCTCGCGGCGGTCTTCTAGAAATCACTGACGCACGCATCTATGGCCCAACTGGGCAATTTTGGGATGGAAAAGGATTGCTACCAACCTCCTCCAAACCCATTTCACGAGAGTTCTAACGCTGGCGGTCAACGGCCGGTCTGCTGTCTATCCAGCCCAAAGAGCGCAACGCTGTAGCACAGCACAAACCAGCCCAATAGGATGAACGCAGCCGAACGAAACGGCGCTAAATCCAAGTAAGGCATTCCTTTTCTGAGGCGAACATCACGCCTTTTACTGACCGAATCTGGATAAACAAAGCCTTCACCTCCTCCCGAAACCTTCGCCCACTTATGCGCTCCGACCTGATCAACCAAAACTGTCAAATTCTGCCAAGCAGTATTCTCTTCTGACACCCTATCATAATCCTGGGATTTCGTGTCTCCATCCTCCTGCCAAGTAACCGTTTCCTTCTCACCCATCGAGGACAAAAATAGGGGAACCTTTGTACGATTACTCATAGCAGGCGTATCCTGACCGAAAATAGCAGAAACATCGGCAATTCGCTGGGCTGAGAAACTCGGCATTATTTTGCTAAATGCCCGAACACCAGAAGACATGTCTGGAACCCTCACAACAATTCCTCCAAATAAAATTTGCGGAATAAGGACCAACGGAACCCACAGCACTGCCTGTGTTGTATTTTCTACCAATGCAGAAATGGAGAGGCCTATTCCCACACTCACTACAGCCGCACCCGCCATCGCTAAGAATCGAAGACCCACACTCGTTGAAAAAATCCAAAAAAGCCCCACTCCGGGAGAAACAATTTCCCTTCCCTCCCGATCCCGAATTGGATTTCCATCGGATCCCATCACCACTCGTGGCCCAGAGTCTAAAATATTTTGGCTGATCTGGAAAAACTCAGAAATTCCTGCGACTCCGAAAACCAACCACTTGTTCGGCAACTTAATCTGATTCTCAGACGTTTCTTTCCTTTTCGTCTGGTTAGAACCCGCTTCGGGGACATTTAAACGGGAATCCTCCTCTCCAACGACTCCAAAGTCCTTGACGCTATTCGCCTCCAACTGCACCGGAACAGGAGGAGTCATTCGCCTCGTAAAGTCGGCGACTAAGGTGGCCAAATCTGTTTTGGAGGGATGAAAAACCTTCGCTGAAGAAACCGTTGAAAATAGCAACAACACTGACTGCAGGAGAGAGATTATAGAGAGAAATCCGATCTTACTCAGAATATAGGCATTCAACCCCAATCCACACACCCTCTCCCTTCTAAAAATAGCAAGTTCAGAAACAATTTGTTGTGCCCCGTTAGAGCACCCAAACCACATCGTCGCAACAATACACAAAAACATCCTCAGCGCAGACTCCTCACTGGCCCATCCAACAAAAAAACCAATTAAAAGAGGCTGCGATGCAAGAAAAGCAAGATTCAGAGGATCGGCTTTCAAAATGCACCACTGCCTCTGTGCCAAAATTTGAAATGTTTTAAGAGCCCCAACTCGAGAACGTTTCGAATTTTTCGAACCAGATTCCAAGATCGATTGACGAGGCACTGGTGGGTACGCTCTGACGCCAAAAGAAGATCTCAAAAAATCCTGCTCCCAAACCTTCGCCGATTTCCCTCCCAACTTCTCGTTTTCTTGTAGCAACGAATAAATTTTCTCCAACGGCGCTCTATCTAACGCCTCAGAGGACTCCTGGTCACTACGCATCAAAAAATGGCTCCTCGCTTCATCACCACTCCCCGCAAAAATTAACTTTCCGCCCTCTATCACTAAAAGACGGTCAAAGAGATATGCCTTATGTAGGACGTGTGTGGTACACACCACAGTGAGTTTTGTGAGCGTCAAAGACTGAAGCAGAGTCATCAATTCGGCTTCGGTGGCAGGATCCAAACCGGAAGAAGGCTCATCTAAAAATAGAACGGAAGGCTTTGAGAGTAGTTCGATCGCAATACTCACACGTTTACGTTGACCGCCTGAAAGCAGGGCCACGCGCTTAAGCGCATGCTGAGTTAAACCCAAGCGATCCAACACCCTTTCCACTAAATCCGTAATCAGGTGACTCTCGAGCTTCAAGCGGAG
>CANFNA010000199.1 GCA_947448395.1 Chthoniobacteraceae bacterium
GGTATTCCTAAAACTCCTTAAAAACAATCTGCAGACAGCAGAAATCCAACATCAAAAAACGGTCGGCCGCGTTCAAGCACGCCGACTGACTCGATCCGAATTCGAACGCAGCGTTCAGGATTTGATCGGAATTTACATGCCGCTTCAGTCGCACCTCCCCGAGGACCCGATTACTGACGGTTTCACGACCGTCGCCTCGGGCCAGCAGGTTTCAGCAAACCAACTGGAGACCTACATGCAAGTGGTTGACGAGGCTCTCGACAGCGCTTTCAAGCAAGCCCTCCAGCCTCGCGAAACGTGGAAAACAACATTCACCTGGCAAGACCTTCAGCGGCACAACGTCCCCAGCGTCAACATCAGCCGAGGCCCTGAGGGACGCCCGCAAAAAAACGATGTCGTGTCTTGGTCCGCTAGAGCCGGCGAGTTCTACGGTCGCATGGAAGCGACCAAAGTCCCCGCGGACGGATGGTACAAAATCCGTCTCCGCGCGCTGGCCGTGAATCCACCAAAAGGCGAGCGCATCTCAGCCAGCGTCTTTGGCGGAAGACATGTCTCCAGTTCACCCGTTCGCTATTTAATCGGTGCGGTTGAAGCCTCGGAAAGCGCCGAAGATTTCGAGTTCTTCGCGTGGATGAATGCTAAAGACCTTCTGAGAGTTCAAACCAGCGACAATACGCTCCAAAAAGTCACAGGCCACAAACACAAGGAAAACCGAGAAATGCTCGAGGATCTCGATGGAAAAGGATTTCCCGGAATCGCAGTCCAATCCGTAGAAATCGAGCGTGTCTATCCGGCGTTCACACCAGAAGACACCCAACGCATTTTGTTTGGTGATCTTTTATCCCAAGCTCAAAAATCAAAATCCGACGGCAAACAACAATCTGTTCCCAAGAACAAAACAGGCGCGAAGAAAGCCGATAGCCAAACCACTGGAAAGCCAGATTCCAGCTCAAACGGGCTGCTTGAGCTTGCATCCGCAAATCCCCAGCAGGATTTCGAACGTCTCGTTCTCTCATTCGCAAATCGCGCATTCCGCCTTCCCGTAAGAAGCGATGAGATTCAAGGGTACGTCCGATTGGCAGTGGAGAAATTAAAGACAGGCGCCTCTTTTGCGGATTCTTTGCGAACGACCTACCGCGCAATTCTCATGTCGCCTCGCTTCTATTTTCTCGAAGAAGCCCCCGGCCCCCTCAGTTCGCATGCCTTAGCCACACGATTAAGTTTCTTCCTCTGGGGAATGTCACCGGATGCAGAACTCCGAGGTTTGGCTGATTCTAGAAAGCTACTTGAGCCTGCAGTCCTGAGCGCCCAAGTCGACCGGATGTTACTTCACGGGAATGCAAAGCGGTTTATCCGGAACTTCACCGATCAGTGGCTAAAGCTCAGGGAAATCGATGCAACCAATCCAGATGAAAAGCTATACGGCGAGTTCGATGATTTGCTGAAAAACGCCATGCTGGATGAGACTCAGACTTTCTTTTGGGATCTGATTAAGCGGGATCTGAGCGTGAAGCAGATTGTGGATTCCAATTACACCTTTGTGAACAACCGCCTCGCCAAGCACTACGGCCTCCCTCCTCTTCCTGCTTCTGGACTACAACAAGTTTCACTAAAACCCGAAAATCACCGCGGCGGATTGATAACCCACGCCAGCGTCTTAAAAGTCACCGCAAACGGCACCACCACGTCCCCAGTCGTTCGCGGAGTCTGGATGCTTGAACGCATTGCAGGCCTCCGCGTTCCGCCACCGCCGGCCAGCGTGCCCGCGATTGAACCAGACATTCGCGGAGCCAAAACAATCCGAGAGCAACTCGACAAACATCGCTCTCAAGAGAGTTGCGCCGGATGTCATGTCAAAATGGATCCCCCAGGGTTCGCCTTGGAGAACTATGACGTCATCGGCGGATGGCGCGACAACTACCGCGCCGTGAATGAGAAAGGGACGCGGATCCAGGGCCCTAAAGTCGATGCCAGTTACCACTTCCAAAATGGCGACGGTTTTTCAAATTTGAAGGAGTACAAACTGATTCTGCTGAATAGACCGGCCCTTTTGGCCAAAAATATCGTTCAACAACTCCTCACATTTTCCACCGGCGCAGCCCCTAGCTTCTCGGATCGCGAGGCCATCGAAGCCATTGTGATAGCGGCAAAACAGAAAGACTACGGAGTGCGAACCCTCATTAACGGCCTCATCCAAAGCCCTCTCTTTCTCAACAAATAATCTTCCAAAGAAGATCTCAATCTCCCTCTCTAACCATGGCCACATTCACCTTTAAACACCACCTCTCCCGCAGGACGTTCCTGCGCGCCGGCGGAATCAGCATGGCGCTTCCTTGGTTACAAGCGATGTGCCCAGCGCTCACCCGCGCGGCGGAATCTACGGCCCCAAGACGCTTTGTTTCAGTCAGCAACGATTTAGGATTTCACGCGCCATTTTTGTTCCCAGAAAAGGCGGGGCGAGACTACGAACTCTCGCGCTATCTGAGACCGCTAGCCGACATCAAGGATCACTTCACGGTCATCTCAGGCACCTCACATCCCGGTGTGTCCCGAGGCCACAGCGCCGACGTTTGCATTCTCACGGCTAAACCCAATATTTCCGGCTCCAACTTCCGCAATGGAATCTCACTCGACCAATTGATGGCTAGAAATCTTGGAGGGCAGACGCGGTTTACCTCACTGGCCATGAATGCGAACGGGGATATGAGCACTTCTTTTACGGACTTGGGGGCGATGATTGCCCCAGAGACTTCCGCTCAAAGGATGTTCGCTCGCCTATTTGTGCAAGATTCTCCAAAGGCCATTGAGGCCAATATCCTCAGGATGAAAGAGGGACGGAGTATCATGGATCTCGTCGGTGCAGATGCAAAAGCGATGCAGCTACGCGTGGGAAATGGTGACAAAGATAAGCTTGAAGCGTTTTTTACAAGTGTTCGGGAACTCGAGAAAACACTTTCAGCCAATGAGTCGTGGGCAACGCGTCCAAAGCCGAAAGTCGCCGCACAGGCACCCAAGGCTCTCACAGATCGCAACGATGTTATCGCCGCTCAAAACGCGATGTATGAGGTCATGTTCTTGGCTTTGCAGACGGATTCCACACGCTTCATCACTCTGCATACTGGGGGCGGCAATGGAAAAATTCCGCTCCAAGGCGTGGAGGAAGGCTATCACAATCTCAGCCACCATGGCTTGGATCCGAATAAAATCTCCCAGTTGGGAATTGTTGAGGAAGCCCAGGTCGCCGCATGGGGCGAGTTTCTGCGAAAACTGCAGAAGGTCCAAGAAGCCGGTTCCTCTCTGCTGGACCGCACAATGGTGCTGCTGACATCCAATCTTGGGAATGCCTCCGCCCATGACACAAAAAACATGCCCGTTGTGATCGCCGGCGGCGGCTTTAAACATGGCCAGCACCTCGCCTTCGATCGAAAAAATAATTATCCTCTCCCGAATCTCTTCGTCTCAATGCTCCAACGAATGGGATTGCCCCACGACAAATTTGCAACAGGCACAACCACGATGCGCGGCTTGGAAATGGCTTAGTCGTTCAGACGGAACTACGTTCTAAGTCCAAGTAAAAAGGACCTATCGCGACTTCATCGCTTCTCCGTTTGGCCAAAACAACGAGGCTTATACGCCCTCATAGTCGAGCCATCGAACGCAACAAAAAGCGCCTCACCATCCCCGCTCACCATTACCTTCGTTGGTTCCCCAGGCAGACCGTGGATTTCTTCCAAAAGACGTCCGCCGTCCCCCTCCCAAACGGACCAAATTCGAACCGTCATATCCTTCGATGCCGTCACCAACCATGGCTCAGTGGGATGCCATGCCACCGAGAGAATCGCATCGTCGTGAGCTCGGAACTCTCGCACTACCCACAACCGCTCCGCCTCGCGAATCCGGATCCGCATATCCTTGCCACCCTCCGCCACCCATCCTCCATGTGCACAAACCGCAAGTGCCAAGGCATTCGGGGCTGGGACACCTCCAACCGGCTTCCCTGCCTTTGCATCCCACAACAAAATCACCTTCTTGGCGCCCTGCTCGACGTCGGCAGACACTTGCGATCCCACCATTGCAATCTCCGCAATTCGATCTTCGGAAATCCATCCTGAAATCGCCGACCCTCCCCGCTGAGTCGGCACAAAAACCGCCTTTCTATCCATCCGAGTCTGCATTTTTCCGGTGCTCGTTTCGTATACGCCGACGCCAGTCCACAGCAGTTCGCCGCTCGAATTTAATTCAAAGTGAGGGCTGTCCCATTCCGGTTTAAGCACATTAACTTCGCTTCTCACAAGCCTTTCACCCTCCACAACAAATAGGCTCAACTGGGAGTCGAGCGTTGCAACCAAACTCCCCGAACGATTTGAGGAAATCGCATATGGCTTCTGGTTCGGAAGCTGAAACGTGATCTGTTCCCCTCCATAACGCCGACGCAGATCGCAAACATCCAAGGTCGCTTCTTCATCCTTCAATCCTCGCCTCGCGACTTTCCACCAATCACCGAGCGAAACCACAACCGGATTCGATGCCGCGGTCGCCATGGCCCGAGGAATATTCCAACCCCACACACTCATTTCCCCACCTTTCATCAGCGCAATTCGCGACGACGTTTGTTCAGTCACCAATCGCCAAGATCCAGATAACGCGGCCAACACGGGCATCGATCGAATTAATCGACCGTCTTTACCATTCCATAGTTGCAAAGTTCCACACCGATCTGACTGAACGGAAAACGTGGCGACAGTTTCTGTATCCGGAAGAAATCCAAGGCCTCGCACATCGGGAATTCGAAGCTCAAAAAACGTTTTTCCACTCTTCGGATCGACCTTGTGCAGCACTCCCTTGGCCCATGCAAAAACCGAACTCCACCCTGGGGCCGAGACAAATGCGCGGCCATAGGGATCTGGAGCTGTAATGGTCCCTAACTCTTGGATGATCTCCCCAGACGTGGCATCGAGCTCCAAAATCTCTCCACCTTTTCCCTGAACCACACGCACCATCGAACCATCCTCAGAGATCTCACTGACTGTCGCTACCTCCGAAGCACGTTCCCAAATCACCGCACCTGTCTGCACATCCACCCATTGCAAAACAGGTTCGTCCATCGGAGAAACCTTTGTGGAGCGTTCGAGAAGGCATCGCTGGCCGTCTGGACTGAACTGCATTCCGCGA
>CANFNA010000200.1 GCA_947448395.1 Chthoniobacteraceae bacterium
ACCTGACGGCTCACCCAGTAATATTTTGCGTGGGCGTCGATCCCGAGTTTGATCGCTTCGTGAGTGGGACTGGATTGGGAGGGTGTGGATGTTGTCATCGCTTTGAAGATCGCGGGATCTCGCGTGGCTCAACAACCTCATGCCATCTAACGCATTCGGTTTGAAGCTGGCTACAGGTGCAGTCCCCTTAATCCCATCCAACCCAATTTTCGCGGGATCCCATTTGCCATCCTCCAAGAACGAGTCGTTCCCATCATCCCACCTCGGCGGATAATATTCTCCCCAAGGATACGTCGCATTCCCAACCGCCAGTAGAAATCGACCGCCTCCTGGTACCCCCAGGCAACGCTCTCCAACAAGCATAGGAACCGTTCACTCCTCCCGATCTCGCCCACGTAGTCGATTGGAATTCTCTCACCCTCGATTCCTCCACTTTCGTCGATCCGCAGCTCGCCGCCTGCCGAAAGCAATCTGCTCTTCTTCCTCAAACTCCACCAAAACGCAGCGTTCCTCTACCGCCTCTTCGAACACCAAAGATTCGAGGCGAGTGGAGCAACTCCATGAAAGCGCTTTCCGTTCTCACTCCTTAGAAGAGTCCGATCAGAAGCTCTAGGTTGTAAAACCTTTCTTCCGGATCCGGTCCGTCCACTCAGCCTCTTGGCCAATTCACGCCTTGGCTTTGGAAAAACCATCCTTCAGCGCAACCGTGCGGTTAAACACCAGCTTTCCAGGCCGACACTCCTTCGGATCGCTAAAAAAGTATCCAACCCTTTCAAACTGAAAGTGACTCCCAGGCTTCGCCTCGCTCAACGACGGCTCCACCTTCGCACAAACCGTCTCGAGAGAATCCGGATTCAAGAACTGTTTGAAGTCCCCTTCCTCGCCCGCGGCCTCGTCCGGTTGTTCCACGGTAAATAGCTTGTCGTACAATCTAACCTCGGCATCCAAGGCGTGCGCTGCACTCACCCAGTGAATAATCCCTTTCACCCGCGGCCTCCCAACGGGTTTCACCCCGTGCCGAGTGGCATCATCATAAGTACACCGCAACTCCACGATCTTTCCGTCCGCATCCTTCACCACCTCATTGCAAATAATACAAAACGCAAACTTCAAGCGCACCTCGCCCCCAGGCACCAACCGATGAAAATCCGGCACTGGATGCTCCATGAAATCATCCGCATCAATATACAACTCCCGACTCAGCGGCACCGGACGCTTCCCTGCCTCTGGATCCTCCGGATTGTTCGCCATTTCGAGCATCTCAACCTGCCCTTCCGGATAATTAGTCAACACCACTTTGATTGGACGTAAAACGCCATACACACGCTGCGCATGCTTGTTCAAATCCCCTCTCACGCAGTGCTCCAATAATTCCAATTCCGTCAACGACGGAAATTTGGTCAACCCCACCGTCTCGCAAAAGGTCCGAATCGCAGTCGGGGTATACCCACGCCGACGAATCCCACTGATGGTGGGCATCCGAGGATCATCCCATCCAGTCACCAACCCCTCGCGAACAAGCTCAAGCAGCTTCCGCTTGCTCATCACCGTGTACGTCAAATTTAAACGGGCAAACTCACGCTGGTAAGGATTCCCTGGCAACCCCTCCACTTGAGAAATCAACCACTCGTACAAGGGCCGATGATGCTCAAACTCTAAGGTGCATAAACTGTGCGTGATCCCCTCCAAAGCATCACTGAGCGGATGCGCAAAATCGTACATCGGATAAATACACCACGCATCTCCCGTCCGGTGATGATGCGCCTTCAAAATCCGATAAATCACCGGATCCCGCATATTCATGTTTGGCGATGCCATATCGATCTTCGCCCGCAAAACGCAGGCTCCCTCCGGAAACTCCCCGGCGCGCATCCGGTCAAACAACGCCAAGTTCTCCTGCACCGATCGGTTGCGAAAAGGACTCTCCGTGCCTGGGGCGGTCAGGGAACCTCGATTAGCACGCATCTGTTCGAGGGATTGGTCATCTACGTAGGCCAACCCTTTTCGAATCAACTGCTGAGCGAAGCCAAACAGCGACTCAAAATAGTCACTCGCGTAGTAACAGTGCGTCCCCCAGTCGAAGCCCAACCATCGCACGTCCTCTTGGATGCTTTCGACATACTCCACTTCCTCCTTGGTCGGATTGGTGTCATCAAAACGCAAATGGCAGCGAGCCTTTGGCGCATGTTCCAAAGCCAACCCAAAGTTCAGGCAGATGCTCTTGGCATGCCCTAGATGCAGGTATCCATTCGGTTCGGGAGGAAAACGGGTAATCACCCAACCCTCGCTGCGCTGCGCCTCAACATCGGCGTTGATCATCTCACGAATAAAATCTTTGGAAGCAGGGGCAGGCGCGTTTGACATAAGCGGAAACCGCAACATTCCCTGCAGCCCTGTCGGGAGTCAAGGAGTGGCCCCTTTGTCGACGGAGACTTATTTGAAGCCTATCCCACAGGGATAACCTCTGAGCCCCGTCGGCCTCGCTCTATCACGGGGATTAAACCCTATTTCTAAAGTACTCCAACGGAGTATTTAGACAATTTGATACACCCCTTTAAATGGGGGGATTGTTACGTTATTTGTCACGGTGCAGCGCATCTCATCAAACGACCTGATTCCGAACTGTGGTAGGGCAGCTTTCCCAGTGCTGACGGCAGGCGCATCAATCCGCGCCCCCATTCCGAAGACCGGGGCGACCGACGTTTACGAGTCCGACCGCGCTTTCGACAAGGGAGAACGGCCTGAACACCCACATCGACCTCACGCAGGGGGGCGCGTCTGGCAGGCTCCTGCCTTCAGGGATGGCGCGCCCGACCTTTAGTCCTCTGTTCTTGTGACGTCTCTGAAGTTTTGGTACCTTGCCCCAATGATTGCCATCTCAGACATCAAGCAAATGAGTGTGAGTGAGCGGCTGCAAACCATTGAAATCCTCTGGGATTCATTGCGCTCGGATGACTCTGTTGATTCTTTTGCGTGGCATGGCGATGTTCTTCGTGCGAGAAGGGCCAAGGTTGAGGCTGGAGAAGGTTTCTTTTTAAGTATCTCCGAATTGCGAACCCGACTTCAGCAGTCGGCTTCATGAAACCCGTTTTCGTCCTGTCGGATGTAGCGGAGGACCTAGAGCTTGGAAAAGCCTTCTATGAGTCTCAGGAAATCGGAATCGGGGACTACTTTGTAGACTCGCTCCTTTCGGATATTGAAAGCCTACGGTTGTTTCATGGCATTCACAAAATGGATTTCGGATTTCACAGAATGCTGTCCAATCGGTTCCCTTTCGGAATTTATTAGGATTTAACTGAAGCAGCAGTAGAGGTGTATGCGGTATTGGATCTGCGTAAGGATCCATTCTGGATTCGCGCTGAACTCCTGGCCCGCTAACCTCCGAAGAAACACGGCTTCGGAAACTATCGAGTCAGCGATCCCGCTGTCGCGAGTAGCAGGGTGATACCAGCCTTCTGTTCGATGTTGTCCAGGGATGCGGGGACTCGCTCGAAACCTGGTCGGTACGAAGGCCGCTGCGCAGCCGCTTCAGAGGGGCATGTAGCCTGCCTTTTGGGACGAGACTGGACACCCAGAACGGAGGAGGATTTCGGAGGATCTGTTCACACTTTCATTCACACCGGCGACATTATTTGAAGCCTTCAATGCTAAACAACAGGAACTTAGCCCGTGCTTTCCTAATCTGGAGCATTTTACGATAACAAGAACCGCAAAGCGTTGCTGGAATTCCACTTAAAATAGCTGGCACCGGTAGCGGAACTCGAAATCCACATCCATTCACTCAATCGAGACGCTTCCGTTTATGACCGTATTTTTGCAAATAGTGTCTATGGATGCACAAACATTTCGATCATACACTACGGACCGATCGAACATTCATTGCTCGAATTTCTTGCTCGAACTCCACGCATCCTCATGAAACTTGCTCTCCCCAAATCCACTTTGGCCCTCGCCTCCTTACTAGCGATTGCCCTCGGCCTCTCTCCAAACTCCAAAGGCGAAGGCACGCCCGTCACCCACTCCTACGCGATGTTTGGGGGCGTCACCCAAATCGTTTCCGCCACGGGGGAAATTCTCTGGAAATACCCTGCAGCGACTCGAGACGGATGGGTTCTTCCCAACGGCAATCTCCTGCTCACCCTCTCAAAAAACAAAGATTATCCAGGCGGCGCAGTCATCGAGGTCACCCGCGAAAACAAGATCGTCTTTGAATTTAAAGGCACCCAATCCGAGGTGAACACCTCCCAAGCGCTCGAGAATGGAAACATTCTGCTCACCGAAGCCGGAGATAAACCGCGTCTGCTGGAAGTGGACCGCTCCGGTAAAATTATGGTCGAGGTGATGCTCCAAGGTCAGACCACTAACCATCATATGGAAAGCCGGATGGCCCGAAAACTTCCTAACGGCAACTATCTTGTGCCCCAACTCCTCGACAAGGTCGTCCGAGAATACACCCCCGAAGGAAAAATCGTGTGGGAGTTTAAGACACCCGAGAACCCGAAGGACTCTTGGCCGTTCACCGCGATCCGGCTTCCAAACGGCAACACCATCGTCAATCTCACTCACGGAAACTCCGTGGCCGAGGTGAACCTCAAAGGAGAGATCGTCTGGCACCTCACCAACGAAGACCTTCCTGACGCCCCATTGAAAGACCCCTGCGGTGCTCAATGGCTTCCAAACGGCAATCTGGTCATCACCAGCTACGGAGCCAAGGGCGATGCAATCAAACTCCTCGAAGTCTCGCGTGATAAAAAAATCGTCTGGAGTGTTCGAGACGGCAAACCCGGCGGAATCCATGAGTTCCAGATCCTCGATACTAACGGAAAACCGCTCGAAGGCCCTCTTTATCGCTGACCCTCTGCGGCCGTGATCCTCCCTCAAGCAGCCTCCCATCTAAGATAACCGTAGCATGCGTTTTCAACACTCCATCTGCGCGGCTCTGCTCGGGATCACGGCAACGGCGTCGCCCTCGCCCCTATTCGGGAATGATTTCACTCCGGAGCAACTCGATTTCTTTGAACAGAAAATCAGGCCTGTCCTGATCGAAAAATGCTTCGACTGCCACGGTTCCGAGGCGAAAAGCGTCAAGGGCGGCCTCCTTCTCGACTCCCGAGATGGCTGGATAAAAGGCGGCGATACCGGTGCAG
>CANFNA010000201.1 GCA_947448395.1 Chthoniobacteraceae bacterium
GAGACGCTGGCTTCGACCATGGGGGTTCGACCGAATTCGCCGCCCCAAACAACGAGGGTGTTCTCGAGGAGGCCGCGTTGTTTTAAGTCGCGGATGAGCGCGGCGGAGGCGCGATCGGTGGTCTCGGTGTTTTTCTTTACGTTGCCGGCGACATCGCTGTGAGCGTCCCAGCCTTCGTGGTAGATGTTGATGAAGCGCACGCCGCGTTCGACCATGCGGCGGGCGAGGAGGCAGGCGCGGGCGAAGGATGGGGTAGCTGGATTGCACCCGTACATCTCGAGGGTGGCGGGGCTCTCTTGGGAGAGATCCATGAGTTCTGGGGCGGAAGATTGGAGACGGTACGCCATTTCGTAATTGGCGATACGCGTTGCGATTTCGCTATCGCCGTCGAGTTGGAGTCGGCGATGGTTCATGGCGTTGATGAGCGCGATGGTGTCTTGTTGGGTGGAGGGATTGACGCCTTGAGGCGTGCTGACGTTGAGGATGGGGTCACCGGTATTGCGGAAGCGCGTGCCGGAGTGGACGCTTGGGAGAAAGCCGCTGCTCCAACAAGCGGCGCCGCCGCTGATGCCGCTTCCGGTGCTCATGACGACAAACGCAGGAAGGTCTCGCGTTTCAGAACCCAATCCATAGGTGATCCAAGAACCCATGGAAGGACGGCCCGGCTGAGAAAAACCGGTGTTCATAAAAATCTGTGCCGGAGCGTGGTTGAACTGAGTGGTCCTGCAAGATTTCACGATGGCGATTTCATCCACGACGGAGGCCAGATGCGGGAGCATCTCGGAAAGCTCCGCGCCGGACTGACCGTGTTTTTGAAAGGCGAAGCGAGGCCCCAGTACGGCGGCATCCGGACGGATGAATGCGTATCGTTGACCTCCAATGACGGAAGGCGGAATGGGCTTTCCTTCATACTTCGAGAGCACGGGTTTGTGGTCGAAGAGTTCGAGTTGGGAAGGGGCCCCGGCCATGAAAAGGTGGATGACCGCTTTGGCCTTTGGGGTGTGGTGGGGGGCGGAAAGGATTCCCGGTGTCGCCCTTCTTTCAGCGGTCGTGGAGGAGGCTGACGAATCGAACTGTTGGGCGAGCAGGGAGGCGAGGGCGACTTTTCCGACGCCGATGCCACAGTCTTGAAAGAAATGTCTGCGTGTGATGTTGGGAGTCCTCATGGGTGCGTGATGGTTTCGTCGAGGTTGAGAACGGCGCGAGCGAGGGCGGTCCAGAGTGGTTCGTCGTCGTGAATTTGAGTGCGTTGTTTTTCAAGAAAGGCCTTCAAGAGAGCCAGTTCTTCGGCCGACGGAGGCCGAGTCATACAGTGTCGGAAGAGGGTTTGGATGCGATGTTCGTCGTTGTTGGCTTCAGCGATGGTCCGTTTGGCGAGGGCCTGAGCGGCTTCGAGGAACATGGAGTCGTTGAGGAGGGTGAGTGCCTGAAGGGGGCTGTTGGAGACCTCGCGTTTGGCGAGGCAGGCTTCTCCGGTTGGGGCATCGAAGGTGGTGGCCATGGCGAAAGGGGCGGTGCGTTTGATGAAGGTGTAAAGGCTCCGCCGGTAACGGTCTTCGCCTTCGCTGGTTTTCCAGTCCACTTTGCCATAGGTGCCTTCGGTCGTTACGCTCGCCGGTTGGGGAGGGTACACGCCTGGGCCGCCCATTTTTGAGGAGAGCAGGCCAGCGGCATGTAACGCAGAGTCGCGGATGATTTCAGCATCCATTCGGAAGCGTGCGCCGCGCGCGAGTAGGAGGTTTTTGGGATCTTTCTGGAGATGCTCTTCAGTGACCTTGGATGCCTGTTTGTAGGTGGCGCTTGTCACAATGAGACGGTGGAGCTTTTTCATCGACCAACCTTCTCGGACGAGTTCCGTGGCGAGCCAGTCGAGCAGTTCGGGGTGTGTGGGCGGATCACTTTGGTATCCCAAATCTTCGAGCGATGCGACGAGGCCCCGTCCAAAAAAAGCCTGCCACTGCCGATTGACTGTGACGCGCGCGGTTAGCGGATTTTCGGAGGAGAAGAGCCACTTGGCGAAAGCGAGTCGGTTTGCGGGAGCCTCTTTTGGGAGTTGTGGGAGGAAGGCGGGAACAGCGGGCGGGACTTCGTCACGGGGTTGCAAATATTCGCCGCGATGATGGAGATGCGTGATGCGCGGATTGGATGCGGGGCGTTCTTTGAGAACGAGGGTCGGTTGGCCTCGTGGAGGGTTTTTCCGAGCGGAGAGAAGCGGGGCGACGGCCTCCCTCATTTCCGGAACGGTTTCCAGAAAGCGCAGGCGTAATTTTGGATCGCTGATTTGAGCGTGGCCGGTGGCGAGTTGGTGTTCGAGCTCGGCGGGATGTCCGGTGGCGGTGGGGTGGTCTGAAGTGGTGAAAGAGATGCGGAAATGGCCGAGCGAACAGGCGAAGTGTTTTTCAAAGAGCATCTTCAATTCGACGCCTTGTTTGAGGTCGACGGGACGTTCGAATTCAAAAACAGCGGTGTGATAGACGTCTGATCCTCCGAGGACTTGCCACCCTGAGGACATCTCGCCATCGATGGCTGCGGAAGCGTTGTTTTTCTTTTTGGAAGGGGGCTTGCTCGCAGGCGCTTTTTCCCCCGGCTTTAACTTTGGTTTTTGGGAAGCATCGTTGATTCGATCTTCTTCCTCATCATTGCTTGCGGAGGCTTTTGAAAACGCGAGGGATTGCTGGTTTTGGGTGGCCTGAATCTCGCTGAGAAAGAATCCGCCGATCGGCCCCTCATAATGGGTCATGCCTGGTCCATCATTTGGGAGACTTGGATGCGAGGCGACTTCGATGCGGATCGCTCGGATATTGTTTTCGGGGCTGCGGAAGCGAAGGACGTAGGTATCGCTTTTGGTGATGTCTCCGTTGCCGAGGAGAAATCCGTCTGGTTGCGATTCGAGTTTTGGGAGGTTGGTTTCGATGTCTTCTGGTTTCACCACAGTCCAGTGCGCGGCCTTTGCGGACTCGAGCGCGATCCAATCAGCGAAGCGTGCGTTGAGGGCTTCTTGGCCGCCTGGAAAGTGGCTGGGCAGATCGGTCTCGAGTTTCGCGATTTTCTCAGTGTGCGCTTTCTCGCGCGAGGGGGTGGTGGGAGAGGGGATGTAGAAAGTGGGCTCGCTGGCGTTATTGAGGAGCGCCATGAGGCTGTAATAGTCCTTGTGCAGGATGGGGTCGTATTTGTGGGTGTGACATTGCGAGCAGTGGAGGGTGAGCCCCATCCAAGTCGTGCCTGTGACGCCGACGCGATCGACCATGGCGTAGAATCGGTACTCGAGGGGATCAATGCCTCCTTCCTCATTCAGCATGGAATTGCGATGGAACCCGGTTGCGATGAGATCCTCGGGGGATGGATTGGGGAGGAGGTCGCCGGCGAGTTGTTTGATGCTGAACTGATCAAATGGCATGTCAGCGTTGAGCGCTTCGACGACCCAGTCGCGATAGGGCCAGATGGGTCTGGGGCGATCTTTTTCGTAGCCATTCGTGTCGGCGTACCGAGCGAGATCGAGCCAACGGCGAGCCCATCGTTCTCCGTAATGTTTGGAGGCGAGCAGAGAGTCGATCAGACGTTCGTAGGCGTTGGGAGATGGGTCTGCGAGGAAGGCATCTGCCTCGGCGGGGGTTGGAGGGAGTCCGATGAGATCCAAATAGACTCGGCGAACGAGGGTGAGTTTGTCGGCCTCGGTGGATGGAACGAGGGATTCCTTTCTCAGGCGCTCGCGAATGAAGGCGTCGATGGAGTTGGGTTCCGCGGAGGGTGGTTTGGTGCGCACTGGAGCGACGTAGGCCCAGTGAGGTTGATAGGCAGCGCCTTGGGTGATCCACGATTTCAGAGTCGCTTTGGCGGCATCGGAAAGGACGGATTTCGTGCTGGGGGGAGGCATGACCTCGTCCTTGTCTTCGGAGAGGATGCGTTTGATGACTTCGCTGGATTCGGGATGGCTTGGGACGATGGCGACCTCGCCGGATTTGCCCTTTCCAATGGCCTGTTCGCGGAGGTCGAGTCGGAGTTCTCCTTTGCGCCCATGGTCGTCCATGCCGTGGCACTTAAAGCAGTACTGAGCGAGGATGGGGCGGACTTCGCGATTGAAGTCGACCTTGTGGGAAGGTGCGGTGGAAGTTGCGCTTGTGGCGGAGACGCTAGGATAAAGAAGGAGCGATTGGGCGAAAGCGAGGGCGAGCGTGAGTGCCGCGGATTGGGAAGGGCGAGGGAGAGGCATTTTAGGTAACAATCTCAGGCTGGAATCGTTTGTTAGAGAATCGCGAAGGAGGGGAGGCTACTTAGCGCGCGCTGTTTGCATCGGCGGATTCTTTCGTGAGCAGCGCACTCCACGGGCCGGGCATCTCCACAAACCAATGCTTACGCCGAGCGGCTCGGCCGATCTTTGTGTTGGGGCAGCGCTTCTCGATGGATTGCATGAATTGATTCGCGGTCTTCTCGTCGCGATTTTTGATCCATGAGCCTGCGGTATTGAGAACGTCTGCGAGCTCTTCGCTGCCGTCGGCCATCATGGCGGCAGCCTTCCATGCAATGGCAGATGCAACCCATCGGTAGTGAAAGCGGTTTGGCGGATGCGGTTGGCTGTTTGCGATTCTCTCTTTTTCGTCGGCGGTTGCAGGAACGAAGATCTTGATAGGCTGTCGCCTCTCTACCTCATCCTTTTTGGCCTCATCGTATTCCATTCTGACGCGCACACCCTCCGCACGCTCGAGGTCGACTCTATTGGGCGCGAAATTTCCGCTGCTCTCAAAACCGTCGGGTTCGACCTCGGTGCCCATGATTTCCATTCCGTCGCGTCGCGCGATCCACGCAGCAGTGAAAAGCGCGCGGGCTCGGTGGAGTTTTGGCGCCGTCGTGTCGTGGCCATCCCTCAGTGAAGACGTGTATCTGTCGAGGACCTGCTGGTATTGGGAAGGGAGATAGGGGCGGGCTTCCTCGTAGCGATTCTCGCGCACTAAGCGGCGGCCGAGCATCCAGCGGACTCCGATTGCGATGTCTTGCTGCGAACTCTCTTTCGGCTTTTCGTTGAGTGGCGGGGTCGGAAGGTCCGCGTCTACAAGGCGTTTGAGTTCATCGACGGTCATCACTCGATC
>CANFNA010000202.1 GCA_947448395.1 Chthoniobacteraceae bacterium
CTTTCCCTTCCACGGAACCCTGACTGAGGAGGCGTTTCCGGGGGCTCATAGGGATGGGAAATTCCTGCCTCTTCTCTGTGAATACGGACCCATCCAGACTTCCGAGAAGACGCGGCACGCCTGCCTCACATTTGCGTTCCACCCGTCCCAATTCCCGACCCATGAGACCCGTTGGGAGGGGTCAAAAACGCCCCGAATTTGGGCGCTGGAAAAGCGCGTGAATCCTACGCTTTTCCAGAACACTTGTTTTACACCCGCGCAGAAGGGCGCCCGCGAGACGAAACGAAAATCGTCCGCTTGCAGTTTTGGAAGCATGGTTCCAATTCGGCAGTTTGAGGTTTCTGGAGGCAACTGAGGGGGGGGTGACTTTTGGGCAACAATCCAAAACCTCAACGAATCACCCTTTTGACGACGCGCTAAAGCTCAGGATTTGAACTATACCCCTTTTATAGCAATTCCCGCGCCAAGCACATCCCACACTCCCTCAATCCAGACACTTACAACATCCGTTACGTACACGCTGCAGTGGCGAAAACCGACTGGAATACGCCTGTTTCCTCAGGCCGCAAGTGCTCGCGTTTCGAACTTAGACAAGTCGAACGATTCCGCTGCCTTTTTGGATGGTTCCAATAACCTTCCCCTTGAGCTTTCGAGCGACATCCGACGCATTCTTGGGGCGCACCACGACCGCCATTCCAATGCCCATATTGAAAACTTGATACATCTCCTCGTGATCGACCTTTCCTCCTTTTTCGATCAGCTCAAAAAGGGCGGGTACCTTCCATGATTGGGTCTGGATCACTGCATCGCAGGTCTTGGGTAACACTCGGGGAAGGTTATCCACCAGTCCCCCACCCGTGATATGAGCGAGCCCCTTGACAATCCCTGCGGAAAGCGCAGCTAGAGAAGGCTGGTAGTTCTTGTGAACGCGAAGAAGTTCCTCGCCGAGGGTCTTCGTCAGACCCTGGGGTTTGTCCGAAAGCTTCAATCCCATGGTTTCCAAGAGCACTTTTCTCGCCAGCGAATATCCGTTGGTATGCAGCCCGTTGGAAGGCAGCCCAATGATCTGATCGCCAACTCGAATTTGGCTCCCGTCGATCAACTTTGGGCGATCTACCACTCCGACGATCGTTCCCGCAAGATCGTATTCCCCCCGCTGATACATGCCCGGCATCTGGGCGGTTTCCCCCCCGACCAAGGCGCAACCCGCCTCCCTGCAAGCTTTTGCAAACCCCTTTAAAATCTGCTTAAAAACAGGAGGTTCAAGCCTTTCTGCGCCGATATAATCGAGAAAAAATAGCGGCTTAGCCCCAATCACGGCGATGTCATTAACGCAGTGATTCACCAGATCCTGACCCACGGTGTCATGGCGGTTAGCTGCAAAAGCGAGTTTGAGTTTCGTACCCACACCATCGACGCTGGACACCAAAACAGGGTCCTTCATCCCTTTGAAATTGGGCCGAAACAGACCTCCGAATCCGCCGATTTTCCCCAATACTTCGGGCCCATGGGTACCCTGCACCATGGCATGAATGCCGCTCTTCACCTGATTGCCGAGATCCACATCGACCCCTGCGGCTGCATAAGCCTTTTTTGATTTGAGAGACGGATGCGAGGCGGAGGATGGCTTCTTAGGCATGGCTTCGAGAGAAAGAATCGTGCGGATGAGAGTGGTCAGGAAACGATTAGGTCGAAAATAAATTGGGCGAGGAGGGTTCTGCCGCGAGCAAATTCGGACGGTGACCCCGGCGCTCCAGGACGTACTTGTCCAAGTTTGGATCCACAGGAACCGGGTAATCCGAGTTAAAGCAGGCAAGACAGAACTGGTTCTGCTTCTGTCCCGTGGCTCTCACCATGGAAGGAACATCGAGATACCCAATCGAGTCACAGCCGAGATAATCGCGGATTTCATCCAGCGAGAGTTGGTTGGCGAGCAGTTTTTCGGGGTCTGGGAAGTCGATTCCGTAGAAGCATGAGTACTTATGCGGAGGGCAGGAAATCCTCATGTGGACCTCCTTTGCCCCGGCCTCGCGAAGATTGACGACGCGTGCCCTCGCCGTGGTTCCGCGAACGATGCTGTCATCGACCACGATGACGCGTTTTCCCTCTACGGACTCCTTAATCAAATTCAGTTTCACGCGAACATTGAAATCGCGAATCAGCTGACTCGGCTGAAGGAAAGTCCGGCCGATGTAGTGATTGCGAACAAAGGCGTGGCTATATGGAATCCCAAGTTCCTCCGCCAGACCAAGCGCGGCATAATTTCCGGAATCGGGAACCGGAATGACCACATCGGCCTCCACTGGATGCAAACGAGCCAGTTCACGCCCCATCTCGGTCCGGACTCTGGCGACATTAATGTCCGCGATAATCGAATCGGGGCGCGCAAAGTAAACGTATTCGAAGATGCAGAAGGCGGAGCGTTCTTTTTTGAAAGGCCACTCCGAGCGGATTCCTTTTTCGTCGATGATCACGACCTCTCCCGGTTCCACTTCCCGGACAAACTCCGCGTGAATGAGGTCAAAAGCGCAAGTTTCACTGGAAAGAACCCAAGCGCCGTCAATCTTCCCAATCGAAAGAGGACGGAACCCAAACGGGTCTCGGACGCCAATCACTTCTCTTTCACTCATGAGCACGAGAGAGAAGGCGCCGTGAACTTTACGAAGGGCTGAGAAAACCCCCGACGGCTCCGAAGGCTGTGCAAGAAGATGGAGGATCACCTCGCTGTCGGTGCTGGTCTGGAAAATGGAACCGTTTTCCTCAAGGTCTTCCCGAAGAACCGCGGCGTTCACGAGGTTGCCGTTGTGCGCGATCGCGATTTGGCCGCGGGCTGTGTTCACCACAAAGGGTTGCGCGTTGATGAGATTACTCGACCCGCTGGTGGAATAGCGCACGTGACCAACGGCGCGAGTCCCTTTAATCCGCTCCAAGTCATTCTGAGAGAACACTTGGGAAACAAGCCCCATGTTCACATGGCGAATGAAGGGCGAATTGGAGGCGCCTGCAGTCACGATCCCGGCGCTTTCTTGGCCCCGGTGTTGCAGGGCATACAAGCCGTAATAGGTGAGAACAGCGGCGTCGGGATGACCGAACACGGCGAAGACGCCGCATTCGTGAGTAGGGCGGTAATTTTTCACGAAGAAATCAGAATATGAACGTATTGCGGCATTAGGGAGCGTCAAGCTAAGCGCAAGGTCCAAGGCCTCAAAACTGGCTTAATTACTCAGTTTGAAGAGAATCCTTGACGCGTTGCCTAATTCATTTCATTCCGCGGCTATCTAAAAGTTTGCCGAGGCCTATTTCGGAAGAGGCGGCTCCACAGAGCTCGACGAGGACGGATTTCCCGCCGTCGCCGACCCAGCCTCCTGGCGGCGCCATCCCTCCCTTTTGGCAACAATCTCCGCAAGATGAATTGGCCACTCGGGTTTCTCAAAAAAATCGGGGCGCAACCGCTCCAATTCACGGTAAGCCTCCAGGTAGATCTGATTTTCGGGACTCCCGTTTACGCCCAAGGCCGGATAACGGCGACGCACCTCAATAATCGAACGATTCGTGGCTTGCGCCACCGGGTCCGCTGGAACAGTCGCATTCGGACCATCCAGAACCGGTTCCTCCCCAGAGGAAACACCACTTGTTTTCGGGTTTGCAATACCCGCTGCACCAGAAGCTTGGGGTTGGATATTTGAAAATTGCTCCGATGGGGCAGAAACCGAGGATTGGGACGCTAAATCGGAATGCTGGGAGGCCCTCTTCCAGCCTTCCCGAGAAGCTAAGCTTTCTGCAATTTTCAAAGGCCACTGAGGGTCCTTGAAATACTCAAATTTTCTCAACCGCGCTAATTCATTGTACGCCTCAATGTACATCGAGTGTTCCTGCGATCCCGCCACTGCCAAACCCGGGTATCGACGAATCGCTTCCTCCTGCGATGTCCGAGTCGCCCGCTGGATCGGATCTTCATCGGGCCGACTTTCAACGCTTGGAGCCGGGGCTGGGGATTTAGCAACCGGTGAGGGATTTACCTTTTCCGAAGGCGACGAAGCAACCAGCGGAACAATCTCTTCCGGCGCCTGAACCGAACTCCCAACCGGAGCGGAGACGGTCGATGCAGCATTTTTTGGGGTTCCCTGGGCGCTTGCAACTTTGGCTGGCGCAGGCTGCACCGCATTCAAGCTGGGCGAAGCAGCAGGAGTCAGATTCGCCCCAGCAACAGCTAGACCCTCAGATTCAGTTTTTGACTCTGATTTTTGCTGAGAACGACTGATCTCCACCACCAATCGGGCAAACTCAGACCCGCTCAAAAAAAGCTTCACAGCCACAGGAACACAAAAGGTCACTAGGAACGAAACCGCCAGCAGAAGGAAAAACCCGTTCCGTTCCCGGACGAGACGCCCTCCTTGAGACATCAAAAAAATGGTCAGCCCCAAACTAACTGCAGTCGCCAGCGCCACAAACGCCTCACGTCCAGCCCAACTCACCGCAACTCCGGCAACCGGAAGCACCGCTAAAACGCAGACCACTCCCCAATTCAGATTCCGATCCGGAACTTCACGTACAACCCGTTCCCTGATATTCTCGGGCTCTTCTGTAGAAAAACAATCGGAGCCCACGACGTTCAGGCGCTCCTCTTTGGAATCTAGCGATGGGGGGTCCGTTTTCACAGTCCTCCACCAGATCCCATTTTCCTTAGGAAGGAAAATCCAATTTTCTCTGAATTCCCAAGCCTGCCCAATCTCCTCAACCTCTTCTATAAACGGCGTATACCCAACCTTAAGAATCCGGACCGCCTCCTTGCGCCTCGACACTCGGACCGCCCCGCACCACATTCACACACAGTCACCTTTCCCATTCTTTGTATGCGTCCCGCACTGACTTGGACCCTAGCGGCCCTCTCTATCTCCTCAATCTCCTTGGCCGCAGACAATCGACCAACCCCATCTCCACGCCAAACACCTGTATCCTCTGGGGATTCGGACGAGGGCAATTCAGGCAAAAAAGGCACTTTTATAGGCAGACTCTTCAGCGGCCGCCCGAAGGATTCTGAAGCACCCACCACGGATAAGAAGCCATCGACTGCC
>CANFNA010000203.1 GCA_947448395.1 Chthoniobacteraceae bacterium
CCCTTGGAAACGGACCACGCACGAGGCCAGCGTCTGGATGTTCAGCATCTGAGCGCCCGCCTCTTTTTTCCGAATCGCGAGATCCAAGTAGCCCAAGCGGAAGCGCGCGCCCTCGGTTGTCGGATAAAGGCGCAGGGATGGCTCGCAAATCCCGGACGCATTCAGGCCACACCCTCGCCGGATCAAGAGGAACCAGCGTGGACCCGCGTTGCCAGAGGCCTTGTCAAAGAGCTTAAAAACCTTCGAGTGACGACCGCCCCTCCTTTGATCGAGGTCACATTTAGCGGAGACGTGAGCCTTCCTGAGTCACTCCGCGCCTCGGTTAATATCTCGGCAGACGACGTCTTTATTCGAGACTTAGCAATCGACTCCGCCGAACTCTCGGCGGTGTGGCAAGGCGATGCTTGGGAGCTGCAAACTCTGCTGATCGAGGATCCGCAGGACGGGAAGTTGCGCGCCTCTGGCCGATGGAGTCCTTCAAACCACTCCTGTGATCTTTCCCTAGAGTCGACTCTGGATCCCGTGCTTATCGGAAAATCACTTGGGCTTGAACCATTCATGGTGGGTGCGACATTCAACAAACGGCCGAAGATTCAGCTATTCTTGCGGGCAGAGCCAGCGGTGTCGTTTCTCCCAAAAGTGACGGCCCATGCCGACGTTGCAGAATTTCGACGTGGCGGGAAATCACGTTTTGACTGGTCGGCGAGTGCCTCATGGGAAGGCGGTCAGTGGTCCATCCGCGATTTTGAGTGCACCGATGGGCACGGCCAAATCAGCGGCGATGTGCTTCGCAAGCACGAAGAGTTTCGGTGTCGCCTGCAATCAAACCTCAGTCCGAGCAGCCTCGCTGATCTACTTCCAGAAGACATTAAGGCGGCTCTTTTCTGGCTCCGGAGCGAGTCACTGAACGACGTTCGCCTCGAACTCCCTCCATCCATCGAAGAGCTGCTTCCTGCCAAAAGCAGCAAGTCACCTCCCGCCAAACCAAGTTGGTACCCCTCACTTTTACCACAACCGAGAGCGCACTGAAAAAGGACGGCTCATCCGGGGTCGTTGAAGGCAATCAGGTCCGCTAAAACTCCACGCGCACTCCGCCTAAACACGACCTTGGCGAGGTCACGCCGATCGTTCCATCCGGATCTCTTCGCGACTGAATCTCCGTATTTGCAAGATTCTCAACCCCCACATAAACCTCACATCCCTTCCAAAGTTTTCGTGCGAGCATGATGTCAAAACACACATACTGACTCAAACGTCGGGTGTTCTGATCATCGTCAAACTGAGCGGAAACCCATCGCCCTCCAAAGCTCCAACGCCAATCGGTTGAAGTCCCGCGCAAGCCCACCACTAAAGTGTCGGTTGGCATTTGAGCCGGAACCCTTCCCTCCAAGCTTCTCTGGATCCTCGCTCGCTTCACAACAGCATCGGAATGCAACCACCGTAAGTCCGCTTTTAAGCCATCGAGGATCTTCCACTCCACGCCAACTTCTCCCCCAAGAATCTCGATCCTTCCGAGATTCTCGCGCCTCGCACCGATCCCGCCAGCGGGCAACGAACCCCATTCTCCAAAAACTCCCGGCCCCGCGACCTCGGATACATTGGCCACTGCATGCCGAAGTTCATTCCAAAAAAACCGCCCCCTTAGCTTCAGCGTATCCAAGGCCCGCCAGACCAAGCCCGTTTCCAGCCCCCGTAACTCCTCAGATCGCAGCGATGAATTCGCAAGCGTCAGCGTGCTTCCAACCCGAAAAGGTCGGTAGAGCTCATTGAGGGTTGGCTCTCGGTGATTTGAATAAATCGCCCCCTCCCAATCCAGGCTCTTGATCGGCGTCCAACGAACAGAAACTCCAAGATCCACGGGTAAACTCCAACGTGTCGGATCACGTCGATTAGTCACCACGCCACCCGTCGCAAGATCCCATTCGCGTAAATGGCCGTCTGCGTCTTGGTGTGCGCCAACTCGAAAACCCGGCGTGAAGGACCATTCCGCATTCGGAGTCCACGTGTCGGAAAGCGAAATTCCCCCATCCCATTGTGATCCCCCAGCTTCGCGCCCCCTCGTAAAACCAGCCCCCAAATTTCGATAATGTTCCTGTGTCACTCCATCCGTCCAGCGCACGTCACTTCCGAGACTCAGCACATTGAATTCGCCTAACGAAAACCGGAACCGCTGGAATAATCCAGACGCAGTCGCTGGAACTGAATATTGATCGAGACTCAGACTTTCAGAACTTCGATTGGCAGCGACCGCAGTGAACGTGCTGCCGAAATCGCGCCTTTGATGGAATACGGTCCACTGCCCACTCCAGTCCCCACCCAAGGGGCGGTGCTCAAGTTGGACCGAAAAGTCCTCCGCCTCCGCTTGATTGTTCGCCAAGGGAGTCCCATTCCCCCTTTCCTCCCGCCACGCCCCACCGCGTAACGTCAGGCTCCAATCTCGCGACTCAGCAAGGAACTCACGTGCCCCGAACTCAAACCCAGAGGCTCGCATCCATACTTTTTCATCCACCGCACCGCGCTGATCAGATCGAATCACCGGGTATCCCGAAAAATCGGTATGCGATACCTCCCCGAATAATCGCGTTTTTCCCCGATCTAAATCTTCTGCGAATGCGCCTGAAAATTGCAGTCGCAACCGATCACCTGCGGCGCTTTCCAAGCTCACAAAAGGCGTTCCGTCGAGGAATCTGGTCTGCACGGAAATGCTTCCACAAAAAGGCCCGGTTGCCCCGATGCCCGGCCTCGCATTTGGGGTGAGTGAGACCCCCGCAAGAGCCGGGGACGAAAAACGACTCCACGGAATCCATCCCCCAAATGGATCGTTCACCGGAACTCCATCCCTCAAAACAGTCACGCGACTCGCCCCATTTGGACCAGTATTGCCAAGGCTCGCCCCCTGAGCAGTCGGGTGTGCACTCAAACTGTCCGAGCGTCGGTATAAGGTGAATCCTGGAATCGAACGGAGGATTCCATCCAAGGAACGCGCAGGAGATTCAAGCAACCGATCCCGATCAAACACTCCGCTTCGAAGCAGACTCGGAGACTCCGCCGTAATCGTGATCTCGGGAAGCGCTTGCGTCCTCGAATCGGGTATCACATCGACTCCCGAGAGGTCTTCGAGCGCTTGAGCGTGAGCCTCCACAAGCAGCCCGATCAGTCCCAAAAGAACGGAAAATAAAAGGCACCCCCGCTTTTTTGAAAATCGAATCCCGAGGCAATCTCGAATCACGGCGCGACCTTCCAGCTGCGATATTCGGGCAGCGGCCCCGGCGGTTTTCCATCGAGCTGATTCGTCAACCAAGCGAGCCCGTCCAAATTATCCTGAAGCCGGGCTTCAGCGTCTTCTCCGGTGTGGTTGAGAATGCCGATCGGCCCCCGATAGCCACTTTCACGCACCACACGCAACAATCGCAAGTCCTCGGAACCAACCCCAAGCGGCAAGATCTTGCGCCCTTTGGTGTCCCCTTGAACATCCATTCCGTTCAAGTTGAAGTAGAGCAGATGAGGGAGCATCGCGCGCATCAACTCGGGAAACCGATCCAAATGCGAATGTCCATGGTGCAGATTATAGACGATGCCCACGTTTTGAACCCCGTCGTTCTTGAGCCTTTGGATGATGGCGATCTGATTTTCTGGTTCCCCGAACCAGCTGCCATGATTGTAGAGGGCGACCTTCAGACCTGCACTGGCAGCAGCCTCAGCAATGGGTCTGAGACGTTTGCACTCCGCACTCACTCGTTGATCCTGTTCCTCAGGCGAGGCCACTTGGATCGCCCCCCCGCCACCGCTCACCCACAACTGCGGTTTGACTCCGTGCCTCTTGAATAAATCGAGCGCTTTTTGAGCCTCCTCGTTCAGGCTCCCCGGAAACCACCATCCTACCAACTCAACGCCATGCCTCTTGAGCGCATCCAGTTCCTCATCCCATTGCGAGATATGCTCTTTACGGTAATCGTAAACAAACTTCTTCACTCCGAGGCTCTCCAACATCGCCGCCCGTTGCTCCGGATTCCTTTTGGATTTGTCAAAAGGCACAATGCACCAAGCCGCTAAGTTCTCTTTGCGAAAGACCCCCTCAGCATCCACGCCGCGCGCAGAGGACTCCGTCACATTCGCAGTCGGCGGCGCTGCAAATGTGTTAAGACAGGCAAGAACACCGGCGAATACAACGGCGCGGGAGAAGAAGTAGGAAGAAGAGCTCATAAGGGGATTTTTCGAAGGGAAATCGATCGTTCAGCAAAAGCAGGACATCAGTGAAGTAACGGGAGATCATTGGGTTGGCGGATCAGGGTCGCGTCCAGATCCAAAAAGTGGCTCAAGCGCCGGTGAGTCTCAGCTTCATCGATCCCCCTCGCCATCAGCAGATAGGTTGCATAATGGTTGCCCTCACTTTCCACCAGGCTCGCATAAAAATCAGCGACCTCAGCATCCAGATCACGCACCTCTCGAGACAGAATCTGGAACTTCTCGCAACTGCGGCCCTCAATCAGTGAAAGCACGATCAAATGATCGATCGCCTGCTCCCGCCGCCCTTTACGAACTGCAGCCATCATGCTGCTGATCCATGGGCTGCGCAGCGGTTTACCGAAGGGAACATTCCGTTTGGCCAAGAGATCCAAGACTTGATTGAAGTGCTGTAGTTCTTCGATGGCGATGGCGTTCAACTCCCGAACATGCCCGTAGAGCTCTTGATATTTCTCTAAATTGAGAGCCGAAGTGGCGGCCTTACGCTCCAGATGAGCATGATCCACGAGGACCTCATAGAGATGAGCCCTGACCTTGGGCAACCAGCTATCGGGAAGTTTTTCGCGCCAGAGGAGCATGAGAAAATAAAAACTCTGAAGTGCCCTCAGAAACCAATCCTTTTGAAAAAAGCCGATGGCGTTACGGAGATCCCTGGAAACCCAAAAATCAGGGCAAAAAAATTGCAGCCCCCCGAGGCCGTCTGGCACTCGGAGGGCTGCTGTTCCCCCCAGAACGCGCTCACATTCGCACGGCGGCTCTTCGGGAGCAACCCCTTTTTTATAAATAACCCACACAACC
>CANFNA010000204.1 GCA_947448395.1 Chthoniobacteraceae bacterium
GACTTGCCGTCCAAAGACGAGCGGTTTCATGTCGTGATTTCCAGAAAGGATCTTGAGAGGCGGCAGCTGCCTTTCGGTTACGAGAATCCAAATTATCCATTTCGATGGCTTGTCGCTTGAGCTCCGGCTCAACCGCAGCATCTGTGAGGGGAATCGACTGAGTTCCTTCTCTCGGCGAGAGGATCGAGAACGAGCGACCCTCTTGTGTTTGGAGGGCGACACAAACTTCTCCGGTATCCGCGCGCATCTTCGAACTGCCAACCAGCATCTCGAAAACGATTCGGCATCTTCCATCTGCCGGAATATCCGCATCTCCGAATGCCTCCAGTTGCTCATAAGATGGTGGGCGTAGGCCTGGCAAAGGGGGTTGGGAGACCGGGGTGACATCCTCCTCACCATCTCGTGGGTTACTCTGTTTGGATTCCGTTCTAGCGACGGCTGTGCCGTTTACCCAGAGGCGACCGAGAGCACGTGCGCGAACGAGAAATCGCTGACGTCCTGGGGGGAGTATGACGTCAGCAGCCATGCGGATAAAAACTGGCCCCTGCCAAACTTCGCGAATGCCCCAGTCGTCGTATCGAAGCGGGAGTCTTGTAAGCAGGAAGTGGGGGAGATCCCACTGGAGGGTCTCCGTAGGCCATTGCTCACGCTCGTTTAGCCAGCGACTAGGATTTGGCGCCCCTTGATGCGCGCTTACACGAACCAGTCCGCGTGGCAACGATCCCAAGGTCGGCATTTCTTCGAGGGCTAGCTTGGCGACGATGGCGCCGCCTTGTCGATGGAAGCGCTCTTTGAGGGCATCTGCGGAGACCAACTCTCGGTGAATAGCCACGGCGTCAATCATACCGCGGAAGCTATTCGCGGAGGCGGCGCCATTCGTAGAGCCAATCCAGACCTCATCGTCATCAACCATGGGAGGCTCTGTTGTTTCTCCGCCCATATCCCATCTTCCCACAAGCGAGCGTCCGTCGAGCCACCCCGAGATACTTTTTGGATCGCCGAAGCGGTAAGTCACCGCGATGTGATGCCATCCAGTGCCGACATCGAACCCTTCTGAACTCGTCCAGCGGTGCCAGTGTGCGTCTTGGGTGGCCTGTCCCTCGCGTCGTTCTGTTGCGAATAGAAAGTTGATGCAGGCAATTCCCTTTTTTTCCCTTAGGCGCAGTGACCAGTTTTGATTATCGCGGGAAAACGCAGGATTTCCTGTCCGGCCTTTTCCAATCACCGCGACTAATTCACCGGCAGCAATGTCCGAGACATTCACCCAAGCTTCAAGGGTGATGGCATCTCCGTTGGTGAAATCTAAAACACTTCCGGGACCCGGATCGGCAAATGAAAAGTGGGCGCCTTTGCCGTCGAGTTGTACGGCCGTATTGGTGGTATCAAAATCTGGAAACTCAGGGGGGCGTGGGCCCGGAATGTCGCGGTGAACCTGTCCATGGGCTTTTAGTTGCGAGGCTTCCTCGGCAGAGAAATCCCACCGTAGCACAGGCGCGCCTGAAACGGAAATCAGGCTCAGAAAAAGCGCTGATGCAGCGCGAATAAATGAACTACGAGGGGAACGCATATCGAGATCCTACGAGATCCTTGGCTTTTGAGGCTATTGTCCGAGTGGATAATCGCGTTTTCCGGTTGGCATGGCACACTTTTGGCGCCTCATGTTTTGCCGGCTCCTCCTCCTTGTTTTCTTTTTCCTCGGAATTTGCCCGAGTCAGGCAGGGTTTCCCATTATCACTTCTGTGGATGCGGCTCGCAGCCTTTCCTTTGCGGAGGCTTCATCAGGTCGTGAAGTTTGTCTTGAAGGCGTTGCGACCTATGTGAGGGATGCCTCTCCTCAGCAGTTCAATTTCAATCTAAACGACCCCACCGGCGGAGTGATGGTGTATCCGAGCGAATGGGTTTCGCTATCTCCAGGGCAAAAGGTCCGAGTGGAAGGCAGAACAGAAGTCTCTATTCACGGGTTACGTGTTGCCGCGACGAAAATAGAACTGGGGCCGATAGGGATGCTTCCGGTTGCGCATCCTGTAGTGGTTGAGGAACTCCATTTGCGCGAGAATGTCGGTCGGTACGTTCAAGTGGATGCGACTCTGCGCTCATCTCGCTTGGAATTGCCCGTAATTAAGCCGCAGCGGTTGGCGCTGGATCTTGGGCCTGTGCGTGACCGTGTTACCGCATGGATCATTCATTTTGATGCTTCGTCTCGCGCGTGGATTCCTGGGGTTCGCTTGCGCTTGAAGGGAGTCCCTCTCCATTGGACGAATGCGCGCGGTCAAACCCAGAGCGTTAGCCTCATGATGAATTCCACAACGGACCTCGAAGTGATATCGCCACCGGTCACTCCCGAGCCGATGCCGCTTGGGGAGGTATTGCTCTGGAACCGAGCCGCTCGTGACGCAGAGAGAATGGCGACCAGTGGAGTGGTGACCATGCACCGCCCGGGAGAGCTGGTCGTCATCCAAGATGGACAGCATGCGATCCGAATTCGGCCAATGGCTTCTGAAGCGTTGGGAGTTCCGCCGAGCGTGGCAACGGTTGGCGATCGTGTGGAGGTGTATGGGTTTCCAGCGATGGGCGAGTACACAACGGAGTTGGAGGATAGCGAAGTGAGAGCCAGTGGGGTTCGTGATCCAGTGTTGCCGACCGAATACGCTGACGCCGCTGTTTTGCTTGCGGATTCTTCGTTAGTCGACCTCGATGGTCGTCTGGTCCGGCTCAAAGGAACGTTAAGGGGAGTGCAGAAACAGGAGAACCTTTGCGTGTTGGAAATTGATTCAGGGGGCGTCTTTTTGGCGGCTTCATTTCCATGGGAAGAGGGATTGCCGCAGCTGATGCGTCCGGGATCTGTTGTCGCTTTAACGGGTGTGTGCAATCTCCACCTCAGTGAGCAGCGAAGACGGTTGGGCCGTACCCCGAACCAAATGAGTCTGATTCTTCAAGATAGTCGTGAGTTGAGTCTCATTAAAGCGGCTCCATGGTGGGACCGAACCCGTTTGCTCAATGCTTTAGCGATTGCCGCTGCTCTGGCAACACTAGCAGGTCTTTGGGCGGCGCATGCGAGTCGTCGGAATTCTCGGCTTAAGCAGGAGATCGCGCGAAGAGAAGCTGCAGAAAGTCGTCTGTCTATGGAGCGAACGAGGGTGGCGGGAGACCTACATGACACGCTTGAGCAGACGCTGTTGGCCGCGGATCTCCAGTTAAGTGCGGCTGCACGAAGTTTGGAGGTCCAGCCTAAGGCCGTGAGTTCGCGGCTGGCTCTTGTGGGTCAATTGTTGTCTCGAGGCCGGCAGGAGGTCCGTGAGGCCGTTTGGGACCTGCATGTAGGCGGAGGCAAACCGCAACCGCTCGGCCATCTCTTGAATGCAGCCTGCAGAGATGCGGCAGCTGCGGCGACTGCAAAAATTGAGTTCGATGGGCCGCAGGAGGAGGAGCCGCTGCTGCCAGCGCCTTTGAGTGCGCAGCTGATTCGGGTGGTGAGAGAATCAATGACCAACGCGCTCAAGCACGGTGCACCCAAGAGGGTCGCGGTGCGACTTCGATACAACTCTTCGCAGATTGAAGTGACCATCTCGGATGATGGATTGGGTTTCTCACCTGAGAAAGCAATGGGTCCTGCGAGCGGGCACTTTGGCTTGTCTGGAATGCGTGAGCGAATTCAGCGATTGGGCGGTGAATTCGCGATTCGCTCAACCCCAGGGATGGGCGTAGACGTGGTGCTCTCAGTTCCAATTGCGACTTCTTGATCCCCCATGAATGCCCCGATTCGCCTGCTGCTGGCTGATGACCACACCATTGTTCGTTTAGGTCTAAGAGCGATTTTTGAGTTCGAACCTTGTGTGAAAGTGGTGGCGGAAGCATCCACGGCGCAGGAGGCCGTCGACGCCGTGCTCCAATTTAAGCCGGACGTGACGTTGCTCGACCTTCGGATGCCTGGGGAGGGCCTAGAGGCGCTTCGTTCGATTCGCCAAAAGAATCCACTTTCGAGGGTGCTTGTGCTCACTACTTCGGATCTGGAAGAGGATATGTACCGCGTCCTTGCAATGGGTGCGTCTGGTTATGTGCTCAAGTCGACCGCCCCGACGATGCTGATTGAGGCGATTCAAGCGGTGCATTCGGGCGCCCGCTGGATTCCCGAGGAGGTGGCTCGCAAAGTTTCAGAGCGTGCGGATACCGAAGAGCTCTCCGCGCGTGAGGCACAGGTTTTGGAATTGATCGTGAAGGGACTCACTAATGGAGAGATTGCGCAAGCCCTTGGAATTTCTCTCGGCACGGCAAAGGCGCATTTGCGTTCCATCCTCGCAAAGCTGCAAGTTGCCGATAGAACAGAGGCGGCTGCGCAAGCGTATCGCAGAGGGCTTTTGCGGTGAGTGGCCGAGCGCCTGAATACACCCCATTCTGTTTGCACAACCCCAACTCTCATACCTTTCCAGATCGGGCTGCGGATTTTTCGCTGGAAGAGGTTTCGGCGCCAGACCGGCTCAACCTTCACTGCGACTTCCAGATTCGGCGCCCGTCGAGCCATGTTTCAATCACTTTAGTCGACTGAATTTCAGCTGCAGGGCAGTGAAGGATATCTCGGTCGATGATGATGAAGTCAGCCCTCTTTCCGACCTCCAAGGACCCTGTCTCTTTTTCCATCAGAAGAACCTTCGCATTCTCAATGGTATAGAGCCGGATAGCCTCCTCGCGCGTGAGTCCACCTTCCGGATGGAGAGGCTCCTGAAGATTGCGACACTTGCGCTCCACGGCGATCCACATGCCCCACCAAGGATTGTAAGGATTCACAGAACGGATGCCGCCGATTTTTTGCATGTGATCGCTGCCGCCGCCGACGGTGACTTTGGCATCGACGAGTGCCCTCAAGGGCTGAAATCGTGCCATGCGTTCATAGCCGAATTGTTTAAGCAGGGTCGCTCCATCGAGAAAAAACCAGATCGGCTGTAAATCCACAACAACACCCAGCGCAGCGGCCTGTCGGATGCTGTCTGGGCTCA
>CANFNA010000205.1 GCA_947448395.1 Chthoniobacteraceae bacterium
CCTACCGCATCCCTGCCCTCCGAGACATTGCCCTCCGAATGAAAGAACGCGCCTTCGTGTTCCTAAAAAGAGCAGGCACAGCCATCCTCGCTCTCTCCATTGTGTTGTGGGCCTTGATGACTTATCCAAAGCCCCAAAGCGCCCTTACAAAAGGCTCTGACGCGATCGCTCACAGTTTCGCTGGACGCCTCGGACAAGCCATCGAACCAGTCATCCAGCCCCTCGGCTTTGATTGGAAAATCGGAATTGGCCTGATCGGATCGTTGGCAGCGCGCGAAGTTTTTGTTTCAACCATGAGCATCGTTTACAACGTCGAAAAAAGCGACGAGGACGCGCGGACTGAATCCCTCCGCGATACCATGCGCGACGAAAAGCGGGAGGACGGATCACCCGTCTACACGCCTCTGGTTTGTGTTGGATTGATGGTTTTTTACGTCTTGGCCATGCAGTGCATGAGCACGCTGGCGGTCGTCCGACGCGAGACAAACTCTTGGCTCTGGCCCCTATTCCAGCTCGCTTACATGACAACCCTCGCTTATTTCGCCACGCTGATTGTCTACCAAGGAGGCCGCTGGCTCGGTTGGCACTAACGGAGCCAAACGGCGCCCACTTTCACGAAGCATGCACCCAAAAATCGACCCCATCCTCGTTTTCTTGGCCGTGCTATCCGCCACTCTCTTCCTTATCAGAAAGCAGTTCTGGCCGTCCTCTAAATCAGGCTCCTGCTCAGGAGGTTGTGGATGCGCAGCAACCACAACCCAGCTCAAAAAAGCGTCCCAGAAATTACATCCCCAGGAAGCTAGCCCCTAAATTTTTAGGGCTGATTCACAATTTCCAGATTATCCAACCACGCCTTGGCAGAGTCCATCCCAGGGCTGATGAATCCAAGCCATTCGAGCTTTTTTAAAGCGCCCTTGACCGACTTGAGTCCCTCAAACCGCTTCGGTTGTCCGTTCTCAGGAGTCAGCACGAGCGTCCAATCTCCATTCACATTCTCCCCGACCGCACATTCGACCTCGAAGTGAACCCACGTCATCGGAGCAAACTCAGCCAAGGTCCGCCCATTGGCATGAACCCCTCCCTTATCGACAGAAAATTGAATCCCCGTCCGGTAAGGCTCTGAAGCATCACGCCATTCGTGAATGAACCGGTAAGCAGGCTCCATCCTCAGATCAAAGGAAACTCGGGTTAGCCCCTCCCGATGGGATGGGTTAAAAAAGAAGTGAGGCTCAAATGCCGGTTGCTGGTCAGGACCGTCTCTCAACTCCAAACACTGGCCCTTTGCCCCAGAAATCCCTGCGACCGCATACAGCGCCGGATTGTGCGCGTTTCGGCGTCCTAAAGAAATCCGCTCCCCATTTTTGAATCCTTCAAAGCTCTCCTGAACACGCAACGGAGGCGGTTGCGGTTTTTTGCCGTAAACCATCGGAGGCAATGGCTCACTCGCTATCGCCTTCCAAGCAGCATCTCCCTGAACTCCCGCCAGCTTCCAATCGAAAGGAATAAACCCGAGTTTCAACGCAGGAGATTCAGGCGACAGCGTCCAGTCGCCATGCTCCGGATCGTGGAACATGGGGTCAGCCAGCACACTGCGCACATCATTTCCGAAGGCCTGCCATTCACTCCAGGTTTTACCAGCAAAATCCTGCGGGGCACCCGTCTTCGACCAATAAACATTGTCCGCCATGAACACGCGGCCGTCGTGCCAGTTTTTGTCCAACTGGGTCAGCAACTTTCCATCTCCCATGAGGACGATGTTTTTTTCAAAAGCAAAAGCGAGCGTGTCCTCGGGTTTGCTCCGTCGCAGTTGCTCCTCCTTGCCCCATGCGAAGATGTTGTTCCTAACCAAATTCCCCCGTCCGTAATGCTGATGATATCCCGCCGTCTGCGTGTCGTGCACGAGGTTATTTTCCCACAGCACCCCTGTGCTGCCTTCGTCATTGTACAAACCCCAACCGCCGTAACTCGCACACCCAATGTCATGAATGTGGTTGTTCCGAATCACCGTCCCAATCTGTGACCCAAGCGTATAAACCGCTCCCATATCGCTCAAAACGCCCCATCCAAGATGGTGGAGGTGACAAAACTCCACCCGATTTCGCCCCGCCACCGTCGGCTTATACCCCCAAGTCCAACCCATACTGATCGCGCTGTAAAAGAAGTCCCCGATATCACAATGGCTGATGGTGGAGTCAGACGCGTGGAACAGCACCACCCCAATCCCCGCCAGAAAATGGCGCCCGCCCCCGCGGAAAATGCAATTTTCTACACTCACATGATGGGTGTGTTTTGGACCTTCCTCCTTCACCCCAGGATCTCCCACGTACACACCCCCAGCTCCCAAGTCGTGGAAATAGCAGTTCTTCAACGAAACAGCCGAACATCCCGCGCGCAGCCACATGGCGTGAGTCATCGTGTGAGCAAATTCACAATTCTCAAACGTCACCTTCTGAACCCCGTTCGCCTCAATCGCCGGCAACGGCAAATTCGACTCCGCCTGCCCTGCATGCATTCCCTGTGGCGGCGTCGTCCAGCTTTGAAATCCAAAGCGCAGCCCTGAAAACACCACATCCCTCACCCACTGCCCCTTCTCGGGAACCCCCTTGAACACAATCCACTGAGGGGCAACAGCAAATTCAATCTCAGCACTATCGGGGTTTTCTGCAGTCCGCGGGATGTATCGAAGCGTCCCATTCTCCTCTAAAAACCATTCTCCGGGCACGTCCAAGGCACCCAAATAATTCTCAAATTTCAACCGATGCCAGGGTTCCAAATAGAAGAAATCCCGCACCCCTCCCGTGAATTGTAGTTTGCCCTCGGAAGCCACCAAGCCCGCCAAATTTAACCGAGAAACATCCCACGAATGGTACACGCTCACCTGCACACGCTTCTGATCCGATGGGGAAAGCGCCCCCAGCGCCTCTGCGTCCTCCGGAGCCACCCCGATCAGAGTCTTGGTTGCCGGTCCAGGCAGCGGGATGCCATCCACCGGATCCTTCGGCTGGCCAACGGCATTTACAAAGCCCTCGTTCGGAGTCTGCGCCCGCACCCCCCTCTTCCCATTAACCCAAAGGGCCTCAAACATTTGCTTGGCCTCAATCTTTCCAACCCAAACTCCTTTCGCATCTAACTCCAACCCGCGCACACTTTTGGCCCCCAAAAACAAGGGCCTCGCACCTGGCGCAGCTTCAAAGCGAATTCCAGAATCTTGCGGCTCCAAAACAAGTGCCTCCTCAAACCGATACCGCCCCTCCGTCACCCGCACCACTACGGGGCTTGAATCCCCCGCTTTCCTTGCTTCCCGAACGGCATCTCGCGCCGCAATCAACGTGGAGATAGGACCTTCTGGCCTCAATTCAATCTCCAACGCATGCGTTGAAAATCTAAACCAAAGGCTACCCGCCATGAAACTCAGAACTCCGAAGAGATTTAGCACCGCTCCGCTTCGGAGAGATAAATGCGATGGATGAGAGCGAGACATAAGGAAATGGTTCCTATTTGGACAAACATCAGCGTGCAACACCCCTCTTGCAGCGCTTGTGCTCCCATTTTACACCCTCGGCTAAAGGCTCCCCCGTCTTTACACAGCGCCCCTGAAGGATAATCTGATCGGTTCCTATGCGAAAAGTGATAGCCACCTCCGAAGCCCCTGCAGCGGTGGGCCCCTATTCCCAAGCCATCGCCGTTCGAGATACTCTCTACTGCGCCGGCCAAATCCCACTGGACCCGGTCACGGGCGATCTTGTCCAAGGAGGTGTCACCGAACAAACCATTCGCGTTTTGGAAAACGTCGGCGCCGTTCTCCGCGCGAACAACATGAACTTCGATAAAGTCGTCAAAGCAACCGTCTTCATGGTCGATCTTGGAAAATTCGCAGAAATGAACGCCGTCTACCAACGATACTTCCTGCCCCCCTTCCCAGCCCGCTCGACCATCGAGGTCTCCGCCCTCCCTCGCGGCGCTCAAGTCGAAATTGAAGTCATCGCGGTCGCCTAACTCCGCCCTCCCTCCCATCGAATAACCTCTCTCTACATCATGGCTACTCCTCTGGAACTCTTCCGCCAAACGGGCGCCTTGCTCGAAGGACACTTTCTCCTGCGCTCTGGGCTCCACAGCCGTCAGTTTTTTCAGTGCGCTTTGCTTCTCCAAAACACAAAGATCGCCTCAGATCTTTGTGCGCAACTCGCTGAAAAAGCAGCCCGATTCGGCGCCACACGCGTCATCTCTCCAGCCCTTGGAGGCCTCATTGTA
This sequence comes from Chthoniobacteraceae bacterium, assembly GCA_947448395.1. Lineage (GTDB taxonomy): Bacteria > Verrucomicrobiota > Verrucomicrobiia > Chthoniobacterales > Chthoniobacteraceae > Chth-196. Next base: position 4,252 of record CANFNA010000205.1, read on the forward strand.
GGCCACGAAGTGGCTCGCAGCCTCGGATTGCCCCACATCTTTGCAGAAAAAGAAGAAGGCCGTCTCGTCCTCAGACGCGGCTTCGAAATCCATCCAGGAGACCGTTTCCTCGTCGTCGAAGACGTCGTCACCAGAGGCGGCCGTGTTCAGGAAACCCTCGACATCGTGCGCTCTCGCGGCGGTGAAGTTGTTGCCATCGCCTCCCTCGTAGACCGAAGCGGCGGACAGCTCCCCGATTTCGGAGCCCCCTTCGTCAGCTTGGTTGAACTCCACGTCGAAGCCTTCGACCCCAATCACCTTCCCCCTGATCTCGCCGGAACTCAGGCCACTAAACCCGGGAGCAAATAACACGAGCCGTCGCTCTTCTTTCATTCCTCACGAACTCACCGACGGACTCCCAATTTTCCACCGGCACCCGCCTTCCTCTCTCTCATGATTAAGTGGCTTCTCAAAACGTTTATCGGTTCCCAAAATTCTAGGCTCTTAAAGCGCCTGACTCCTACGGTTCAAGAGATCAACCGCATCGAACAAGAGTATCAAAGTCTCTCCGATGATGCCCTCCGTGAAAAAGTGGCCGGATGGAAAGCCGAGCTAGCTAACATCCAAGATTACCAGTCCATTCAGGCTCGTCTCAACGCGCTCCTCCCAGAGGCCTTTGCCGCCGTCAAAAATACCGCGCGTCGGCTCACAGACCGAAAACACACCTTCAC
>CANFNA010000206.1 GCA_947448395.1 Chthoniobacteraceae bacterium
ACAGCCTTCGAGACGTCCTTCCCAACCCCTTCGCCTGTTCCATACATCAGACCGAGACTACACTGAGCCCCAGCATGCCCCTGTTCTGCGGCCTTGTAGAACCACTCCACAGCCTTCGATGCGTCCTTCCCAACCCTATCCCCATTCCCATACATCACGCCTAGGTTGAACTGAGCCTCAGCATTCCCCTGTTCTGCGGCTTTGCGGTACAACTCCACAGCCTTCGATGCGTCCTTCCCAACCCCATCCCCATTCAAATACCTGAGGCCAAGGTTGAACTGAGCCCCTGCGTGCCCCTGGTCGACAGCCTTGCGGTACCACTCCACAGCCTTCGATGCGTCCTTCCCAACCCCATCCCCATTTCCATACATCACCCCGAGACTAAACTGAGCCTCCGCATCCCCCTGCTCTGCGGCTTTACGGAACCACTCCACAGCCTTCGATGCGTCCTTCCCAACCCCATCCCCATTCGCATACATCACGCCGAGACTAAACTGAGCCCGAGCATTCCCGTGTTCTGCTGACTTACGGAACCACTCCACAGACTTTGTAGCATTCGTAGGCACCCCCACCCCGTTCAAATGCATTCTGCCAAGTTCGAACTGCGCGTCAGCGTTCTCAGCTTTCTGATTGTCAGCCGCTCGGCCGTACCAATACACAGCCCTCGCAACATCCCTTGGGTATGCCTCCCATCACTCCTCTTCCCCATCATTAAAGCGAGGATCGTGTAACGTACCGAGGAGATGTTGGTAAAACGAATCTCCGAGCTCAGCCCTAGCACGATAATTAAGACGATCCAGTAAATTTCTAGGAGGAAATTGAAATTCCCGATCCAATTTATAAGGACCAAACCGGGCTATCACTAATAGCAGAAAGCACGAAACAGCCAACCCAACAGCTATCGATTTTCGGACTACCATAAAATATTATTTTTAAGCATATATATTTAAAACACCTGCAAATCATATCGCTTGAGACATAAATCTTACTCATCAGAAAATAAAACCAGCGCCATGGTGTCTTGGGTGGAGACTTAAACCCTTTTCTGACTCCAACTTCGAATTTTGGAATCATTTGCCCTGAGCCGAATTGGAACCCATATCCCCTTCGGAAAAGGGCCGGGACAAGCTCTGGCTAACGTAATCCAACCGAAAAATCACATTGTGCTCATTGAGCGGCCGGATGCTCAGGCTAAGCCTCGTGTCCTGTCCTTCCCGCTCCCATGTTGCCTCATAATAATCCCCCCCCTCGCTGATCTTCTCCACAACCTCTTCGGCATCGTTCACTCCAGAAATCTGATGCAGTCCCGAAGGCCTCCCAAACCGCGTCATCAAATCGTCATTCACCGAAACCGCCCACTCCAAAAACTCCTTCAGCTCGGGACTCTGCCGCGACGCCACCTTCAGATAGGCCCCCATCACCAAACGACCTTCCTTGTCCGGCACCACAACCGCATGCACGTCCTTTCGCCCAGAGAGCTCTACCACGCGGTGCATATTACCACCTGACTCTTTCCAGCCCGATTTATCACCGTTTTTCTGCAAACTCGCAGTGGGTGCTCCAAACGGAACACCCATAAAGGACGTGGGCAGTTTTGGGGCATTTTCTAAGCGTTTACTCGTGGGTGTTACCGGACTCACCCCCGCCCAGAGACCATCAATTTTCAACGCCCCCTCACGCACCGACGACACAGCCGGACTCCGCACGGGAACTACGCCGCCTCCCTTAACCCCCATGCCCGTCACCTCCCAAAACACCGGAGAAATCCGCGCAACCGTAACGCACAAGCCAACCCCCAACCCGCTCCCCAACAAAAGACAAAGCGCATACCGAAAAAACAACCCAATTCCCCCAGTTTCAGATCCCGAAACCCGATCCTCCAACGTCCAAGAATCCGGCACCGCATTAATCGCAGATTTCTGGACCCCAAGCAGCCGAACCTTCTCCTCAAGGCGCACAATCTCCTTTGATAAAGCCTCATTCCGCTCGTGCATCCCCCCCTCTTTTTCCGCCGCACTCCGCATCTCTGCCAGCTCCCGTTCCAAGCGTTCCGATCGCGCCTCCAACTCCTCTCTTCGAGCACGTTCAAGTTTTACCGACTCAAGGGCTCCGCTTTCCGTTTGCTTGAGTCGTTCAAGCGCTTCACCACGCCCCGCCTCCGCCGCAGAAATGCGGCCCTGAGTCTCTCGTATCGTTCCCTCCAATCGATCCTTCTCACCTTTCAAAAATGAAAGCTGACCATCCCGCTCCTCCAACTGATCCAGCAACTTCGAAAGCTGCAGCTCCACGGCCTTTAGCTCAGAACGGAGCGCCTCCTCCTTTTCCTCCGATTGTTGCCCTCCCTTTTCAACTCCACCAAAATGCCCAAACCCAAGAGTGCCACCGTCAGCAGGAACCACAAATAAGCCCCCACAACGCGGACACGCGCACTCCGCCCCAAAAAACTCGGACCCCGCCTCAATCGATTGAGAGCAGTGTGGACACAGGAAAACTCCGTTCATTTGCTAGATATCTGGATAATGTCCTGAGAATCCCAGAAAAGCTATCTCAAGACACTCCTCTGCCAGCCGACTTGAAACAACTTCACACCGCGGACAGAATCTCCCCATCCAAAGGGAATTCAATGCCGATGGAGTCTGAAGAAGCCTATTTTGTGCAGGAGCCGCACCAGTCGAAAGATGGACCTAAAACTTAACACAATCCGCGATGAAATTCTGGAGTCCTACCGCTCCAACGGAGGCACCAACAACATCGACGGATCCAACCTCCCCTCCAAACGCGCCCTTGCGGTCATCTGCGATGATTTACTACAGCTGATTTTTCCTGGGTTTCACGACCAGGAACCAATTCACTCGCAGCATCTTACAAGAGTCACCGGACACCGACTGCTTTCCATAGCGGAAAGACTAAAGGAGGAGTTAAACAAAAGTTTGAAACTCCAACCCGCCGCGAACTCCACCAGTTCGCGCGCCGAAGCAATCGTCCTGTCCTTCCTTGAATCCCTCCCCAAAGTTCGCGAACTACTCGCCACCGATGTTCGCGCCGCTTTTGAAGGAGATCCCGCAGCCTCTGGGACCAACGAAATCATCCTCGCTTATCCTTTTTTGGAAACCATCGCGATCCAGCGCATGGCCCATTTGCTCTATCATCTGCAAGTCCCCTTGATTCCACGAATGATGACAGAGTGGGCTCACGCTCGCACGGGCATCGACGTCCATCCCGGAGCCAAAATCGGCAGTCATTTCTTCATCGATCACGGAACCGGAGTCGTTATTGGAGAAACCTCCACCATCGGATCCCACGTAAAACTCTATCAAGGGGTCGCTCTCATCGCCAAATCCCTCTCAGGTGGACAAGCCCTCAGGGGAAAAAAACGCCACCCAACCCTCCAGGATCATGTGACTCTCTACTCGGGAGCCACCATCATGGGAGGAGACACTGTGGTCGGTGCCGGCTCAACGGTCGGAGCAAGCGTGTTTCTCACCCACAGCGTCCCCCCGCGTTCTCTCGTATTTTACGAAGAGAGGCAGCTTTGTATTCTCAACAAGGACCAACGCGATTCGCCGTGGAACGACTGGGTCATCTAGCGCACGCTCCACTTCACCTGCTGGATAAAAGTAAGCGTTGCGGTAAATGCCTGACCCGAAACGATCCCGCTTGAAAACAACAACGGCCGCTCCTGTTAGAGAGCGGCCGTTGCTAGTTTAAGTTTTTGTAAGAAGATCGACTACAGCCGATCTACGTTGACTACTTCTTTGGAGCTGCCTTTGCAGCGTCCTTACCTTTGTTAAGTTCAGCGATCACTTCATTGGTGAAATCAAAGGATTCCTTAGAGGAGAGCAAAAACTGGACTCCGTTCATCGAAACCCCAGACTTATCAAACACAAAATCATAGGCAGCAGCCTTCACCTTGGCGTCAACCACAGCCTTGATTTCTTCACGTAGACTCACGGAAGAGCGTTGATTCTGCTCCTGAAGCTGGCGAACGCGAGTTTGCTGAAATTCCTGAATTTCGCGGCCAAGAACCTGATAAGCCTGAAGCTTTTCGTTGAAAACCTTCACCTTCTCAGCCTTCGCCTTCTCAGCCAACTCTGGCTTGCTGGCTTCTTCCTGAAGCTTCTTCAGCTCTTCCTGAGCCTTCCCAGAAATTTCAAGCCGATCCGCCAATTCCTTGTTAGCCTGAGCTTCTGCTTCACTAAGTTTGGCCTGAGCGTCCTTGGTCTTGTAGTAGCTGTTAAAAGCCAACGACATGTCGACCGTACCGATCTTGTATTCAGCTGCACTCAAGGACGAACCTAGAGCGAGTGTACCGGCGGTTGCGACGAGGAGGGAAACGATTGAATTGTTTTTCATACTATTGTTCTGACGAATTTGCACAGGGGCAGCGGTTTTCAAAGCAACTACCGCACCAAACATTTGTCTTTTTGCAAATTATTTTGCCCAAGCGATCAACCGCAACTCATGCGCTTGTGTCAGGTTCGGGTGCGTCGGAATCACTCTCACACTCAATCCGTAAGACCCACTGTCCTTGGCCGACACCACCCCCTCATACTCGTAGAGCCCCTTTTCAACCTTTTGCTTCAGCTCCAAATCCGAGGTCAGCGGACCCAGAATACGATTGTTCAACTCCTCCCCGTAATAAACCTGCACCGTAACATGCTCAGGAGCGAGGTTCCCCAGGTGCACCGTCGCACGCACCGAAATACTGTCCCCCACTTGCACACTGTTACCCTCATTACTGGCTAACACCGAACGAACCTCCACAGTCGGCCAATCCTTACGGATCTTATCCTTCCACTTAGACAGCGACACCGCCTTTTCCCCTCCCTTCTCCGCCAACACCGAGTGAGCCAGCGCTGC
>CANFNA010000207.1 GCA_947448395.1 Chthoniobacteraceae bacterium
GTCCCGACCAGCATCATTCTGTAATACCGGCAATCTGCCCATCTCCCCACCCCAATGAACGATCGTTGAGTCAAGGAGTCCACGCTGCTTGAGATCCAAAATCAATGCGGCGCTTGGTCGATCCGTCTCAACACACCGAGCGGGCAAGCCAGACAGAATCGATCCGTGATGATCCCAACTTTGGCCATTATTGAGAACCTGAACATATCTCACCCCCCTCTCAACCAAGCGCCGCGCAATCAAACATCGGCGGCCGTAGTCCGCGGTGAGCGGATTATCGATGCCATATAATTTTTGGATGTGTTCAGGCTCCGCAGACAAGTCAAACGCCTCTTTTGCTGAAGTCTGCATCCGACCCGCAAGCTCATAACTTGCAATGCGCGCCATCAGATCTTGCTCCCCACGATGCCGATTAGAGTGCTCCGTGTTCAGCATCTTCAATAACTCCATCTGCCGCTCCTGCGGCTTTCCCAAAAGGGCCGGTGGCGGGTCCAAATTTAAAATGTAAGGTGCTTTTGCTTGCACCAAGGTCCCTTGATAAGCCGATGGCAGCCATCCGTTGGTCCAGTGCTGATGCTGAAAAGTGGGGAGCCCGGAGGGATGCGCAAGCACCACAAACGCCGGCAAATCACGTGTCTCACTCCCAAGTGCATACGATACCCACGCTCCAAGTGTCGGTCTTCCAACGTTCCCCCGTCCGGTGAGCATTGCAAGCAAGCCACCCAAATGATTGCTTAGGCCGGATTTCATCGAGCGAATGAGCGTTATATCGTCTGCTACCTGCTGCAGATGCGGGAGCAGTTCGCTTAGCTCCATTCCACATTGCCCAGCGCGCGAAAAACTCCATGGACTCGCAAACACCTTCGTTGATGCCTGCGCGACATTGTCATACTTGATCTCCCCTGGAAACGGCTTGCCATCGTACTTTACGAGCATCGGCTTCGGATCAAACAAATCCATCTGCGACGGTCCACCCATCATGAACAGGGAGATCATCGCCTTCGCCTTTCCAACTACGGCCGGACTCTTTGGCGTCAGATCGAACGTTTCATTTCCAACCAAAGGCTTAACCGGAGCCGCAAGAAGCCCCTCGTCTCTAAGCAAAGACGCGAGCGCAAGCCCGCTGAGGCCACAACTTCCAGCGCTTAAAAAGTGTCTTCGAGAGCAGTTCACAGGCTTGGAGGTCATAACATGGCGGGATGAATTTTACTCAATATGCAAAAGGTGATTTGATGCGAGGAGCGCTTGGCAGAGTGAGCCTAAGGCATCCAGGGTCGCATCATTGGGAGGCGCGTCTTTCGGCGCTGGATGCTTGGCGCCATAATCGCGCACATGTTCAATCTGCTCGGAGAGCATCACCAAAAAGCGATCCTCTTCATCGCGCTTCGGCAAACGTCCCTGAGTCAAGGACCATGCACGGCGAACCTGCGCTCGAGCGTCGCCAGGGAACTCCCGCCGCACGCGATCGGCTAGCGATTTGCCGACGCGAATCATGAAATCATCGTTCATCAGAAACAGGGCCTGCGGTGCAACGGTTGAACTGGCCCGCCATTCGCAATTAGGATCCATCACAGGCAGATCGAAAGTATCCAAAACGGTAACCGGCGCCTTCCGTCGCATTTGGATGTAGATAGAGCGCCGCGAAGCTCCCGGTGAAGCCGTCTCAACCTTGGTAATGTCACCATTGACATTCCGAGTTTCAACACCTGCCACAACACGACCTTCCGGAGTAAAGGTTGTAGCAATCGGGGGACCGAACATTTCCAAATTGAGCATCCCTGAAACTGAGAGTGTCGAGTCACGAACAGCCTCTGCATCGAGCCTGCGAACGCGAAAGCGTCCTAGCCAGCGGTTCTCTGGGTCCAGAGCAACCGAGGCTTCGTGACTTGAGGATTGTCGATAAGTGCGGGTCTGGACAATCTCCCGATGCATTGCTTTGAGACTCCAGCGCTGCGCAACAAACTGCCTGGCAAGATAGTCCAGCAGTTCTGGATGCGTAGGGAGTTCACCCTGTTTCCCGAAGTCCGCAGGCGAATTAACAATCCCCCTGCCAAAGTGATGCATCCAAATGCGATTCATCAACACTCGTCCAACCAGAGGATGGTTCCCAGAGGTCAACCATCGGGCGTAGGCAAGACGCCTTCCACTCGTCGTTAGGGAGGGGTCGGCGCTCTTGATTTCCGGTCCTCGGAGAACCGCTATCTCGCTAGGAGAGACTTCCTCTAGCAGTTGGTCATGGTCCCCACGGTAGTGTACCTGACTTTTGGGGATTTCCCCTGCCACTTCAGTGGTTGCCGTAAGCATCCCTTCTATCGGCTTTGTGGCTCGCAACTTTGCAGCTTCGGAAAGCTTCGCCTTCACTTGTGCATCCGATTTGGAGTCATAGAGATCCAAGGCAAAGGCCGCTTGCGCCGACGGATATTTCTTGAGTAATCCCTCCTGCTCTGGAGAGCGCTTCGCTTTGTCAGTTCCACGCGCAACTCGATAAGCATCGCGCTCGGAATCAGGCACATCAGTGATTTTCTTCTCGAAAATCTCATCCAAAAAAGCCCTCTCCATACGCTTCGCTTCCGCCGTAATCTCTGCTGCGCTCTTTTCAATCTGAGCAGCCTTTTCGCGATCACTTTGAGAATAGAGGGAAACCAAACGCTGTGCCGGCGACCTCCATTTCTGCCAGTTCAAGGCCGGTTCAAAAATTGCCCTGAAACGGTAGTAATCAATCTGACTAATCGGATCATAGCGATGGTCATGGCACTGCGCACAAGCAACAGAGAGGCCCGTTAGAGCAGTAGAGACAATGCGGAGCGTGTCTGCGACGTTCTGGTTCTTCGCCAGGTTCGCGTCGGCTACCGAGTCGCCAGTGCCATCAGGCGCCTGCCGCAAGAACCCTGTCGCAGCTAGAATATCGAGTTTGGAACTATCACTAACAGCCTCTCCAACCGTGCCGTGAGTTATCCCAAGCAGTTCGTCACCAGCCAACTGCTCTTGGATAAACTGATCCCATGGTTTATCGGCGTTTAGCGAACGGATAACATAATCACGGTATCGCCAAGCGTGCGGTCGCATAGAGTCAGCATCGGCGTAACCGTTAGTGTCGGCGTACCCTGCAACATCAAGCCAATAGCGAGCCCATCTCTCCCCATACATTGGAGAAGCAAGAAACCGTTCAACGAGGGCGTTATAGGCATCCGGATTTTTATCAGAAACAAAAGCCGTTACCTCTTCCGGAGAAGGAGGGATGCCAAGAAGATCTAAAGACAGCCGACGAACCAGAATTTCTCTCGACGCCTCCGGGGCAAAATCTATTGCCCTTTTCTTCAACTCCGCGCGAATAAATGCATCAATCGGTACGAGATTGGGAGTATCAGCAAATTGCGGCGGAGACCACTCTTTGGCCGGTTGAAATGCCCAAAACCGGCGGTCTTCCTCTGCAATATAAGCTCCGGAAGGAATCGTTTCTGGCTCTGAATCTTTCAGACGAGCACCTGAGCGAATCCATGTATCTAACAGAGATTTCTCTTCGTCACTTAACTTCTTTCCCTTCTTCGGCATCTCGCCTTCATAAATCACTCGCCAGATCGCGCTCTCATCGGGTTTTCCAGGCACCAATAAGGCTTCCCCATCCTTAGTTGTACGCAGCATAAAACGTCGTAGCCGCAAATCGACATTACCTGCAGGCTTTGCCTCTTCGCCATGACAGTGGGTACAATGAGCCCGAAAAATTGGGCGAATTTGCGCCTCATAACTAGGGACGCTCCGTTCCGTTACCGTCTCATTATCCCCAACGCAAAAACAGAGGAGCGGAACAAGATCGATCCAAAATCCGAGCAAAATTGTCAGGGGTAGCGGAAGCCTCATTTCAAAAGAGACTATCAAGGGATCGCCGCAACCTTAGTTGTCCAAATTACCCCCCCCCTGTGGTTTTTCGCCTTTGACGCATCTTTGGATCTCGGTGGCGAGGAGTATGCGGGGGTGTTTGTGGTACAAAAAAGCCGCCCCGCTCTGGTGACTAACCTGAGCGGGGCGGGGATACTGGCGACGTCCTACTTTCGCACAACCTATAGAAGCACTATCATCGGGGCTGCAGCGTTTCACTTCCGTGTTCGGAATGGGAACGGGTGGTTCCACTGCGCTATGGTCACCAGAGTGCTGGGCGTTGGCAGGTTTTACTGGTTTTTAGTAATACACACACCGCTCAGAGTCTCTGGAGACAAAAGTTGTCTACGAGATAGGATGCTAAGCTACGGTAGTAAGAAAGAGCGTTGTTTTCCGGTTTGTCATTACTGTTTAAGGTAATGAACAAGGAGGTCTGAGATCTCTGACATCTGCATACGGTAGAGGGAGAATAAATAAGTTTCAGCGTTTAAGTACTGGGAGTCGGCTGACCGGCGGGGGCTATGTGCTGCTTAGGACACATGCCCCCTAACCGATCGCTGACTTTCCCATTTAAGGGTGGATAAATAGAAGACTAAGCCGAACGGGGAATTAGTACCAATGAGCTGAACGCATTACTGCGCTTGTACCCTTGGCCTATCAACGTGGTGGTCTTCCACGACCCTTCAGGGAGAAGCAATCTTGGGATAGGCTTGGCGCTTAGATGCTTTCAGCGCTTATCCTTTCCGAACATAGCTACCCAGCGATGCCCTTGACAGGACAACTGGAACACCAGAGGTTCGTCAAACCCGGTCCTCTCGTACTAAGGTTTGAACCCCTCACTTCTCCTGCGCCCACAGCGGATAAGGACCGAACTGTCTCGCGACGTTCTGAACCCAGCTCGCGTACCACTTTAACCGGCGAACAGCCGGACCCTTGGGACCTTCTCCAGCCCCA
>CANFNA010000208.1 GCA_947448395.1 Chthoniobacteraceae bacterium
CTCCCCCATGCTCCTTAACCCAGCAAAACCCTCCTTTTTCAAGCCTTCAACTCTAAGTAACGCGCAAAAAAAGGTTCCAGACTGCGCGCTTCGCGAACTGTCGTCAGCAGACCATGCTGAGAACAGATCGCTGTGCCTTTCGATAGGCTCACAACGACCTACAGATTCGTTGCAACCAACTCCCCATAAAATACTTTTGCCGCCAGTCCGCCCCAAACCATCTTAATCCTTCGACAAAACAGACGGTCTCACCGCTTTTTCACTGCCCGCGCTCAGTAAGAAGCCATTCGCTCCCAGAATAAGGATCGATCCAATTCCAAAGGGAATAGTCACAAATTCGTTGGCATACGAAACCCCCATGAGTCCCGAAAGCCATTCGGGCAAAAACAAAGCCCAGACCGTGGCAAACACCGGCTCGGTCGCATAGATCAATCCCGCTTGCGTGGCGCTCACACGCGGTTGCCACTTCAACATCGTCGCATACCCGTAGGCCGTCGAAAAAACAGTGAGCGCCGCAAGACACCCCCACATGGCCACACTTCCGTAAGCAGCCAATGGGGTTCCTCCCCCACTCACACCCCGTCCCCACTCACACCCCACAGAGAACAGAAAAAACAAACCACCCTTAATCCCAAACATCACACAAGCCACGTTGCGCATTTCATTCCCAGCATAACGATTCCGTTCCAGCGCAAGAATTTGCCCAGTGAACAATGCAGCCGCCCCAATCGTCTCCCATTCACCCCGCCCAAAACCCTGTCCTCCTCCAAAACCACTCAAAATCGCGCACCCAAGCAGCACCATCACGCAGGAGGCGATGACTCTGAAGGAAGGTGCCTCCTTGGAACGAAGCGCCACCGTTAAAGGAACAAAAATGCAGGTGAATTGGGTGAAAAAAGCAGAGGTGCTCGCTGGAATCATCGTCTGGGCATCCGTCTGCAAAAGCATTCCAACTCCACCAAACAGCCCAAGCTCTATCCCCTGAAGAAACTCCTCCCGCTTCAACCCACGAAGCGTCCTCCAAAAAACGGCGGCCATCAAAATCCACGAAAGCAGCATCCGGTTCATCAGGATGAACGAAGCGTGAAACACCGATGAGCGATCCGGAATAAGCTCGTTTTGAAGCAGCATCAACGCCTTTGCCGCAGAAAAACTCATCCCCCACGAGGCAGTCGCCCCCAGCAAACGAACGACTGCACTCAAACGCATTGGCCCCAACACGCGCTTCTCCCCAGAAGCCACTCGAGAAGCCTTAACCACCGTTTGGATTTCAGCATCCACCTACGAGGCTCCCATCGCAATTTCTCGGATCCGTCGCAAATCCATCTTCCCTGTGGCGAGATGAGGAATCTCTGCGACCTCCACCAACCGACGTGGAACCCAAAGGTTCGGCAGACCCCGAGCCTGCAACTGCGCCCGAACCGCACTTAGCTCAAACGATCGCGTCGTAAGAACCACCAAGGCTTCTCCCTTCGCTTCATCCGGCACCCCAGCAACCGCCAACACCTTCTCCTCCTCCTTCACTTCCAAGATCTGCATCAAGTGCATTTCCAATGTCTCATGCGGCACCATCTCTCCTCCAATCTTGGAGAAGCGCGAAACACGCCCCTCAATGTACAAAAAACCATCAGCGTCAAAGCGCCCCAAATCCCCCGTCTTAAACCACCCCTCAGAAAGCACTTCAGCACTCCGATCCGGATCATTCAGATACCCCTCAAAAATATTGGGGCCCTTCAACCACAGCATCCCAGTCTCCTCCAAAGACACTTTCACGCCCCGATCCGCACACCGTATCTGAGCCGCCATCCCAGGCGCCAATAACCCAACCGACCCTTTTCTCTGAAAAGGCCCTGAACCAATCCCTCCTTCTCGCTCCGGTAAGTTCACACTCGCCACCGGGGACGTCTCCGTTAACCCGTACCCCTGCATCACCGAAATCCCAAACCGGTCCAAAAATGCCTCCGCCAAATCCATCGGCAACCGTTCAGCCCCCGTAACAACCAACCGTAAACTCTTCAACTGCTCACGCTCCACCTTCCGCAAATAACCCCGCAAGAAAGTTGGCGTCGAAAAAAGCATCCCAATCTCATACCTCTCAATCAGTTCCGCATTTTTCATCGGATCCATTGGACTTGGATAAGTGACCATCCGCATTCCCTTTAAAATCGGATACCAAAGCGTCACGGTGCTTCCAAAGGAGTGAAAAATGGGAAGGCAGGAGAGAAGACCAATCTCCGATTTAAATCCGAGCATCGCTGAAAATTGAGCCACATTTCCCAGCAAATTCCGGTGCGATAGAACCACCCCCTTGGGATCCCCAGAACTCCCGCTGGTAAAAAGAATCACCGCCTCCTCACGCCCCCCTCTTTTCGGTAGCCCAAGCATCCATGCAATGACATCCACTGGTAATACCAGCGTCAAAATCCCCCAAAACAACATCCGAGGTTTGAGAGCCGGCAAGACCTTCTCAAGAAACAACACTCTCGAAGGCCAAGGAAACTCCGGGATTTTTTCCGCAAACATCTTCGCCGTCAGCGCACACCCCAATTCCGCAATCCTCTGGGCTGCCTCAATCGCAGGACGCCCTGCCGTGAAGTTCAAATTTACAGGAACTTTCCCAGCCAACACCACCGCTAGATTCGCGATCACACACCCTTTTCCGGGCGGCAGCACAATCGCCACACGCGGACCACGAAACTCCCGACGAATCACCTCCGACAACGCAATCCCAGCCGCCAGAAGCGCCCCTCGCGAAAGCACACTCCCATCCAAACCATCCACCAACCCCACTGCACTCCGCCTAAATGAAAGTCCGCGGATGGCCTCTCTTCCCAGATGCTGGTGAAGCGCTGGATGGCATCGGTAAGCAATTTCCCTTTGCTCAAAAAGCATCTCACGGACCCCAACAGCACTCACTTCACTCGCCGGTCGCGCCGAACCGTAAGCAATCGAGACCAGCGCACGTCCCATCCCGCCCAAGCTAAATACGTCCACCCACACCGGCACCACGGGAAAGGTTTCCTCCGCAAAAAACCGGCCCAACCAAGAATCTGGCCATCTCTCATTTTCGCCAAAAAAACAAACAATCGCTCCAGTCCGAATCGATTCTCGCACCGCCCTCTCCAACCATTGATTTCCCTCCGCCACTTCAGCCTCATGCACTATCGGGGAGAGAAGCCATCGGTACAAAGCCTCCCGAGACACCCTCGGGATCTCCCTTGAAACAAAAAACCGGATCTCCCGAGGGCTCGACACTTGCAGCCAAAACGCTTTCTCCCAGGACCATTCGTGCCCCACGAGCAGTCCACCCCCTCGTAAATCTTGAACGGCCTCTGCTCGGACGCAAAAACGCCGAACCAGCGGGGCCACAACTCTCGCGAATCCAAATATCAGGCTCCGCAAGCCACTGCTCTTTTCCGGAGACCCAACCACCGAGCCAAAACACTCTGCCGAGTTGGTTTCAGATCGCTTCATATCCCTCGAAAGCTCCTTCTAAAATCCGCTCAGAACTTTCCCATGACGCCAGTTTCGCTGTGAACGCGATCCAGAAAGGTGCTTAACAATTTCTCGCGCGCCTCAGGCTCTCTCCACTGCCTCTGCACTGCCGCTGAAAGCCCGTCCAGCGGATCAAAGTACAAGAAAACCCGCCCCGGTTTGACCTCCGGACTCGTAAAGGCCGCGAGTCCGATCTCGGGATCATACAACTCAAATGAATGTGCGTCCCGTTTGCCTCCACCATCGAGCGTATCCACCACAAAAGTCGGAGTGTGAAAACCCGCGGTCACCCCGCGAACCCTTTTCTCAAGCGCGAGACCAGTCCCAAGTGAGGTCCTCAAATCCTCCACCCCGGGAACCAAATCATGAAAATAGACGTAGTACGGCTGGATGTTCACGAACCCCAGTCGCTTCACCAAAAGCTGCATCGTTTCCGGATCCGAATTGACCCGTTTCTGCAGAACCGTCTGAGAACGCACCGTAATTCCACGCTCCACCAAAAGATTCATCGCACGACGCGTCACCTCCACAATCTCATTAGGATGATTGAAATGCGTGTGCACCACCGCACTTTTGTGAAGTCGCCGGGCCCTCTCAACCACCCGCGTCAACGCATCCGTCCATCGTTGATCCGAAAGAATTTTCTGAGGCATCACGCACAGTCCCTTCGTCGCAAACCTCAAACGCCGAATGTGCGGAATCGACAGCAACCTCATCCCAATCGATTCCAAATGGTCCGGACGCAAATTGTAGGTATCCCCACCACTAATGACGATATCCTCAAGATCCGGCGTCGATTCAATGTAAGAGAAAGCCGCCTCCCAACGCTCCAAGTTCGCGTGAAATTTCGCTTTCTCTGAAACAAGTTCCGTATTTACACCCACCGCATAAGAACGGGTACAGAACCGACAGTACACCGGACAACTGTCAACAGGAAGAAACAGCGCTTTATCGCGGTACCGATGCGTCAACCCGGGAACCGGAGAGTCCTTGCGCTCCCCAAGCGAATCCAATCGAACCATCGGATGATCCGGCTGTTGATGACTACGCAAAGGAAGAAACTGACGACGAACCCCATCCGATGGATCGTCCCAGTTAATTAAACTCAATAGATGGGGCGAAATACGCAAGGCCATGGGTGCATTCCGCAACCCTGCAGTAAGATCGTCGTAAAAGGCCTCAGGCTGCCTATTTCCAAGGACCTCACGCAGTTGAGCAACGCTCGTCACTGTGGCCCTCTGCTGAAACTGGTGAGTGTGAAAATCATCGGCCGCTACGCTCTGAAACCCTGGAAGCGCGCGCCAATATTCCGCGTCCAACAAGTCCCC
>CANFNA010000209.1 GCA_947448395.1 Chthoniobacteraceae bacterium
CGAGAAGGTCGGTTGTGACTTTGAAATTCCAGTAAAATTCTTGGATCTCGCGCTCCAGATTTCGGAGTCGGGTCGCGGCGCGTTGGAGTCTTTTAGTGGTTCGAACGATGCCGACGTAATCCCACATGAGTCGGCGGATTTCATCCCAGTTATGGTAGATGACGACCAATTCATCGACGTCTTGGGCGTCACCACTCCTCCACTCTGGGAGTGGAAAATGGAGTCGACCGTTTTGAGGGTCCGAGGGAAGGGTGACACGGATGGCTTCGTGGCAGCGGTGAGCGAGGGCAACGGCTTCGAGGAGCGAATTGCTGGCGAGGCGATTGGCGCCGTGGAGGCCGGTGCATGCGACTTCTCCGATGGCGTAGAGACCGCGAAGGCTGGTGAGACCATCGACGTCGGTTTGTACGCCGCCACATTGGTAGTGGGCGGCTGGAACAACGGGGATTCTGTCTTTTGTGATATCGATGCCGTATTTGAGGCAGGTCTGATGAATGGTTGGGAACCTGTCTCGAACGAACTCCGGTGGTTTGTGTGAGATATCGAGATAAACGCACTGAGCTCCGGTACGTTTCATTTCGGCATCGATGGCGCGTGCGACAATGTCTCGCGGGGCGAGTTCAAGGCGTGAATCGTAGCGCTGCATAAATGGACGACCGTTACGATCGACAAGGCGTGCGCCCTCGCCGCGAACGGCCTCTGAGATGAGGAAGGAGCCGGCCTGCGGGTGGTAAAGACAGGTGGGATGAAATTGAATGAACTCCATGTTGGCGATGCGAGCTCCGGCCCGCCAAGCCATGGCAACGCCGTCTCCCGTGGCAACACTTGGATTGGTTGTGTACAGGTAGACTTTTCCGCATCCGCCGGTGGCAAGGATCACGCGGTCGGTTCGGAAAGTGAGGATTTCGCCTGAGAGTTGATTGAGGACGTAGACCCCGAGGATGCGGTCTTCGCTAGCGAAACCGAGTTTACTGAGGGTGATGAGGGCGATGGCGAAATGGTGTTCGAGGACCTGAATATTGGGATGGGCATCGATGGCGGCGAGAAGAGCGCGTTCGATTTCGCGGCCTGTGATGTCTCGGGCGTGGAGGATTCGCCGTTTGGAGTGACCTCCCTCTTTGGTGAGATCGGGCTCAGTGCGGGAGGCGGAGAGGTTGGATGGGGAGGCTGGGACGGAACGTTCGTCGAAGTGAACGCCAGCGGCGACGAGTTCGCGGATACGGGCGGGGCCTTCTGAGATAATGGTGCGCGTGACAGCCTCATCGCAGAGACCGGCGCCGGCTACGAGGGTGTCTTGGACGTGCAGTTCGAAGGAGTCCTCCGCGCTAGTGACACAAGCGATGCCGCCTTGTGCATAGGCAGTGTTAGACTCGGAACGTTCGCCTTTGGTGATGAGGGCGACGGTTCCGTGTGCCGCAGCTTTCAGGGCGAAGGACAGACCGGCGATGCCGCTGCCAATCACCACATAGTCGTAGCGAATCATGGGCTGATCATCTTGAGGGGAAGGAGCTGACTCTTAAATTAGAAAAATTCTCGTTTGCTACAGAGATAAAAGGCTTCGCGGGGATTTTTAGAGGTGTGCCGAGGCGAGAGACTGACCGCAGAGCAGGGAATTCACCGCCGACGGATCTTTTGCTCTGGAGCGGGATGGGTTAGTTTCATGGGCGATGAATTCTTCCTCCTGTAATGCGGCTCAGGGCCTGCGCTTGCCTGAACTCCAAACGAGTGTTTTTACCCTTGAAAATGGACTGGAACTGTTGGTTCAGGAGGATCACTCGGCGCCCGTGGTGAGTTTGCAGGCTTGGGTGCAAACCGGATCGATTCATGAGGGTCGTTTTTTGGGGGCTGGAATCTCTCATTTACTGGAACATTTGCTGTTTAAGGGGACGGACAAGCGTTCGTGCAGTGAGCTAGCCCAACAGGTTCAAAACGTGGGTGGCTACATCAATGCCTACACATCATTTGATCGGACAGTTTACTGGATGGATATGCCTGCGAAGGGAATGGGCGTCGGGCTCGAATTGTTGGCGGACGCAGTTTTTAATTCGAGGCTCCCATCGGAGGAATACGCGAAGGAGCAGGAGGTCATTCGGCGTGAGTTTGCGATGGGGTTTGATGATCCGGATCAAGTTGCGAGCAAGCAGCTTTTTGCGAATGCGTATCGCGTTCATCCTTACCGGCACCCCGTGATCGGCCATCTTCAAACTTTCAACGCACTGACGCGGGAAGATGTGTTGGAGTACTATGGAAAACGGTACGCGCCGAATAATGTCTTTTTTGTCGTGAGTGGCGATGTGGAGGCGGAGCAGGTCAAAGAGCAGTTGGAGCGTTGGGTTGAACATCGCCCGCGGTTGGCCTTGGAGCCGGTATGGGTGCCGCAGGAGCCCAAGCAGTTGGGATGGCGTGAGGTCCATGAGGAATTTTCCACCGAGCTGACCAGGTTGCACATGGCTTGGCATGTTCCAGATGTGACTCATCCGGATATTCCCGCGCTTGATTTGTTGGCTGCGGTGCTGGGGCAGGGGCGGAGTTCTCGTTTATATCGGAGGCTCCGGGAAAAGGATCGTTTGGTACACTCGATTGATGCGTGGACTTATAGCCCTGCGGAGCCCGGTCTTTTTGGGGTGGATGCGATTCTGGATTGTGGAAATCGGGAGGCTGCGCAGAAGGTGATTGAGGCGGAGTTCGATCTGATTAGGAGGGAAGGGGTGCGGCCTGAGGAGTTGGAAAAGGCGAGAAGGATTGCGTTGAGTGGACAACTTGGAGCGTTGGCGACGGCTCGAGGTCGGGCTTCAGATATGGGGGGAAATTGGCTGGTATCGCGGAATTTGGATTTATCCCGTCACTATTTAGAGCTGTTGCAAGGGGTGGGCGTGGACGACGTGCAACGGGTTCTCAAGACTTACGCGAAGGAGGAGTCGGCGACGGTAGTTTCGTTGAACCCGAAAGGCTCCCTAGCCAAAACAAAAGTGACCAGTACTTCGAGCACTCGGGGGGCGATCCATCGGCATGAGCTCTCAAATGGGCTGCGCACTTTGGTCTGTGAGGATCGAAAATTGCCGTTGGTGACGTTTGTTGCGGTCTTCAAGGCGGGTGGGTTGACGGAAAGCGCTGGGACGGCAGGGATCACGAGACTGTTTTCCAGAGTGTTGACGAAGGGCACTCCGACGCGCAGTGCGGAGGAAATTGCGGAGGTTTTGGAGTCTGTTGGGTGGGGGATTGGGGCTGATGGAGGTAACAACAGCATCTCGGTTTCAGTGGGTGGGTTGAGGGATAATTGGAGGCTTGGATTGGAGATTCTTGCGGATGTAGTTCGGAATGCGGATTTTCCGGAATCCTCGGTCGTCAGGGAGAAGGAGGCTCAATTGGCGGCGATTAAGGAGGAGGAGGAGGAACCGGTGGCGGTGGCGGGTCGCCTGATGCGAGAGCATCTGATGGGGGGGCATCCCTATGCGTTGAGACGCAATGGGACGCCTGAGAGTGTTGGGGCGATTCGGCGGGAGAGTTTGTTGGAGTACCGCGAGCGGTATGTTGTTGGTAAAAATGGAGTGATCGCAGTGTTTGGGGACATTGATCGGAAGGAAGTGGAACAAGCGCTTGACGAGGCTTTTGGAGCGGTGCCGCGAGGGGAAGAGTCGTTGCGTGAGCTTTTGGCGACGCCGACTCTGGAAAAATCGGTAGAAATTTGTAGCACGTTGGACAAACAGCAGGCGGTGCTGTTTGTGGGCTATCGAGGGGCGGATGTATTCAGTGCGGATCGAGCGGCCCTAGAGATTCTGGAAGAGGCGTGCAGTGACCTTGGGTCGCGGCTTTTTGTTAGGATTCGCGAGCAACTGGGTTTGGCCTATTTCGTTGGAGCTTCTCAGTTTGTGGGCTTGGCGCCGGGAGCATTTTCTTTCTATTTGGGGACGGATCCGCAGAAGCGAACTGCGGTGTTAGCGGAGTTACAGGATGAAATCCGGCAATTAGCAGAGGGGGGCCTGACGGCCGCAGAGTTAGAGAGGGCTCGGGAGAAGTTTTTAGGAGCCCTAGAGATTCGCAATCAGAGTATGGGGGCATTGGCTCTTGGCTGTGCCTTAGATGAATTGTACGGGCTTGGAGCGGAGCATTATCGCGTGGCTCGGGAACGGATTCGCGGGGTGACTCTGGAAGAGGTCAAGGAAGTGGCTGGGAGATACTTTGGGGCTCAGGCCTCTGTGGTGGTGAGTGTATCTCCTTAGGGTGGATACGATGAGGGATAAGGACTTTGTTCACTTGACTGACTATTTGTTAGATTTCTTCTAGGAAACGGGCTCTTGAAGGCTATGTTTTACCAGAGTCTTGGGGGGCCGTTGATGGGTCCTCTGAGACGCGATGATTGGGCCTTCGTCAGGGTCTACAGAGTTTTCCCCCCGAGAAATGAAACAGCAGCCTTTGTCGATAGGATCCGTGACCTTGGGCGGGGCGAGGCCCTTATTTATTTTAGGCCCCTGCGTGATTGAATCTGAAGCCTTTGTGTGGCAAATGGCGCGCGCTTTGAAGGAGATTTGCGATGGGCTTGGAGCATCGTTTGTTTTCAAAGCGTCCTATGACAAGGCAAACCGGACTTCGGTGCGGTCGTTCCGTGGGGCTGGGGTGGAGGAAGGCTGTAAGATTCTGGCAGCGATCGGTGCTGAGTTGGGGGTCCCAGTGACGACCGATGTTCATTCTCCTGAAGAGGCGAGGGTCGCGGGTCAATGGATCGATATATTACAAATTCCAGCGTTTCTGTGTCGCCAAACAGATTTGATTCAAGCGGCCGCGGAAACTGGTCGTGTGGTGAATGTGAAGAAG
>CANFNA010000210.1 GCA_947448395.1 Chthoniobacteraceae bacterium
CCCATCGCGGCCCGATTCTCACGCTGGCAAACTGGAGTGGGACATGGCCGGGTCTGGTTGGGATGCTCAATTTGAATGGTTCGCTGAAGAAGGCGGGTGTGAAGTTCAGCTCGCTCTGGAGTGAGAATTTCGAGGACCGGTTTTTCCGTAAGCACCTCCGAGCTTGGTTAAAAAATGGAACGATCCGACACGACACGTCGCATGTTCGGCCGCTGAGCAAAGTGAAGGTGCCTTCTTCGGTGGAGAAATTAGGGGTGCGGTTTGCTCAGGACTTCAAAAAGCGCAAGGCCATCATGGGGGTATTCGATGAGGGTTGTATGGGCATGTACAACGCCATCATTCCCGATGAGCTCTTGCATGAGACGGGCTTGTTTAAGGAACGCCTGAGCCAGTCCGCCCTGTATGCGAAGATGCTGACTGTGAAGGATTCGGAGGCGGAGGCTGTTTACCGATGGTACCTCAAGCAGGGACTGCGTTTTGTGTTTGGTAAAAAGCCGGAAACCGATCTGACCCGGGCGCAGGTTCTGGATCAGTGCAAAATGTATATTGCGGCGGTTCGAATTGCAGATGAGTTCGGGTGCGCGACGATTGGGATTCAGTACCAACAAGGGTTGAAGGATCTCGCTCCCGCATCTGATTTAGTTGAAGGAACGCTCAATAATGTCGTTCGTCCCCCGGTGTATTGCGAGGGGACACGGGTGGAGTTGTTCCCTGGGGAGGCGCTGCCGCACTTTAACGAAGTTGATGAGTGTGCTGGTTTGGATGGCTTGGTGACTTACCGGCTTTGGCGGCACCTCGGGTTTGCGCCTGAAAATACTCTCCATGACTTGCGCTGGGGGCGGCAGTTTTCTGGAAAGGCATTGGAGGCTTATGTCTGGGTGTTTTTGATTTCAGGGGCGGCTCCACCGGCTCATTTTGTGGGCGGTTGGAAAGGGGCGAGTAGCGAGCGTCAGCCGGAAATGTATTTCCGCTTAGGGGGAGGGACTTTGAAGGGGGTTAGCAAGCCGGGATGGGTGGTGTGGAGTCGCGTTTATGTTGAGGGCGGAAAGTTGAAGTTCGACACGGGACTTGCGGAGGTCGTGGCTTTGCCGAAAGCGGAGACGGAGGATCGTTGGAATCAGACGACGTCGCAGTGGCCCATTATGCATGCGGTGCTTCAAGGGATCACGCGCGATCAGATGATGGCGCGGCATCCTTCGAATCACATTCAGGTTGCTTATGCTCCGGACAAAGCTGGGGCGAAGCGTGCGCTCTTGGCCAAAGCGGTTGGGATGCGCGAGCTGGGTTTAGAGGTTTCTGTCTGCGGAACCGTTTGAGTGAGGTTTCTGGGATTTTATTTTAACAATGAGCAATCTTTCTGACATTCGGAGCCGTCTGGTTGAGTTCTCTCGCGAGTTGGGAGCCGAGCACCGGCAGTTGGCGATTTTAGGGGAGGGCAATACGTCTGCGCGCTTGGGGGATGAGACGTTTCTGGTCAAAGCGAGTGGAAGCAGTCTCGGAACGCTCACCGAAACGGATGTGGTGGAGTGCCGTTTTGAGCCTCTGCTTGCGCTGATGGATCGCAGCGACCTTTCCGACGCTGCGGTAGACGACGCGTTGATGGGCTGTCGTGTGGATCCGGGATCTAGACGCCCTTCGGTGGAGGCGTTGTTTCATGCTTATCTGCTTTCGCTTCCGGGAGTGCGATTTGTTGGGCACACGCATTCTGTGGCTGTGAATGCGGTGCTTTGCTCGCCGAGCGCCTCGGATTTTGCGAGGCGTCGCGTTTTTCCTGATGAGATTGTCTGCTGTGGCCCTGAGTCGGTGCTGGTGCCGTATACAGATCCCGGAGTTTGGTTGGCTCAGGCGATGCGGGATGGGGTCGAGGCTTACCGGTCGGTACGTGGAGTTTTACCGCGGGTGGTATTGTTGAAAAATCACGGGTTGGTGACTTTTGGCGGAAGTGTGGAGTCAGTTTGGGCCGGAATGATGATGACGGTAAAGTCTGCTCAGATTTTTGCGGGTGCAGTGGCTCTGGGAGGGCCAGATTTCCTCGAGGAGGCAGTTGTGGAGCGAATTATGAATCGCTCTGATGAGCACTACCGTCAGCGCGCCCTGAATCTCTGACCTCTTGAAGGCGTCTGATCTAGGGGGGGACAACGGACAACGGCGAGTGATCCGTGTGCGAACTTCCGATGGGAGCTCGTAATTCTAGAGGTGGATGACTCTCTGATAGAAGCGCACGCCGGTTCGCATCGGTTTTGGTAGGGAGGAACCTTGCAGTTGTAACTCTCGGTTCCAACCTTCCATGGGAAGTTTGGTGCTATTTGGGTCGCATTCAGCGTCGGTCAGCGCCCCGTCTATAAAAGTTTTGATCTGTGTTTCGTTGAGGCGGACCACGTTTTGGGGATCTAAGATGGCAATTGAGATCACAATAGCGGAAATCCGGGACAGTCCGTTTCGGTTCAATTCTGCTATCATGCGATCTTCGGGTCTGAGATCCGAGGGAAAGAGAGGCGCTGTTCCGGATGGGTAAGGTTTGTCGAGTGAGACGCCGGCGTTTTCGTCAAAGGTGATCGGCTTTGTGAGGATGCTAACTTCAAACCGGATCACGTTTTCGGCGATGGTCTGGTACATATTTTCCTCGGAGGACTCATTGTTAATGACGGAGGGAAAGGCGCCGACGAGGGTGGTGGGGCCCTGAACGTAGCCGGCATTTCCCTTGTCACCGTTCAGGCTGTAATCGGTCATGACATAAGGCATGGCGACTTTGGCTCCGTTCGTTTGCCAAGGGAGGGCTTTGGCAAAGCGCTGGAGAGCGAATTGGCTCCCGTTTGAGTAGATGCGGTATCCTAGAAGGGAGATGTTACTACGTTGCTCATTCGTGAGGTCCGGATCATATCCTGGCATGTCCGCAAAGAAATAGATGCGGTCATTTCCACTGCGCTTATCGATGAAGGCGCTGGCATCCGAGCGGCGAATGTGGTGGGCGAGATCGGTTGCAATTTGATCGAGTGCGTACCTTGCCTCGGTATCGCAGTCCGTTGTTTGGCGCGCACCTCCGGTGAGTCGGGTCGCGGAACTCATGACTTGGAGTACGAGGGAGCACAGAATCCCCAGTACGGAGATGGCCACCATGAGTTCAACCAAGGTGAAGCCCCGAGACGAGTTGGAGGGAGAACGGCTCACAGTGCTGGAGGTTTTAGAGGGGGACGAGCTGCAATGGCAACGGAACCAAGGTGTCTAGAGATCCCTCGGGTTTGACGTTGGCGGGGATGTTGGAAGGCCAGGAGATGATGACGCGAATGGCTTGAACCCCTTTTTCCAAAGGAGGAAGCAAATTGACACGGAAGGTTTTCAGGACTCCGAGATCTGCAATACCCAATCCAGCGGCGTTGGTTCCCGCATCGGTAAGGAGAAGGGAGGTTTCGGATGAAATTTTAAGCTCCTGATTGGCATCGTCGTAGGAGGCCTGAATTTTGAGGGACGGACTTTCGTAGGAAAGAACCCCAGGGCTGTCAGGGAGTGGGTAAACCGAGGAGGCGCGCAGATCCGCGGCGATCGTGGACAGAAGATTTGCGGCGATGGTTTGCAGGTTGGCTTTCCTAGAGGACTTGAGCCCGACGGAGAGGAGGCCGAGCATGCTGACGAGGGCAAACGAGAAAATCGCCATGGCGAGGGCAACCTCGGCCAGCGTGAATCCTTCGGATCGGCCGGATTTTACCTGAAACAGGCGACGGGCTGGAGGGGGATTCTGCATTGCGTTGGGAGAAGAAGACGCTGCGGTGGGATGTTATCGGATTTGGGGTGGCAGGGGCAAGTCTGCCTCCGAGTTCATGGGGAGTAGTTTTGGACCGCTCAAGGACAGTGGGGAGCCGATTCCTCGGTGGAAACGGTGGAGGGGATGCCCTTATTTTCTTGGTGGGAGTGGAGGGCCTGTTCGAAGGCTCTCCATGCGAGCATGGCGCACTTGACTCGTTGGGGAAATTTTCGAACTCCAGCCAACAGACGGAGGTCGCCGAGCATTTTGGGAGGGTCTAATTTGCCCTCTGTCACCAAATCTTGGAACGCGGCGAGCATTTCCCGAGCTTCTAATCCTGATTTTCCTTTGATTTTCAGAGTCATCATGGAGGCAGACGCCTGACTGATGGCACAGCCCATCCCCGTAAACCTCACTTCTTCCACGCCTCCGTTTGAGTCGAATCGGACGTGCAAATGAATCTCGTCTCCACAGGAGGGGTTGTCGCCGTCGACGTGAATCGCCTCCCCATCGAGTGGGCCGAAGTTCCGGGGTCGTTTGGAGTGATCCAGAATGACCTGCTGGTAGAGTTCCTCAAATTCGGCGTTCATGCAAAAAAACGATTGGCTTGGTGAAGGATGTCAATCATCCGATCGAGCTCCTCGGGCGTATTGTACAGGTAGAAGCTTGCGCGGGTGGTGCTCGGTAGTCCGAATTTTCGGGTCAGCGGCTGGTTGCAGTGGTGGCCTCCGCGAACGGCTAGACCTTTCTGGTCACAGAACGCCGTGAGATCGTGTGGGTGAATCGATTCGTGTGCAAAGCTAACCAGTCCGCCGCGTTCTTTGGAGGGGCCCAAGACCCGAAAACCGGGGATTTCTGAGACGCGTTGGTAAGCCTCCCGAGCCAGAGATTCGTCATGGAACTGAATTCTCTGGCGGCCGATGGATTCGAGATAGTCAATGGCGGCACCCAACCCGACGGCTCCTGCGACATTTGGGGTACCGGCTTCGAATCGAGCTGGGGCGGGTTTGTAGGTCGAGGAGGTATACTGGACGGAAAGAATCATTTCGCCGCCACCTTGCCACGGAGGGG
>CANFNA010000211.1 GCA_947448395.1 Chthoniobacteraceae bacterium
AGTGCAGCACGGACACGAGTCGCAGAAGCAGGCCAATCATTCTAAATCGCCCATTCCAATCAGTCGCTGAGATGTCTTACGCATTCCGAGGAACTCCTTGGAAAAACATAGACTTCTTCACTCCGGAAAGTGGTGACGCTGCGCTTCTCGATCTTTTTACCGTGGTCGAAATTCCTTCCGAAAATCCTCTCGTTGCCGGAAAGGTTGACGCGAACACCCGCCAGCTTCACGTTCTTAAGGCGCTTCTCGCAGGCGCCCTTAAGGACGAGCAAGGAAACATTCCTCTCATCGACACACGGTCCAACCACGAAGTTCAAGCGGCTGCCGAGGCCATCTTAAAATATACACAGGGGTCCGATATCGGCGAAGGTCCGTTCGAAAATCCAGCACATCTCTGCGGAAGACTTCTTGGGAAAAATCTTCTACTCAATCCTCCACAGGCCGGCATGAGCCAACCCAACTCTTGTTACACCTACACGATCCCTCCGGGACGTCCTCACAGCGGCTCTTGGAGTTTTGGAGGATTCTCCTGCACCCTCGAAAACGTGTTTTCATCATCCTCCGACCAGCGGATCCAACGCCGCCGGGAGTCTGTTTTGAGAGCACTCACAGATTCGACTCAAATGCGGGTTTGGAATCTATTCCTCGATGTGATCGTGCAGACGGGAAAATACCCTGCAAACGCCAAGAGCGGAGCCGATTTTGCAATCGAGTCGGAATCCCGACTCTGGATGTCCTTTGCAATCGACAGGCTTACAGGCTCCGTCTTGGAGCAACAACTAGAGCCCGTCTGGGAATAGCCAACCGAAGATCTTTCCAATCGAAACGCCACAATCCGGACGGATTGACGACAGGAACGGGGACTTGGTTAGGGTTATTAAGGCGCAACTGACTTCGAAATTTTGAGATTTCGATACGCAACGGGTCCATGGTCGCCCTGCAAGCGAATCGGGCCCTTGACTGATTCCTCGCCCTTACCTCCCCGAGTCGGCCCAGTGACCTCCACGTTTTCATGCACAACCTTCCCGTTGTGAATGACTCGAAGAAATTTTGCATTCGCCGTTTTCTTCCCATCCGGACCGAACTTCGGAGCCACGAAGCTGATGTCAAAACTCTGCCACTCTCCGGGCTCTTTTGAAGCATTCAAACGAGGAGCCGTTCCTTCGAACCCCTTCTTTGTTTGATCATTCCAACGCTCATAAATCGCGCCGCAATCGTGAACTCCCACCTCCGCTTTTCCATAGCTGTCCAACACTTGCACCTCGTAACGGCCCTGAAAATAAATCCCTGAATTCGACCCCTTCGCCACGCAGAACTCCACCTGCAACCGGCAATCTCCAAACTCCTCCACTGTCACCGCGTCCACAGTTTTCGAAGCCGGGCTGTTCAACATCACCCCCTGTCCCTCAGTAACGGCGAATGCCTTCGGATCAGACGGGTTTAAGGACACTCCTTGATGAACAGCCCACGTTCCCATGGGCTCACGCCATCCCCCAAAATCCCGACCATTAAAAAGAGTCGTCCACTCCTGCGCCTGAACAGCCCCCCCAAAGAGGGAGATCCCGAGTGAAACCATCAAAAAAGAACGCCGAGACGGAAAGAATACAGGAGACATGATAAGGGGGAGCAGGGGAGGTTGCTGTTTGTTCAAAAAAGGAAGGGCCATCTCTGCAGACTTCAGAAGCCTCCAACAATGACCCCTCTGATGATCCAAATCCGGCTTTTGTCTTAGTGACTCTGTTTCTCAGGATCGATCCGGAGCCAAAAAATGGGCCGAATATGGCGGATAAATTTCGAGACCCTCTCTTTTCTTTGCAAAGCACCTGTCGTTTCTCGCTAAACTACTGCTTCTCACCCTAAAACATTCCCACCCGCCAGCGGCGCTCGGAACAAGCGTCCCCATCCACCCCCATCCCATGGCTCGCATCAAAGCCGTCAACGGTCCTCTCAAAGGAACCTCCATCGAACTCACAGATCCTGAAGTTCTCTTAGGCCGCGATGAGTCCTGTCACGTCATCATCAAAGATGAAATCGAAGTCTCACGACGCCATGCACGCATCAGCCAAAAGGGACAAGATTGGGTTCTGACCGATCTCCACAGCTCCAATGGAACCCGATTGAACAGTGCGCGAGTCAAAGAAGCCACGGTACTCCGTACGGGGGACCAATTCAGCATTGGCAGCAGTCTCTTCGAATTCGTCTCTGAAATCCCCCACTCTCCCTCAGAATCGTCCAAGCCCACCCCACACATACCAA
The DNA here is from genome assembly GCA_947448395.1 of Chthoniobacteraceae bacterium. Lineage (GTDB taxonomy): Bacteria > Verrucomicrobiota > Verrucomicrobiia > Chthoniobacterales > Chthoniobacteraceae > Chth-196. Next base: position 2,257 of record CANFNA010000211.1, read on the forward strand.
TCAAAGAAATGGAATCTCCCTCGCTTGCGACCCCGGTTTCCCATGGCGAAGCCGCCGACTTCCTCGTGAAAGCTCACGCCAAAATCCGAGAGGAGATGGCCAAGTTCATTGTGGGCCAAAACGAGGTGATCGACCAACTCCTCATCGCCGTACTCGCGGGCGGACACTGTCTCTTGGAGGGAGTTCCCGGTCTGGCCAAAACAGCGCTCATCCGCACCTTGGCCCAAGCCATGCATCTCTCCTTCCGCAGAATCCAATTCACTCCAGATTTGATGCCAGCAGACATCACTGGCACGGATATCATTCAAGAGGATCCCACCACCGGCCGCCGTCGTTTTGTATTCCAAAAGGGGCCTGTGTTTACCCAAATGCTCCTCGCAGACGAAATCAACCGCACACCCGCCAAAACACAAGCGGCGCTGCTCGAAGCCATGCAGGAGCATTCCGTCACCGCAGGCGGACATACCCTTCACCTCGAACAACCCTTCTTCGTTTTGGCTACCCAAAATCCGATCGAACAGGAAGGCACCTATCCCCTCCCAGAAGCGCAAAAGGACCGCTTCCTTTTCCATCTCCTAGTCACCTACCCCGAGCGTGAAGAGGAACGCGAAGTCATCCGACGCACCACCAGCTCACACGAAGCCGATATTCGCCCAGTCGTCTCCGGCGAACAAATCCTCCAATGCCAAAAAACCGCCCGACAAGTTCCCGTGCCAGATCACGTCATGGATTTCGTCCTCGATCTCGTCCGGCATACACGGCCCGAAGCGGCGGACGCTCCCCCGTTTATCAAGGAACTGGTGAGCTGGGGCGCCGGCCCTCGCGCCAGCCAATGCCTCGTTCTCGCCGGTAAAGTGCGCGCCCTCCTTCAAGGTCGAGTCCACATGAGCATTGAAGATGTCGAAGCCCTTGCTCTCCCAGTCCTGAGACACAGGATCGTCCCCACTTTCCATGCCGAATCAGAAGGCATCTCACCCGATGCAATTATCCGCCGGCTGTTAGAGTCCCTCCCCCGCACCAACCCAGCCGCCACGCTCTAGGCTCTCGAGTGAAAACGCCGCCCGTCTCTGGAGAATCTCAAAAGACTCAGGACATCTGGTCTTTTTCACGACTGCAGTTGCTCGCCCGTCAAATTGTTGAGGGCCTGAGCACCGGACTGCATCGTTCCCCTCACAAGGGCGCCAGCATCTCCTTCAAACAACACCGCCCCTACGTCCCCGGAGATGAAATCCGCCGGCTCGACTGGCGCGCATTTGCCCGGACGGACCGCTTTTACATTCGTGAATACGAACAGGAAACAAACCTGCACGCGACGCTCCTTGTCGACTTGAGCGGCTCCATGGAATACCGAGGCGAACACTCCCTCAGCTCCAAGGCGGATTACGCACGCATGGTCGCCCTTTGCCTCGCCACCCTGCTCATCCAACAACAAGACTCCGTCGGCCTGATCACCTTCGATTCCGTCATCCGCAATGAGCTCCCAGCGCGCTCCCGACCCAGCCATCTTCGCGTCCTGTCGGAGGCCCTCGCCCGTGAGATCCCAAGCGGCGAATCCAAACTCACCGATGTCTTTGAACGCGTCGCGCCCAGAATTGGAAGACGCGGACTCGTCATTCTCATCTCCGATTGTTTCGAAAACCCAGCGCAGCTTCTCAAATCTCTGGCGCTCCTCAGACACCGCCAGCATGAGGTCCTTGTTTTTCAAATCTGGGATCGCGAGGAATTAGATTTCCCTTTTGACCAGTGGACCCGCTTCGAATCCCTCGAAATGGAGAACCAGCATCAGACCGCTGATCCAGCAGCCATCCGCGCCGCCTATCTCGAAAACCTCGCCAATTTCAGAGCCGAACTCGCCTCCGGATGCGCCCGTCATCGCATCGACTGGGTGAATCTTGTAACGGACGAACCCTGTGAGGAACCGCTCTCCGCTTACCTCAAACGACGCGCCGAGCGACGCTGATCCACGCCCCTTCAGACCATGACTTTTCTGAATTTCGCGCTGTTCGGCGGGATGCTCGCAGGGGGAATCCCCCTCATCATCCATCTGCTGCATCGCAGCAAAATCCGGACGATCCGCTGGGGACCGATGTTTCTCCTTAAGGACAACCCTCGTCAGAACCATCGACGCCCAAAATTAGAACAACTCCTCCTCTTACTGCTGCGTATCGCCCTCCCCATCGCTCTCGCCTTATGTATGGCCAGACCCGTCCTAACCGGTATGACGGGACTGCAAGGATCCGCCCCCACTTCCCTCGTCCTCCTTCTAGACAACAGCCCCTCCATGGGCGCCCAGACAAACGGCCGGTCATCGCTGTCGCGAGCGTGCGATGAGGCGTCCCAGATCATTCGAAATCTTCCACGCGGCTCCGAAATCGCCATCCTCCCACTCGATTCTCCAGATCATCCCATTCTAGGCACCACAACGCGCCTCAAATCCGGTTCGGAAATCCTCACGGATCTCACACCGAGC
>CANFNA010000212.1 GCA_947448395.1 Chthoniobacteraceae bacterium
CATGCCGAGCTGAAAGCAGATATCGAAAAAGCCCTCTCCCTCATTCCAGGACGCCACAGAGTCAATCTCCATGCCTCCTACGGGGAGTTTGACAAAAAAAACGCCGACCGAGACGCAATTGAACCCTCTCATTTTAGAAACTGGATCGCTTGGGCCAAATCACAGCGAATCGGGCTCGATTTTAACCCAACTTGCTTCGCCCACCCCAAGTCAGCAGACGGCTTAACGCTTTCTCATAAAAACAAATCCATCCGAAAATTCTGGATCGAACACGCCAAACGCTCTCGGGAAATAGGCGCTTCCATGGGCCGCGCTCTTGGCTCTCCCAGCGTCACCAATCTGTGGATCCCTGATGGATCCAAGGATACTCCCGCAGACCGCAACGCCCCACGCGAGCGTCTCATCGAATCCCTCGATGAAATCTTTGCGAGTAAACTCCGCGGAAACATCGACTCTATCGAGCCCAAGCTCTTTGGAATTGGATCCGAAAGCTACGTAGTCGGGTCGCATGAACTGTATCTCGGTTACGCCATCCGCTCAGGAGTCCTTCTGTGTCTGGATTCAGGCCACTATCACCCCACTGAGAATGTCGCTGACAAAATATCCAGCATCCTCCAATTCCTCCCCGAAATTCTGCTCCACGTGAGCCGTGGAGTCCGCTGGGACAGCGATCACGTCGTGACCCAAAACGACGAACTACTGGCTCTCACTCGCGAAGTCATCGCCAACCACTTCGAAAAAAGAGTCCGCATCGGGCTCGACTATTTTGATGCTAGCATCAACCGAGTCGCAGCTTGGGTGATCGGCACACGCGCCCTCCTGCGATCGCTGCTGATCGCCCTTCTCGAACCCACTGAAGCCCTTCGCCAAGCTGAAATTGCCGGCGACTATACAAGCCGCCTCGCCCTCCAAGAAGAACTGAAGGCAATGCCGTTTGGCCCCATTTGGGATCGCTACTGCGAGATGCAGGGCGTCCCAAAAAGCACCCAATGGATTTCGGAGGTCCGAGCCTACGAAGCCAGCGTGCTCTCCTTACGCGCTTGAAAAATTAGCATCCCTTCTTCGTTCCTCTTTTCCCGTCTTCATAAGCCTTCTCATGCGCCACTCTCTGAATTATCTCGCGGTGGATATCGGTGCCGAAAGCGGCCGCCTTATGGCAGGCCACTGGCAGGGTTCCTCCATCTCCTTGCAAGAAATCCACCGATTCTCGAATGGAACCATCCCTGTAGGAGGAACGCTCCGGTGGGACCTCCTTCAACTCTGGCGCCAAATCCAAAACGGACTGCAAAAGGCCGCTCACTCGATGGACGGTTCCGTGCAATCCATCGGGGTCGACACTTGGGGAGTGGATTATGTTTTGCTTTCGCGCACTGGTGAATGGCTGGGATTACCCTACGCCTACCGCGACCGCCGAACCCATGGCCTCGTAGAAGAAATTCTCTCCATCATTCCACGAGAAGTGGTTTTCCAAGAATCAGGAACCCAGTTTCTAGAAATCAATACCCTCTGTCAGCTCCTCGCGGCTCAACGTCAAACCCCAGAACTGCTTGCTCAAGCCAAGTCCCTCCTCCTCATCCCTGACTGGATTCACTGGGCCCTTTGTGGCGCGGAGGTGTGCGAGTTCACGAATGCCTCCACCACCCAATTTGTCCATCCAGTGACCCGACAGTGGTCTCGCGGCCTGCTCGACCGCCTTGGTATCCCCTCGCATTTCCTTCCCGAAATCGTCCAACCAGGCACGTCTCTTGGCCTCGTTCGCGAAGAAGTCGGCTCTTCCACAGGACTTCCCTCCATTCCTGTCATCGCCCCTGCCACGCATGACACCGGTTCGGCCATCGCAGCCATTCCGACGGATCGAACCGGCTCATCAAACTGGGCTTACATAAGCTCAGGCACTTGGTCGCTGGTAGGCGCGGAGGTTTCGCATGCTCAACTTGGAGAAGCAGCGCTTCGCCACAACTTCACCAACGAAGGCGGCGTGGACGGAACCTACCGCCTCCTCAAAAACGTCATGGGCATGTGGCTCCTCCAACAGCTACGAACCGCTTTTGCACAAGCCGGTTCCCCCTACGATTACGCCTCGCTCGTCCAGCTTGCCGCGCAAGCGCCCGCCCTTCGCTCCTTCATCCACCCTGATGACTCTCGTTTCTTACGGCCCACAGCCATGATCCAGACCATCCAAGCCTTCTGCCGAGAATCCAAGCAGCCCATCCCAGAAACTCCGGGCGCCCTCGCCCGCTGCGTCCTTGAAAGCCTCGCTCTGCGGTATCGGCAAGTACTCGCGCAACTTCACGAAATCACCGGTCAACGCCCCGAAATTGTCCACATCGTCGGAGGCGGCAGCCGCAACACGCTTCTCAATCAGTTCACCGCCGATGCCTGCGGCCTCTCCGTCGTCGCAGGCCCCGTGGAAGCCACCGCATTAGGGAACATCCTCCTCCAAGCAAGAGCCTCTCAGGAAATTAACTCCCTTGCCGATATTCGTTCCGTCGTGCGTCACTCTTGCAACTCTGAAATCGAAACGTTTCACCCTACGCGAAACAACGCAGACGCTTGGCAAAACGCCTACCAACACTGGGTCCAACTCTGCTCCGAAAAACGTCCGTAATTTCCACTTTTGTCCAGATAAGAAACCATGCTTACTAAATCCACTATGAGCTCATTCCGCCATGTCAACTTCCTCTGGGACGATGCTAAAGCCGCGTCTCTCGACCCCGTCGGACGCCTTGTGTACCGCTCCAATCTCCTCGGCAGCGACCAGCGCATCACCAATACTGGCGGCGGTAACACCTCCTCCAAACTTCAGGAAACAGACCCCCTTTCTGCTCAACCCGTCGAAGTCCTCTGGGTGAAGGGATCCGGCGGTGACCTGCGCACCAGCAAACGTGACAATTTTTCCTCTCTTTATCAGGGAAAATTGATGGCCCTTCAGGGCGTCTACGCCGCGCGCCCAGACAAGGGACTAAAGTCGCAAGCAGAAGACGACATGGTGGGCATGTACACGCACACCACCTTCAATCTCAACCCGCGCGCCTCCTCGATCGACACGCCACTCCACAGTTTCCTGCCCGGAAAACATGTCGACCACATGCACCCCAACGCCATCATCTCAGTGGCAGCCTCACGGCGGTGCGAAGCCCTCACCCAAGAAATCTTTGGCGGAGAAATGGCCTACGTTCCTTGGATGCGCCCCGGGTTTGAGCTCGGTCTCGCCATGGAGACCATCTCTCAAAAGCATCCATCCTTAAAAGCCATCATGATGGGGCAGCACGGCTTCATCTCGTGGCATGATGACGAAAAGGAATGCTACACCCGCACCCTCCAGTTCATCGAAAAGGCGGCTCTGTACATTGAATCCAAATATGAAGCCAAAGGCGGGCACGCCAAGGCGTTCGGCGGCGCCAAGTATCAAACTCTCCCAGAAGCTCAGCGTCATTCCACCTTCTCCGCGATCCTCCCGTGGCTCCGTGGCCAAGTCAGTCAGCAACGCCGCTTCATTGGGACCATCCAAGAAGACGAACCGATCCTGCGCTTTGTCAACAGCCACGACGCCGCCCGTCTGGCAGAACTCGGCACCAGCTGCCCAGACCACTTCCTGCGCACCAAAATCAAACCCCTTTATGTCGATTGGAACCCTGCTTCCGGCGACGTTGCCTCTCTAAAGGCCCTGCTCAAAGACGGCCTTGCAAAATATCGCGAAGACTACGCGGCGTACTACAAACGCTGCAAACATGCCAACTCCCCGGCCATGCGCGACCCCAACCCAACCGTGATCCTGATCCCTGGTCTCGGGATGATCGCTTGGGGCAAAGACAAAAGTGAATCTCGCGTCACCGCCGAATTCTACAACTGCGCCGTGGAAGTCATGCGCGGGGCCGAAGCCATCGACGAATACATCGCGCTCCCACAGCAGGAAGCGTTCGACATCGAGTACTGGCTCCTTGAAGAAGCCAAACTCCAACGCATGCCAGCCGAAAAGGAGCTCGCCCGTCAAATTGTTGTCGTCATCGGTGCAGGAAGCGGCATCGGAAAAGAAACCGCACATCGCATTGTTAAGGACGGCGCCCATGTCGTCTGCGTCGATCTGAAGGAGGAAACCGCCGCCGCCACCGCCAAAGAAATCACGGACAAATACGGCCTCGGCATCGGCGTTGCCGGTTCCGGTATCAGCGGCTGCGGCTTGGCCGTCGGACTGGGCGCGGACATCACCAACCGCGTAAGCATCCGCGCCATGCTCGATCAAGTTGCCCTTGCCTACGGCGGGTTCGATTCGATTTGTGTCACTGCCGGATTCTTCGCGCCAAGCGACGTCACCGGCCACATCCCGGATGACCGCTGGGATCTCACCTTCCGGATTAATGTCACCGGTAGCTACTTGGTCGGCGATGAAGCCTTCAAGACTTGGAAAGACCAGGGCCTTCACGGCAACCTCGTCCTCACCACGAGCGCTAACGCTGCAGTCGCCAAAAAGGGGAGCGTTGCCTACGACACATCTAAGGCTGCCGCCAACCATCTCGTGCGTGAACTCGCCATCGAGCTAGCGCCGCTTGTCCGTGTGAACGGGGTGGCCCCAGCCACCGTCGTCCAAGGAAGCGCAATGTTCCCAAGAGATCGCGTCATCGGATCCCTCGCCAAATACGCTATCCCCTACACCGATGATGAAGCGACTGATTCCCTCGTTGGAAAATTGG
>CANFNA010000213.1 GCA_947448395.1 Chthoniobacteraceae bacterium
CGGCAGCGCTTCCGAAATAATCTCCTCCACCAAATCCGCCCGCGTCACAACCCCCTCCGTCCCGCCATGCTCATCCACCACAATGGCCATCCCTTGGGGACGCGACAGAAAAGAGCGCAACAACGCCAAGGCCTTCATGGTCTCAGGAACAAATGACGGCGGCGTGAGCATTTCCGTGTAGTGCAACGTCCCACCCTGCTCCTCAAGAAACGCACGCACTTCCAATATCCCAAGAATCTCGTCCGGCGTCTCCCCATAGATGGGAACCCGACGATAGCGAACCCTCGCGAGCTTCTCCTTCAGTTCTTCATTCGAGAGATCATCAGGGAACGCAATCGAATCCACCCTCGGTGTCATACAATCCCGGACCGTCTTGTCCCCCATCCGAATGATTTCCTGAATCATCGCGCTTTCACTCATATGCAGCGCCCCCTCCTCAGCCCCCAACTCCACCAGAGTCGACACCTCGTCCTCATTCAGCACATTCCCCGCCTTCAGCGCGGCTGGCAAACCCCAGTCCGCAATGCGATCACACAGCCTCTGCAAAAAACGCACCGGCACCGCCAGCAAAGACAAAAGAGGCACCACCACCACCACCCCAATCCGGATCAGTCGATACGGATTCAGCAAAGCCACCACCTTAGGCATCAGATCACACAAAAACATGACCAACCCCAGCAACGCCAGAGCCTTTGCCCAGAACGGCAACCCCGGCGCCAATTCCGTGCGGATTAGATAGAGACAAATCACAATGAGCGGAACGTTCAACAAGACGTCCGCCAGCAGGATCGCACTCAAAAGCCGCCGCGGATTCGAAAGAATCAGCGCCAAGGAGTCTGCATAGCGCCTTTTCTTGCGCTTCAAGCGCTCCAATTCCATCGGTTGGAGCGAAAACAAGGCCGTCTCCAGTGCAGAGAAAAGCGATGAGCCAATGGCCAGAACAGCCGCAAAACTCGAAAGAAGGAGCATGGATCCTGAAACCATCAGTTCAAAAAAACACCCCCTCGCAAAAGCGAGGATAGCCCAATCAGTTCCCTCTGCTGGTGATTCACAGTGCTCAGATGCTAAGAAATCCCCATCCCTTCGCGAATGAAAAAAAACGAGTTCATCCAAGCCAAGCTCTCCGCGTGGGATTCCTCCCCAGATTCCCACCTTCCTAGAGAATACCGCGCCTACTTCGACTGCTTTAACCAAGGGCTCTACTACGAGGCCCATGATGTCCTCGAACACCTCTGGTTGGATTGTCAGAATGAAAATCGAAGCTTTTTTCAAGGTTTGATCCAAATTGCCGGTGCCTTCGTGCACTTTCAAAAACAAGCATCCGCTCCCACCCATCCCACCCATTCGCGCCGGCTAGCCCCAGGAGGACGATTGCTAGCCTTGGCTCGCAACAGACTGGCACCCTATGCACACCCCAAAACCCCGCTTCACATGCAGTTGGACGTCCATTCCTTGGTCGAACAATGCCGCGTCTGGGAACTCCAAGCTTCCCAACAAAACCCGCTCCTAGCCTCCCCCTCCCCTCACTTGAGATTGAGCTGCCACTCATCGCCTCCCAAAAACACCTCCGAAACTCCCCCTCTCCCCGCTTCGACTGCTCCTAATGCCTTTGACCCCTGATTTGCGCTCGAATTAAATCCCCTCTTTCAACTTTCAACCCGCCAGAACCATGTCCTCTACCCCTTCCATCCTCTATACCATCACTGACGAAGCCCCTGCGCTCGCCACCTACTCTTTCCTTCCCATCGTTCAGGCGTTCACCAAACACGCCGGAATTCAGGTAGAGACCCGGGACATTTCGCTCTCAGGACGCATTCTCGCAAACTTCGCGGACTTGCTCCCAGCAAACCAAAAAATCCACGACGCTCTGGCGGAACTCGGCGCGCTCACCCTCAAACCAGAGGCCAATATCATCAAACTGCCCAACATCAGCGCCTCCATCCCTCAGCTAAAAGCCGCCATCTCCGAACTGCAGGCCAAGGGATTTACTCTCCCTGACTTCCCAGAAAATCCGGCCTCCGACTCAGAAAAAGAAGCCCGCAACCGTTACTCCAAAGTACTCGGATCCGCCGTCAACCCCGTCCTTCGTGAGGGAAACTCAGACCGCCGTGCGCCCAAAGCCGTAAAGGATTACGCAAAAAAACACCCTCACTCTATGGGGGCTTGGAGCTCCGCCTCAAAAACCCACGTCGCCGCAATGACCGAAGGCGATTTTTTTGGCAACGAACAGTCTCTGACCACATCCGCAGCAACCGTCGTCCGCATTGAATTGGTCAAAACCGACGGCTCCATCCAAGTCCTCAAGGAAAAGACCCCTTTGCAAGCCGGTGAAATTTTTGACGCCAGCGTCCTGCGAAAAGCCGGCCTCGTATCCTTCTACGAACGCGGCATCAACCGCGCAAAATCCGACGGCGTCCTCCTCTCTCTGCACCTCAAGGCCACCATGATGAAGGTCTCCGACCCCATCCTCTTCGGGCATGCAGTCAAAGTGTTCTTCCGCGAATTCCTCGCGAAACACGCAACCACCCTCGACTCCCTCGGCGTCAATCTCAACAACGGCCTCGGCGATCTGGTCGCAAAAATCCAGTCCCTGCCCACCCACGAAAAGTCCGTAATCGAGTCCGACCTGCAAGCCGCCATCGCAGCCGGTCCTATGCCCGCCTACGTCAACTCCGACAAAGGCATCACCAACTTGCACGTCCCAAGCGACGTGATTATCGACGCCTCAATGCCAGCCATGATCAGGGCCGGCGGAAAAATGTACGACGCTCAAGGCGGCCTTCAAGATACGCTCGCGCTCGTTCCGGACCGTTCTTACGCAGGCATCTACGAGGCTACCCTCGACTTCTGCAGGAAACACGGCGCCCTAGATCCCAAAACCATGGGCAGCGTTTCCAATGTAGGCCTCATGGCTCAAGCCGCCGAAGAATACGGGTCCCACAACAAAACATTCGAGATTCCAGCAAACGGAACCGTTCGCGTTGTAGACGACTCCGGAAAAGTCCTCCTGACACACTCGGTCGAAGCCGGGGACATCTGGCGGGGCTGCCAAACAAAAGACGCTCCCGTACAGGATTGGGTGAAACTCGCCGTCAACCGCGCACGCCTCTCCAACACACCGGCCGTCTTCTGGCTCGATGAAAAGCGTCCCCATGACGCTCAAATTCTCGCCAAGGTGAAAGCCAACCTGACCAAGCACGACCTCAACGGCCTCGAAATTATCATTCTCGAACCAGCCGAGGCCTGCGTCTTCTCATTGGAACGCATCATCAAGGGTCAGGACACCATCAGCGTCACAGGCAATGTTCTCCGCGATTATCTCACTGACCTTTTCCCCATTCTCGAAGTCGGCACTTCAGCCAAGATGCTCTCTATTGTTCCACTCATGAACGGCGGCGGCTTGTTCGAAACCGGCGCAGGCGGTTCCGCTCCAAAGCATGTCCAACAGTTCACGGAAGAAAATTTCCTGCGCTGGGATAGCCTCGGCGAGTTCTTCGCACTCGCAGCTTCTTTTGAGCATCTCGGCATCTCACAAAACCATGCTAAAGCAAAAGTCCTCGCTGAAACCTTGGACGAGGCCAACGGCCGTTTCCTCGAAAATGACAAGTCGCCCGCACGCAAGGTAGGCGCTGGGATTGATAACCGGGGCAGCCATTTCTACCTGGCGCTCTATTGGGCCCAATCCCTCGCAGCTCAATCGAAGGATTCTGAGCTCAAAGCCACGTTCACTCCCGTTGCGGCACAACTCACCGCTAATGAACCGAAGATCGTTGAAGAATTGATCGCCGTTCAGGGCAAACCCGCGGATATCGGCGGCTATTACCGGCCTGATGCACAAAAGGCGTCCGCGGCCCTCCGCCCAAGCGGCACATTCAACGCGATTCTCGGGACGCTTTAAGCCCGCGCTCAGCGTTCAAAAAAACACCATCCCTGCACGCTCGGTCAATCGCCGCAAAATCGCAGCGATGCGCCGTTTTCGTCCCCTCAAATCCAAACCATGGACAAGAAATCAAACACGGACGACCCCTCGTGCCTCCATATTCGCGGAGCCCGACAAAATAATCTAAAAGGCTTCGACCTCTCCCTTCCCTTGGGAAAACTCATCGTCGTCTCCGGCCCCAGCGGAAGCGGCAAATCCAGCCTCGCGTTCGACACCCTTTATGCGGAGGGCCAACGTCGCTACGTCGAAACTTTCAGCCCTTACACCCGTCAGTTCTTCGACCGCATGGACAAACCTGCGGTTGACGAAATCATTGGTATTCCGCCGGCCATCGCAATCGAGCAGGTCAACGCCGTCAAATCCACTCGCTCCACCGTCGGAACCATGACGGACATCAACGATTACCTGAAGTTATTGCTCCCGCGTGTCGTTGAATCCTTCTGCCCAAAGTGCGAGCGCATTGTGCGTCCCGAGAACCCATCCTCCATCACACAAGCCCTCCTCCACTCATTCCAAGACACCCCAATCCTCATCGCGTTTCCCCTCCCAGTACCCGAAAACACGACCTCCACCGACTTCCTCTCCTTTCTCCAACAACAAGGTTATCAGCGCTACTGGCATGCAGGCTCTGTCC
>CANFNA010000214.1 GCA_947448395.1 Chthoniobacteraceae bacterium
CATGCGTCCGTGGTCGTCGATGGTACCCCAACAGCCGGCGGGTAACCCAGCCCGTTCCACGCAAAGGGAGCCTCGAGAATGTTAATTGGATTCACGTTCTTTCCCCCAGTCACTCCACCCGCCGCCCCTCCCGAGGGAACCTTTGCACCGGTTAAATAGCCATTGTAAAAGCTTGGTTTGACTAAGCTAGGAAACTCACCGCGAAGCAAACCTCCGGACCCCGCTGATGCAGAGGTTTCCCACCCACTGTTTTGCGTAAAGGCATTTGGCAACTGTAGCGTTGCCCAACTTCCACTTCCGACCAGTTGTGCCGTTTGGTTAAATCCCGCGATTTGCGGGGTCCCCCAAGTCACCCCGAGCAGGCCCTGAGCGGTCAGTGGCAATCCTCCGCCCGTCCCCGTCGGCGGTGCTTCATTCTCCCACCATCCCTCCCAGGTTTTCATGGCGCGTCCTTGGAGATCCGTAATCAAATCGGCAGGAATCGTCACTTTATCCCTCCCCGACATTCCTGCTTTCACCGCTTGGGTCACAGGCATCGTGTCATCCAAGGCTGTAGCTCCAACGTTATAAACCATCACTTTGGACATCACCAAGGTCTGCGCCGGGACTTCCCCCATCGAAAAACCGACCCAATCTCCGGCAGTGAGGGACTTCACAGACCCTCCCAATTTTTGGGCTAGAAAATTCGCAGCGCCGGCCCGTAATCCTGTTCCAGCAGGCAAACTTTGCCGACAAAGCACAATGGGATCTCGGAACAGATTAGGATCCTTCACAGAAAATAGAAGCTCTGACCCCCGCTCATCTCGAACCCGATTCTTGGAGGATCCACCAGCCACCCCATAGGCTGGATCTTGAAAGCCAGAAACTACCGACGGCGGCGTAATCAACTGAGGCGCACTTCGAAACACATTCCGTGCAAGCGAAGGTTCCTCCGTGTCGGACAGCGCAAACGTGAATGGCTGCCAAGGATGGATCCAGTCCGTGTTCGTATAGCTGGGGTCCGGATTCGAACCCAAATGATCAATCGTAAAGTTTCCAGATGGGAAAATTTTATTGGTGTCCGGAAAATAAGGGTACCGCGGCGGGTCAGCCCCTTCGTAGGCCGACTTCGTCGGAACCCCATACGCGTTTGTAGACCAAGCGGTCGGAGTCGAGAAGTACTGCGCCGGTATCCCGCCATATTCATCTTCTGGATACGGATAAAATTGCGCAGTTGCTCCACTGGCGGGTTTTAAGGGTAAAATGGGATAGTGCCTCTTTCCATCCACGGCCAAAGCACTCACTACAGTCTGACCGCCGTAGATTGGGGCCTGTCGAGACACCTGCAATGGATCCGCAGGAACCGCTTGAACCGGCGCCATCGTCACCCCAAGCGGGGCACGACTCATCGGCAAAAGCCCAACTCCGAGGGTTGGGACTCCTCCATTGAGGGGCTTATTGACGACAACCGAATTGTTCGCGGAGTACCCGGGGACGTAGTTCCAAAAAAGACTTTTCGCAGCCACAACCGCGTTGTGCTGCTTCTGGTTTGGCTTCGCATCCTGTCCAGCCGCCGCCATGTTAATCTTATCCGCCGCTGCGAGAAACGGCCACTGAAAAGTCATATTGTCCGAGTTGAAGAGGAATGGCTGCCCGTTGTTGCTCGACGCTGTGCCAAAATCTGGGCCCCAGTAGAGCCACAATCCCGACATCGACACGCCCCCCAAGAATACGGAGTCAAAGTTGACATTGACGTTCGAAGTGACACCCGCCGCAGACAAGTCTGGACGAAGGATCAAGCGACCATTGGGGCGCGTCCCGAAAGGGTCTGTCACAGCCAAAAAATTTGCATTGATCCGCTTCAGGTTCGGCCCGCTTCCCGCTCGAATCATTGGCCATAGGAAAGAATGCACCATCGACTCCGGTTGGGCGGAAACGGCCACCACCCGAAAATCCGTCGGAACTAGGTTCGGATCGGCTGTACTCGACACCGGTTGCGCATGCGGATTCCACAACTCGGGTAAGCCTAAGACAGCGGTGTACCCTCCCATGAAGCCGTTAAGTTGATCCAAATGCTCCGTCACATCCAGCGGCACCTCATAACCCGAGGAGGGATTTGGACGACGCCCCGAGTCCGTATCTTCCACCGCCCGCCAGTGAAACCGGTAAAAATACGGGAGGTTTTCCACCCCCCGCGCAATATACAACGGAGGCGAGAAAGGCTCCAACGAGACCCCCGGCGCCGCGGAACCAAAATCCGTCCGGAGATTGGGTACTTTCAGAACGGTTGGAAAACTGTCTGAGTCGTACTGATCCACAAGATTCACCCCAATGTCGAAAACCTGAAAATCCACTCGGCGGTCCCTCAGGTGGTGGTACACCTCATCCTCGAATATTCCCCCGCTGCCACTCCAATGATCGGCCACCGCAGATTTCCCCAAGGAACCCACCGCGATGGACGCTTTCAAAACCTCAAAAAAATTCGGTTCGCGAATCGGGGTCAACCGAGCCACCTCCTCCAGCGTGTAGATGATGTCGCCGCGATCGGGATTAAACTTATAACTTCTCCGATCCGTGTCATCAGCAGGCCGGTTGTGAACGTTGTAAGCCCAGAATTCGGCCCCCGTATTGGGATCCAACGTCCAAACCAACCCGAACGATTTCAGGATATTCTCCGCAGTACCGTCTTTGTTGAAGGAGTAATCCGCAGGGGGCTGGAGGGCGCTGGGGCCTTTGCTGGTCAACCATGCGAGGCGCTCGAGCGGAAACCGCTTTTTCACCAAAGGTTCCCCCGGCACGAATGGCGTTCCGTCGTTGCGCAGCGGCGCGGTGTCCCGAGTCAGGGTGATGGGAACGCGCACCTCCAAAAACCCGGGATTGACGATATCCTGATAGTACCGGTTTTTGTCCTCGGTCCGGCTCAAATCTTTCTCGCTCACCTTCCCCCAAGCGTCATTCCCCCCGCGGTTGTTCGAAATGGCCATTTCCCACGGCATTTTGCCAGAAATCTGTCTTCGAGAATCCCACATGTTAATGCCCGTAGGAGTCACCCCAACCTGGATTCCAGGATTCTGGTCGATCACCTTATACACGGTGTCGTCCGTGGGATTCCCGTCCGATGCCCCGGAAGCCGGCGGAACAATGCGCGGAAATGTGAAACTCGCCGCGTTGGGGTCGGTCGAAGGATCGTAGAATCCGGGCCGGTAAGAAGGCTGTTCCAGCCCCCGCGAAAAGTGCGTGAGGTACTGCATCTTTTCCAACATCGCCGCCTTCTCGGTGTCGGACTTCGCGAGCTTCTGAAGGAGATCCTGCAAGGCGAGACGAGACGGAATCGCGGCGTTAGGCAGGGGCATTCCCGTCTCGGCGTTGCCGCCCGGACGCAGGAAGCCCAGATTGTTACGTCCAATGAGCACGAAGTTGGCGTAGCGGTCCAAGTAAGGCGGACTGTCCGCCGCCTTCATCGTACCGGGATTGCGAACACCGACGAGGGAGGTGATCTGCTCAGCCGTAAATCCCAGTTCTTTCAACTGAGCATACCCGAGACTCCCTTTGCGCGCCGCCACATAGTCGGCGGCCCCAGCCGAGGTGGTTTGTTTCGAGTCATACCCCGCCACGTTCAGATCGAGCAAACCGCCCTCGTCGTAGATCTGGTAGGCAAACCGCGCAATGACGGGGTCCGCCCCGTTGAGGCGAGCCTTGGCCAGAGCCGCTGAGATGAAGGCGTCCGTCTTACCGCTTTTCTGGAGGTAAACCCAGTTTGGCGCGGTCCATCGCCACGGAGCATCCGCTCCAGCAACTCGGGATGCGCCGCTGGTAGCCGGAGTAAAATCGGTGGTGCTTTCGAGTTTTTCGCGGGGCAAAAGCAGAGGCCGATTCCATTTTTCAGAGGTGATGGAACTCTCCGGAGCAGAGGGTTCCCAAGTGGATAACTCGGTGGCTCGAGAAGTCGCCGGATACTTGTCGGCTCGTGGAAAGAAGGTGGACTGGGTGTCGTCGAAGAACTTCCGGCCATAGGCACTTTGCTTGAGCAGATTCGGAGCGGACGTCACGCCGGTTGGACTGGCGCTGGAACGATCGGGAACCGCTGTTTGCGGCGAAGCGGGATAGAGCACGTTCGTCGCGGAAGCAGGCACGACGCGGGTAGAATCGGGGATGACGGAGCCGGCCTGCATCTCGGAGCGCAAATCTTCCACCAACAAACCCAGAGCCATTTGCGCCGCCTCAGACGTTTGGACGATGGCGGAGGATTGGTTGGAAATACTCACCTGTTTGGAGGCGGAGATGAGAAACGCCACACAAACCACCGCCATGAGCGCCATGAGGCTCAGAACCAAAACCAAAGCGGCGCCACTCTCCGTCTTCCCTGCAGACCGTCGGGGACTCAAAAGGACCATAATTAGGGGGGATAAAAATCAACAACAAGGGCTCGACGAGCCAACAGGTTGAATATTGGCAAACGGTTGCTATTTATTCCACTTTCAATGCACTTCTCCCCCGAAAATCTTTCTAAAGGATC
>CANFNA010000215.1 GCA_947448395.1 Chthoniobacteraceae bacterium
ATTTTTTGAGATCACGCCCACATCCTTGGTGCGGTCGACGAAGATACGGTTGCGGGAGAGGAGGTTGTCGACTTCGTCCAGAGCTGGAGGGAATTCTTCCAGGAAGCGCTTTAGGGCGGGCGCGAAGTTCTCAGGAAGATCTCTAGTCATGCCCCCCACTCGGGTGTAGGAGGTGGTAAAACGCGCGCCGGAGATCAATTCACAGAGGTTGTAGATCTTTTCCCTTTCCGTGAAGGTGTACATGAACACCGTAAGGGCGCCGGTATCCATCGCGAAGGCTCCCAATCCCAGAAGGTGGGATGAAATGCGTGCCAATTCGCAACAGATTACGCGGATGGCTTGACCGCGGGGGGGAATCTCCCAGCCCATGAGTTTTTCAACGGCCATGGCGTAGGCCACGTTGTTCGCAAGAGGCGCGAGGTAGTCTAACCGGTCCGTGTATGGCACGAACTGATTGTAGGTCATGTTCTCGGCTATTTTCTCATCGCCGCGGTGCAGGTACCCCACGTCGGGGGTGGCCTTGGTGACGATCTCGCCGTCCATCTCCAGCACCAAGCGGAGTACGCCGTGCGTGGCCGGATGGGAGGGCCCCATGTTTAAGATTAACTTTTCCCCGAGAAGATCGGGTGTTCCAGACGCGATCGTCTGAAGGCCGGCCTGCGTTTTAGCAAGCGTATCAGGATGTTCGAAAGGCTGAGAGGTAACGGCCATAAAGGTTCCGGAGCGTTCTTTACGGTAGGGACGGCCGGAATGGGGCATCAAGCCGATATTGTGAAATGTTTCACAAGCGGCGCCCCATCGGCTGCTGATACCGATCTCAGGTGCTAAGATGCGTGTTTTGAGCAGGGCTCGAGACGGATTGATGCGGATCGTCCATGTGCATCAAGTCCTTCGAGGGCGCTAAAGGCTTCAATTGTGGTGACCGATTTTTGCAAGGCACGCTTGCTAAGCTTCATCCAACTTGTTCGACGTTGGAACATGTCGGCCATGAGTCCTGGAAAGGATTTGCCTCCTCCCCCAGTCGGCAGGGTGTGGCTGGGGCCAGTCAGGAAATCTCCTGCAGCCACTGGGGAGTAACCTCCGAGAAAAATGGCGCCGGCCGTCTGGATTTTGAGGGCAAGCGAGTCCGGATCGTTAGTGAGAATAGCGACATGTTCCGGGGCATAGCTGTTGCAGAGCTTTACGGCATCTTCCAAGTTGGGTAGCAGGACCAGAAAGGCGCTTGATTTCAAAACGCCGTGGAGATGTTCCTTACGAGAAAGTTGGGCGCCTTGGCATTCTATTTCAGTGCGTACGGCCTCCAGTTGGCTGGAAGAATCGGTAGCGAATACGATGCCGCTTCCTTTTCCGTGCTCTGCTTGAGCCAGCAGGTCCGCCGCAATCCATGCGGGGTTGGCATGCGCATCTGCGATCACAAAGACCTCGCTCGGACCGGGAAGGAGATCGATTGCCACTTCGCCGAAGACTTGTCTTTTTGCTTCCACCACGAAGGCGTTGCCGGGGCCCACGATTTTCTGAACTGGAGCGATCGTTTCTGTGCCGAATGCGAGGGCTGCAATAGCCTGAGCTCCCCCAATTTTGTACACCTCGGTGGCTCCAGCGCGGCGGAGCGCGTAAAGCAGGGCGTCGTTAATTTGGCCTGAGGAATCGGAGGGGGTTGCGACGACTATTTCGGGCACTCCAGCAGCGGATGCGAGAGTGACTGTCATGATGGCAGTGGAAACCAGGGGAGCGGTTCCGCCTGGGACGTAGACACCGACTCTTTGAAAAGGGTCAAAGCGTTCCCCAACCAGGGCGCCCTGTTCATTGCGCATTTGCCAGTTCTTTCGCAGAGACCGCCTTGCAAATGCATGAACGTTGCGATGCGCGGCTTCTACAGCGGCGACAGTTGCTTCTGCAACCGACGGTCTTCCGGTCTCGAGCAGTTGTTCAGAGCTGAGGTTGGGTCCACCGAACTTAAGGATGTATTCCAAAAGAGCCGCATTGCCGCGTTGCCGCACTTGAGCAAGAATTTCGCGGACAGTTTCGTTAACCTCCGGAATCGGCACGGCTTTTCGAAGCAGGGCGTGGAGAGATTCTTGGAAACCAGAATCAGTGTGGCGGAGGATTTGCATGCGGCGCTCGATGGCTTCGGAGTGCGGGTTATTTCTTTGCCTTCGATGAGACGCCGGCCTTTTTCCGTGCGGCGCCGGTGACGGATCGTCCAGATCGTCCGCGTTTAGGAGCGGATACGTCGGTACGGTGAGTGATTTTAGCGACGGATCCGTGTCGGAGATATTGTGCGCGAATGGTTTCGAGCATTGCGTCGCGCTTGTCGTAAAGGCGTTTCAGTTTGCGGGGTTTAACTCGATCGAGGGCGTACGCTGTGAGAAGTGGGAGCGTGATGGTTGAGTCAGCGTAGCAGACGACGCAGTCGGGTAGGTTGTCTGGATCGATCTTCCCCCAACTAACTGCTTCTGCAGGGGTGGCGCCGGAGAGTCCTCCCGTATCGGGGCGCGCATCGGTGCACTGCAGGAAATAATCGTGCCCGCGCTCTTCAATGCCCATGACCTCTTGGATTTGGGGTTCGGTTTGGAGCATGAAATTTTTTGGCGAACCTCCGCCGAGGATGAAAACGCTGGAAGTTTTTTTGGCGGACTTAGCGGCGTAGACGATGGCCGCGGTTTGGTTGACGTCGCGATTGGTGTCGAATTGGAGTTTGGAATCTCGCAGTGACATTGCGGCGACGTTCATCCCGATGGAACTATCTCCCGGGGAGCTTGTGAAAACGGGAACTCCATACTGATAGGCCGCGCTGAGTACGCTAGTCTCACGAATCCCGAGTTGGCGTTCGCGTTGATACACGTATTTACCCAAGAGGTAGTGAAACTCGTCAGTGCCCATGGTGCGCTGAAATTCATTGCCTTGGATCGCTTGACGAACAAAAGCATCGGTATCGAGTAAGACATCGTAGTCGAAGAGAACGTCGTAGATTCGAATAACTCCTTCTTTTCTCAAAATGACGTCGTCGAGGAATGGAGATCCTGAAAAAAGGTGCATCCCGAGTCCAAAGTGGAGGTCATGGTAGAGATTGGCTCCAGTGGAAATGATCCAATCCACGAATCCTGCCTTGAGGAGAGGGATAATCGCGGCGCGGCCCAGTCCTGCTGGGGTGAGAGCGCCGGTGAGAGACATGCCGACAGTGCCGTCGGAGGCGAGCATTTTTTCTGAGAGCAGTCTGCCGGCTTCTGCGAGGCGTCCGCCATTATAGGCTTTGAAAGACGAGTCGATGAGGTCGGAAGCCTTCATTCCTTTTTTGATCGGGGTTGGCAGAAGGCGCGGAAATTTTTTGTTTAGAGAACTCATGGGATGAAAAGCTGGCTGGCGGAGGTTAATAGAAGGATCGAAACGGTCAACTATGTGGCACCCCTGAGCCTTCCCCTAGGGTTTACACGGAGCCCTATCACCACCCTTCCTCTCGAAGCTAATGGAGAGGTCTGCATCATTGCGGATTTATGCCAGCGGTTGTCGACTGTGCAGCTGGAGAGGCAGTGGGGGGAATCGGGATTTGCGGTCTTTTGAGGGGGCTGTGGATGGGGCTCTAGATCCGGAGTGTGCGGAGCAAAGAGGGTTGGAACTAGGCGGGTTTATAGTTGGACTCGGGAGGCTCGACGGGCTTGGAACAACTAGCAACGGCAGGAACGGGAACGGGAAAGGAGGCGAGGACCTATGAAAAGCGAGAATGGAGAGCAGCGGGTGGTGGATAATACGGTGGAGGAGACTCAAGATGTGCGTGGTAAGACATTAAATAGGCACAGTTTAACGTCAAAATTTGAAGATGAAGTAAGAGGGGAAGGAGCGGGGAGGCTTAGTGCAGTGCAGGATGGGGAGGCGGATGATAGCGAGATTGTGGCCGCGATTCGACGTGGCGAGGCCCATGCGCTTCGGACCTTGTGGGATCGTTACGCAGCGCTTTTGTACGGTCAGGCGGGGCGGATTTTAAACAATTCGGCGGAGACGGAGGACGTTGTGGCGGAGGTTTTTGAGGAGGCTTGGAAGCGAGTGGAGAGTTATCGTCCTGAGAGAGCTCGGCCGGTAGCGTGGTTGCTCACCTTGGCCAGACGGCGCGCAATTGACCGGTTGCGGGAAAGGCAGAGTTACCAACGAGCGGGAGAACGGCTGCAAAGAGAGGAAGTGCAGAATTGCAACGGATCGAGAAATGAGGTGGAGGAGCAAATCGGGTTGAGTGATTTGAGGCGGATATTGCAGGCGGCACTCGAGGAGTTACCCAAGGAGCAGCGGATGGCTGTGTGGATGGCCTATTACGAAGGGCTAACGCAACGCGAAATTTCGGAACGCACTGGGACGCCGATTGGTACGGTGAAAAGCCGTTTAGAAATGGGACTTAAAAAGATGCGGGAGGGGATTAGACGTCAGTGTGCGTTTTATCCAGACGAACAGACGGAGGGACTGCCGGGAAGAGGG
>CANFNA010000216.1 GCA_947448395.1 Chthoniobacteraceae bacterium
GATTTTCGATCGCAACGGTGAATTAATTGGGAAGATATTCATCCAAAACCGAGATCAAAAACCCCTCGCAGAAATGTCTGTCTTCCTCCAAAAGGCAGTCGTATCCGCCGAAGACGCTCGTTTCTACACCCATCGCGGAGTCGATTTTCAAGGAATCGCACGCGCCATCACGCGAAACTTTCAGGCGGCCAAAGCCAAACAAGGTGCCAGCACGCTCACTCAACAACTCGCCCGCAACACCTTCCCAGACGACCTCCCAAGCGATGATCGTTCGGTCAAACGGAAGCTCCTCGAAATGTTCGTGGCATGGGAAATCGAAAAGCGCATCCCAAAAAGCCAGATTCTCGAGCACTATCTAAACCGCGTGTTTTTCGGAGCCGGTTTCTACGGAGCGGAGGCTGCCACTCAGGGTTATTTTGGGAAGCCTGCCAAGGAGTTGACCCTCAGCGAAGCCGCTCTCCTCGCCGGTCTATTGCGCAGTCCGAACAACCTGTCTCCTTGGCGCAATCGAAAGTCCTGCATTGAGTCACGCAATCACGTGCTGTTCCGGATGTTGGAGCTCAAGGCGATTACCAACGAGGAATATCGATTGGCACTGGCCGAAGAACCTCTGGTGAAAAATCGCCGCCCTAACCTCACCGAGAGCTACGTAATCGACATGGTATCCGGCTACATGAACAAGCTCGTGGGAATGGAAAATACCGTGAGTGAGGGCTATCGCATCTACACGTCAATCGACCTCAAGCTTCAGCGCAAAGCAGAGACCGTGCTACAAGCTCACTTGAACCAAATCGAACAGCGACCGGATTTTCAAAAACGTCAGACCTACCCCCAATTCGAACAAATCTACCGCGCTTGGCGACGATCTCAGGTATCCGGTGCCGAAGATCCACCGCCAAAGCCCGAATACCTCCAAGGCTCGATTGTCGTTCTCGACAACGCCACCGGAGCCATCAGGGCCATCGTGGGTGGACGCGATGCAAAACACAGCGAGTATACCCGAGCCACCCAAGCCAAGCGCCCTGCAGGAAGCGCCTTTCTCCCCGTAGTTTATGCGACTGCATTCGAAAAAGGACTCCATCCCAACACCATTCTTCAGGACACGGTCATGGACAACCGCCTTGTTATGGTGGGCGGAATGAGCGGCATCCTCGGTGAATGGGCCCGCGAACAATCCAACACCGTATTCGAGGGACCTGTCACCGCAAAATCTGCGATCGTCAAATCCAAGAACGCTGCATCAGTTCGCCTCGGAATGCTCATTGGAGACGACCTCAAGGAATCTCTAGATTCCTTAGCAAAGTACTCGAAAGCCGCTGGGATTGAGAGTCCTTTGCGCGCATTCCCAGCAACCTTTCTAGGCAGTAGCGAGATCACTCCGATGGAACTCACACTCGCCTACACCAACTTTTCACAGCGCGGCGTCCGCCCCTCCACCCCATTCATCGTCGAAAGGATTGAAGAAAAGGGTGGCCGTCTCATCCACCAAGCCCAGATCGATGGAACACGCGCATTCTCGGAGGGCCCCGCTTATCAAGTCCACGACTGTCTGAGCGCGGCGCTGAGCGAGGGAACCGGAGCCAACGCATTTGCAAATCTCGGCCTGAAAAGACTCCCATTGGCTGGAAAAACAGGGACCGCTTACAACTTCACGGACACTTGGTTTGTCGGCTATTCAAGCGAAGTTACCTGCAGTGTATGGATCGGTTTCGATAAACCTCGAACTCCGATTTTCTACGGAGCTTTCGGCGGCGAGTTAGCGCTTCCGGTTTGGACGGAGGTGATGAACGCAACGTTCCCGAGTTACGCGGCCAAACCCATCGAAAGGCCTGCCACACTCAAATCCTGCCAAATTTGCGCCACCTCTGGCTATGCCCTGCTGCCCGGATGCCGAACTGAAGCATCAAATCCATCCTCTCCAAGCACCGCCATTGAGGCGTGGCTAACAGACTTTCAAAAACCTGGCAGCGACGAACCTTGCGACGTCCACGGCCCAAAGCGCCCTCGGAAAAAGAGAACTTCTGGAGAAAACCCATCTCCGCGGGCCGAACTCACCTTCACTCCGGGCAGCGTCGCCCCAATTGAGATCAAGTCCCTCGCAGTGGTCGGAGACGACCCTTTCTTTTCACTCCAAGCGGAGCAAACCGCAAAAACGCTAAAAAGCCTCCAAGACAAAGGTTCGGTCGCCCCCCTTGAAAACCGGGCCCCGATCCTTCAGAAACCTGATCCAGAAGCCACTTCCAGCGAAAACATCCCAAAGGCAGAACCGGTTAGGCCGGCGGATTCGCTCCCGGCAAAACCCGTTGCGCCCCCAGTTCCAAGTCTTCCGAAACTGGACTTCTAGAAACACTCGGTTTCTATTTTGGACTCTGACCTGCCTCCCCCCGTATGGCACCTCCCCTGTCATTCCCTGTTCTTGTCCCTCTAACTCCCATGAAAACTCTTCTTTCTGACATTCAACAAGCAGCCCGAGACGGTGCCCTCCTCAGCTCCAGCGCCCAAAATCTACAGAACACCCTCGAAAACAATCCCGCTCCAAACGTGCTCGCAAGCATTCAGGAACTCTTCGATGCAAAGGCTTGGCCGGAATTAAATGACCGCTTCTTCAAGACTCTCGCATTCGGCACTGGCGGACTCCGCGGCAGAACAATCGGCAAGACCATCACAAAGGCCGAACGCGGAACGCCTCAGGCTTTGGATCGCCCCGAGTTTTCTTGTGCAGGCACTAACGCCATGAACGCGTTTAATGTCTCCCGCGCTAGTGAGGGGCTCGCCACCTACATCCGTGAGTTTCATCATCAACAGGGCTTACCTGGCCGGCCCCGTCTCGTGGTGGCGCACGACACCCGACATTTCTCAAAAGATTTTGCGCAACTCACCGCTAAAGTCGCCGCAGAGAACGGCGTCGATGTTTTTCTGTTCGAAGGCCCTCGATCAACCCCGCAACTATCCTTCACCGTCCGCCAGCAAAACGCCCAAGCAGGCGTGGTGATCACGGCCAGCCACAACCCGCCCCACGACAATGGATACAAGGTTTACTTCAACCAAGGGGCGCAAGTTGTGGAACCGCATGCAAGCGCGATTATTGCTAAGGTAAACGCACTCCATTCCGACGTCTACACCCCCCTCCCACCCCAAGAACAGGGGACTGTCACCGTCCTTTCGCACGAAGCCGACAAGGCCTATCAGGAACGATTGGAGACCTTGGTGCTCGATCCTCAAATGGTCAAAAAAGCCGGCACCTCGCTTCGGATCGTCTTTACCTCCATTCATGGAACCGGAGGAACCATCATTCTCCCAATGCTCAAACACTTCGGATTTAACTGCACCACAGTTTCCGAACAAGAAATCGCGGATGGCCGTTTCCCAACCGTCAAAAGCCCAAACCCAGAGAATGCAGAGGCTCTTGCCATGGCCATCCAAAAGGCCAAAACCGAAGGCGCAGACTTGGTCATCGCAACCGATCCTGACTGCGATCGTATGGGGGTTGCTGTACGGAACCGGGCCGGCGAAATGGAACTTCTCACAGGCAATCAAATCGGTTCGTTGATGGCTTACTATCGCGTCCAAAAGTTCAAAGAACAGGGGGTCATCACCTCCGAAAACGCATCCCGCTGCGTCCTGATAAAAACTTTTGTCACCACAGATCTGCAAAAAGCGATTGCAGAACAAAATGGTCTTCGGTGCGTTGAGACCCTCACAGGCTTCAAATACATCGGTGCTAAACTCGGGAAATACGAAGCTGCACTTCCTCAAGAAATCAGAGAAGGCTATCGCCTCCGACCTGAGTCCGAAACTCGCGAGGCCCGCCTGAAGCATTCTAGTTTCTACGTTTGTGGCGGCGAAGAAAGCTACGGCTATAGCGCCGCTGATTTTGTCCGAGACAAGGATGGCAACGGAGCCGCTATCGTATTCTCAGAAGTCGCGGCCTACGCGAAAAGCCGCGGGATTTCTCTCACGGAACTCCTCGATGAAGTCTACTCAAAGCACGGCTTTTACTGGGAACAAAACGGCTCCCTCACCTTCGAAGGCGCTCAGGGCGCCGCTCAAATCCAACGTCTGGTGGAATCGTATGCCGCCAAACCACCAAGCACCGCCGACGGATCCTCGGTCAGCGCCGTTCTCAATTACGCCACCTCCGACTTTCACGACGTCGAAGGCGATCTCATCCCAAAAGAAAACATGCTCATTATCGAACTCTCGGACGGGCGACGCATCGCGGTTCGTCCTTCGGGCACGGAGCCTAAGATCAAGTTTTACCTGTTCGGAAGAGCATTGCCCGAGAGTGGGACGCTTTTTTCTTCCGACCAACTGCAAGCGGCGAAAAAGAGTGTTCAAAGCGCACTAACCACCCTCTGGAGTTGGGTTCAAAAGGACACTCAAGAACGCCTAGGTTAATTTTTGACACAAGACGATCCACCC
>CANFNA010000217.1 GCA_947448395.1 Chthoniobacteraceae bacterium
GGAGAAACCCTCACCACCCTCCGTGACGGCCCTCGAGAGATCGATCTCTGCATGCGCCTACCCTTGGAGTGGCGCGAATCCCCTGAGAAACTTCGAGACATTCCCATTGAAGTGCGCGGCAACGATGGCGAACTCCAGCGAATTCCCCTCTCCCTCATCGCCCATGTCCGAGAAGCAAAAGGTCCAAATGTGATCTTCCGCGAAAATGCACAACGTCGCTTTGCCCTCGCAATCAAACCAAGCGGACGCGATGTCGGCACCCGCGTCGCACAATTACAGGCGCTCGTTGCCCAAAACGTAAAATTACCGCAGGGATACTTCATTTCTTACGAAGGGGAATTTCGCGCCCAAAGCGAAGCCTCACGCCGGATCGCGCTCCTGAGCCTCGCGATTTTAGGATTCATCGCCTTCATTTTATACAGCCATTTCGGCAGCGCATTTTTCACGTTCCAAGTCTTGTGCGACATCCCGCTCGCTCTCTTGGGAGGCCTCGTCTTCACCTACTTCAAACTCAACAATATCAGCATCGCCACCCTTGTGGGCTTTATCGCTGTCGCCGGAATCGCCGCACGCAACAGCATCATGTTGATCTCTCACTATCTCCATTTAATGCGCTCTGAGGGTGAGGTGTTCTCCAAGGCCATGGTCATTCGAGGGACTAAAGAACGGCTGCTCCCCGTTTTAATGACCGCCCTAGCCGCTGGCATCGGACTGCTTCCCCTCGTTCTGGCGGGAGATCAACCGGGAAAAGAAATCCTGCATCCTGTCGCCGTGGTGATCGTCGGCGGGTTGATCACGTCCACCATCCTTGGCCTCGGCGTGACCCCAGCCGTTTTTTTCACCTTCGGCCGATCCGCCGCACAAAAGGCCATCACACACACGCGTTCCATCGATTTGCACTTTTAGTCACACCCATAAAAAACAAACCCATCCATGAAACACCTGATCCTATCCCTCCTCAGCACCCTCCTCATGGGCCTCTCAGCCATTGCCCATGGCGACGTCGAACTCGGTCCAAACGGAGGACGAATCCTCGAGTTTTCAAAGAATGAATCCATGCACGGCGAGGTTCTGTTTAAAGATAACCAATTCCATATCTCGCTCCTCGATGCCCAAATGAAACCCGTCGCCATTTCCGAGCAGGAGCTCACGGCAACGACCGGAGACCGTTCCAAACCAGAGAAGCTTACAATCGAAAAAAAGGATGGCTCCTTCCTCGTTCCCGCGGTGAAGCCAGGCGATTGGATCATCTTTCAGTTCAGAGAAACTCAAAAAGCCAAACCAATCACCGCCCGCCTCCAATACGACACATCCATCTGCAGCGCTTGCAAGGAACCGGAATGGCTCTGCAAATGTGCGAAAAACAAAGACGCTGCCGGGAAAAAATAGCGGTGCCTTTTCCTGCAAAGACTGGAGGTTATGAAAATAAGAGCGTCTGCATCCGCGCTTTTCCCCTTTCCCCCGCCAGACCGCCGCTCAGAATCTGCGCGTTCCAAACATGACTACAGACATCGTCACGCTTTGCCACTCCGCCACCATCGTCAACAATCAGATCTCGATGCTGGCGGCGTTCGACACCATCTGGACGCCGGTCATCCCTGTTAATTACTCCCCATTCACCGCAGTCGTTCGCGCCTGTTTCTCAAACGAAGAAATAGGAAACCATCACATCATCCTCCGCATCGTGGACCCAGATGGGCGCACCTTGGGAGAGATGAGCATTCAACTCAATCTCAGTAAGGAATCCTTCGACCCAAAATTCATTCTTTCCATCGCCTTCCCCATTAACGGGATGGAATTGCGCTGCTACGGAGAACACGCCATCGACCTCATCCTGAACGAGGAGGAACCCATCCGCACCCCGTTCTACGTCAAAAAAGTCAAACCCCAACCCGGTGAGTCGCTCACTCCAGACCCCGAATTTGAAGCATGATCTCCATCCGAAAATCTCACGAGCGCGGGCACGCCGTTCATGGCTGGCTAGATTCTTGGCACAGCTTCAGTTTTGCCGACTACTACGACGAAAACTGGATGGGATTCCGAAGCCTCCGGGTTATCAATGACGATCGGATCGCCCCAGGCCACGGCTTCGGGATGCATCCTCATCGCGACATGGAAATCCTCACCTACCTCGTCTCCGGCACCCTCGAGCACAAGGACTCCATGGGAAACGGACGCGTCATTCATCCGGGAGAAGTCCAATACATGTCTGCCGCCAGCGGCGTCTACCACAGCGAGTTCAACCCCTCCCCCACCGATCCCTGTCATCTCCTCCAAATCTGGATTGAACCCGAAACCAAAGGAGGCGAACCGCGCTATGCGGACCGCTCTCTGGACTCAGTCCCTCCGGGCACTTTCCAACTGATTGCCAGCAAACAGGGGCGACTGGGCTCTTTCTCCATCCGCCAAGACGCTGATCTTTGGTCCTGCAGCCTGCTTCCCGGAAACACCACAACGCATCCCCTATCTCCAGGCCGCCATGCGTGGCTCCAAGTGGCCACCGGAAGTATCACGGTCAATGGAATTCCCCTATCGCAAGGCGATGCACTCGCGGCAAGTGATCTCGCTTCGCTTGATCTAAACGTTTCCGCCCAAGAGCGCTCGCAAGTTCTCCTCTTCGACCTGGCCTGATCCAAAAGAGCGTTCGCCATACGCTCTTTGCCGTTTTTTACGGATCCTCAACGCCAGTTCGTGGGTTGAGAGACGATGAGAGTCTGGGATTGATATGCTCGCAAAGGTCTTCTCGGCGGCGGTGCAAGGTGTGGATGGACTCGAAGTGGAGATCGAGGTGAATTCCTCGGGCGGAACCACGGGCATTGTCATTGTCGGACTGCCAGACACGGCCGTCCGAGAAAGCCGAGATCGAGTCACCACTGCCGTATCCAACAGCGCCTTTCAGTGGCCGCGCGGCCGCACCACCATCAACTTGGCTCCCGCTGATCTTCGTAAGGAAGGCCCCTCTTTTGACCTCCCCATCGCCCTCGGACTCATTGGCGCTTGTGAAGAAACCCCTCTTCCTCAGCTCGCAGACTTTTGTGTGGTCGGAGAACTTGCGCTTGATGGCGCCGTACGCCCCATCCGAGGGGCACTTCCAATCGCGCTCGCAGCAAAGAAAAGTGGCCGAACCGCTCTCCTGCTTCCTGCCGCAAATGCCGAAGAGGCGGCTTTAGTGGAGGGACTCCAAGTCTTTGGTGTGCGAAGTTTGGGGGAGACCGTTTCCTTTCTTCAAGGAGAACTCGTTCTCACTTCGACCCGCTGCGACTGTAACCGATTGCTCCAAGGAACCTCCACGATCGGAGCAGACGATTTCTCAGAAGTACGCGGCCAGCACCTTGCCAAACGCGCTATCGAGGTTGCTGTGAGCGGAGGACATAATCTTCTCATGCTCGGCTCCCCAGGCTCTGGTAAATCGATGCTAGCCAAACGCATCCCCTCGTTAATGCCGCCGATGTCGATGGAGGAGGCCATTGAAACCTCCAAAATCCACAGCACTTGCGGACTCCTTGCCGGCAAAACGCCTCCAATCGTTTCCCAACGTCCATTTCGCTCGCCCCATCACACCATTTCCGACGCGGGCCTTCTGGGTGGGTCAAGCACGCCCACCCCCGGTGAAGTCAGTCTCGCGCACAATGGTGTCCTGTTTCTGGACGAACTTCCCGAGTTCCGCCGCTCCACCCTCGAAACACTCAGGCAACCGCTCGAGGACCGATCCATTACCATTGCCCGTGCCTCCGGCAGCCTGACATTTCCTGCCGACTTCATGCTGGTGGCGGCCCTCAACCCTTGTCCTTGCGGATTCCTTGGCGACCGCAAAAAAACCTGCCGCTGCTCCCCTGCCCAGATCCAACGTTACCGCCAACGCATTTCCGGGCCATTGCTCGATCGGATCGACCTCCAACTTGATGTCCCCTCGGTCACTTACTCGGAACTTTCGGGCGGGGCCCAAGGGGAAGCTTCGAGTCATATTCGCGATCGCGTTCTCAGAGCCCGGGAGATTCAGCAACAACGCTTTGATGGTCGTCCACGTTCCAATGCCAGAATGGCTCCCCGTCAAATCCGCGCCCACTGCGCTTTAGATACGGAGAGTGCACATCTGCTTCAGAACGCGGTGCAGTCCTTTCACCTCAGCGCGCGCGCGTACGATCGGATTCTCAAGGTGGCGCGAACTATCGCCGACTTGGAGGAAGCGGAGAACATCGCGCCCAACCACCTGCAGGAGGCCATCGGTTACCGCTCTCTAGATCGGGAAATCTGGAAGTGAAGCATATCGACCCAAGACTCTCTCACAGTCAGCGGTCATCGGAATTTTGAAGCGAGAGGGCCGGGGGCGTCCTCCCAC
>CANFNA010000218.1 GCA_947448395.1 Chthoniobacteraceae bacterium
GGCGTGCGCTTCGTGCAGCTCTACAACGGCTCATGGGACAGTCATGACTATATCGAGCGCGCCCACGGCAACCTCGTGCGGGGCGTAGACCAGCCCATCGCCGCCCTCATCACTGACCTCAAGCAGCGCGGCCTCTTGGAGAGCACGCTCATCGTCTGGTGCGGTGAATTCGGACGCACCCCCGATAACGGCGTGCGTGGAGGCACTGCGTATGGTCGTGATCATAATCCAAACGCTATGACCGTCTGGCTAGCCGGTGGCGGCTGTAATGCCGGCCATACCATCGGTGCCACCGACGAACTCGGCATGGCAGCCGTCGAAGGCAAAGCCCACGTGCGCGATCTCCACGTCACCCTCCTGCGCCTCCTTGGCCTCGACGACAACAAACTCACCTTTTACCACGCCGGCCGTTTCAAGCAGCTCAGCCAATTTGGCGGCACGGTTATCAAGGAGCTGATTGCATGATCGCCCAGTCCGCTCAGGTGATGAAGTGCGATGCATGGCGCATTTGACCTGTTTTCTGTCGCTAAAAGTTTCGGTAGAGAAGGGTCGTATCATTCAAGGATGCGCGTGTTCGTCAGTCTTGTGAAGACCGTGGAACCTCCAGACTCAGCGCACTAGCGAGCAAGCTGGAATCAAAATTACAACATTTGCCATCCCTAAACTAACTCCCCATTTCACGCCGGTAACTCTCATGAAAATCCGATCCTATTTTCTGTTTGAAGTCATCATCGCTCTCTTCGCTGGGGCGCTCGGAAAAGCGATTGCAGGAGATGAGTCCTCTCACTCGGTTGGGCTTCAAATGTATAGCCTCCAAGAGGATTTTGACCGAGACACTCCAGGAACGCTGGATCGTCTCAAGGTGCAGGGTTTTACAGATATCGAGACCAGCGTGTTTACCAAGATGCCTTCGGCGGAGTTGCGCTCGTTATTAGATGCAAGGGGCATGACTTGCTCGAGCCATCATGTGCGGCCTGAGGATCTGGAAAAGGGCATGGAAAAGGTGATCGTTGACGCGAAGGCACTTGGGGCGGCGCAGGTCGTGTGTCCAATTTTGCCCCACAAGGGCGAACTCGACCGCGAACAGGTGCTTAAAGGCGCCGCTATATTCAATCGCTATGGCTACGCGCTCAAGACTGCCGGACTCAAATTCGCCTACCACAACCATGCCCTAGACTTCATGCCGGCTGATTCCGCCGGCAAACCTGGGGAGACGTTTTATGACGTACTGGTCGGCGCCACAGATCCGGAATTGGTTTCGTTTCAGCTCGACGTTTTTTGGGTGGCATGGGGCGGTGCCAATCCCACGGCGGTTATCGAGCAGCACGGCTCGCGCATTTGCTCGCTTCATCTCAAAGACCTTGCCAAGGACGCCAACGTTGAAGTGCGCAATCCAAAATCTGCGCGCTCACACATGGTGCGTCTCGCTTCGGGCCGCGTGAACATTCCCGGGGTACTCTCTGCCGCTAAGGTAAAGGGTGTGAGGTATTTCATTATCGAAGACGAAAGCCCGAGTGCTGCACACCAGCTGCCCGAAAGCCTAAATGCGGTGAAGTCCCAGTTGTAATCCGAAACAACTCCGGATGCCGCATCACCAGACAATCGGGAAGCCGCCATCCGCCATGCAACTGCTGTTCCTCCAGATATGCGTAAGTTTCCTGGTTTTTATATCGGGAACCCTACGAGCTGCTGATGGTCTTACGGTTGCACAGACATCGGCCTCGATCGATCTATGGTGGCACCGCATGTTTTCCATGTCGTTCGACGGCCACGGGAACTTCGTGGTTCCAAATTTCAACATGCTCCACACCACAGCTGCCAGCCTCGGTGCCGTTGGCTACCATGGGCCGTGGCAGGCCGACCTCGCGCGCGATTCGTCATGGATGCTCTCGCACGAGCAGTCCTTTGCAAACCATCCAGGGACTAAACGCATCGTCTACATTGAAGGCAGCAGTGCCAAAAAAGTCCTCGCCCGTGTCTCCGAGGACGGACGGATACTATTCACATCGCCTCTGCTCGCTAACCTCAATAATCCACAACGCCGCGGTTACATCGAAAGCCTGATCAAACCGAATGGCCGCACAATCTGGCTGAGCGACTGGGCGTTTATGCAGTCGCCTTTGCTCAAGACGAGTCTCGGTAAACCTCTTCCGACGGCAAAGGACTTCGGCATGCCCGCATTCACTGACCCGCTCGATGGTAGCGTTATCACAATTGAGGCCGACTTTTGGCGCACACGCTCTGCTTCGGCTCTCATTGGCAAACGATCCCAGTCCGACGAGGGTGATCATCTCTGCGCCGACATCCCCGCAGAAATAGCTGAAGCACTCCGTCTCAGAGAAATCACCACGCAATGTCCTGATGGTAGTTGGCTTGTTTCGTCTACGAGTTCCATGCTGTACGACTCGCAGTTCGCGCATTACCAGGCGGCAAAGGGCCGGCGCGTGATGGAGACACTCGCCCCAGACATGATCCACTATGACGACTGGGACCTGCGTTCTCCCACTGCAATGGACGCGAAGGCCGACATTCACACTGCCGCGTTCCGCGAGTTTGCGAAACGCTGCTTTAGCGATGCAGACTGCCTCGAGTTCGGGTTTGATAAATCCAAGATCGAAGCCTTTGACGTGCAGGGTTATCTGTTGAATCCGCCGTGGCGTTCAGAGTACCAAGGCCCAGGCGACCAGCCTCTTTGGCGCTGTGCAGCAGACAGCCGTTGGCTTTCCAACAAGGTTTGGCGGGCGTTCCAAATTGCGGCTGTTGAAGGAAAACTGGCGAGCATGAAGGAGGTGTACAGTCTTAATAAGCAAACAGCGCGCGAGCTCGGTCGTGACATTCCGATGGTGGCAAACGTCATTCCCATGCTCAGCGCTCTTTTTCTTCAGCGCGATTGCGTCGACATGGCCAACTTTGAGTGGCCTGTATTCAAGACCTTCACGGCTTTTGTGAAGCCTCTTGGCTACTATCCGCGGGCTCGGCTGGGCGTTGGCCCGAGGATGGCGGCTAAAATCGGGGTCACGGGCCATGCTATCGTGGACCCTTATGTGGAGCCGCAATACAGTGGTTGGAGCGGCGCTGGGTTTTCAGAACGCCAGTATGAGACGCTGCACAAAGTGATCTACTTCGACCTTATCGCGAATCGTGGCATACCAGCCTTCTCACTAACGTTTGACGGCGGTTACTCGCCCGGATCGATCTATTCCGCAGGAAGTCTCCACACCTTCATAAACCACGTTGCACCCGTCATCTCGAAGCGTGATTACCTTGCCGACATCGGCCTTGCCTCAAGCTCATGGAGTCAGATCGCCGCCCAACCGCCGTGGGCATGGAACCAAGCAGTGACAAAGCGCCACGCTTCCGAATTTCTGGGTTGGGCGCAGTTTCTCGCATCTTCACAAAGCTTCCCGCAGTGGGATGTAGTTCCTTTCGACGATGTCACCCTCAAGGATCTTGTCAGTTTCAAGCTGGTGATCCTTCCCTCGGTCCTTGTGCTAACCGCAGAGCAGATTGGTGTGCTCGAACAGTACCTGAAGCAGGGCGGAAAACTCCTCATCACGGGGGAAACCGGCACCTTCAGCGGGCCCAATGGGCTGCTCATGCCTCGGACTGACGACCCTGTTGCATCCCTCGCCGAGCATTTCCCCAGCCACGTTACTCTGGTCAAAGCAAAGCCGGGTCTCGCCTACCATGAGGACGCCGCCGCTTCGAAACAGCTCCAAGAGGCGCTCTCTAAGGCTAGTGATCACCGTCCCGTAATCCTTGCCGCCAACGCTCCAGAGCATATCGGCATCTATGCAAATCAGAGTAGAACGACCCCTGGTGAATTCACAATCGACTTTGTGAACTACAACCACGATCTGAGTACTGATCGCCTCACGCCTGTGAATCGAGCCGACTTCACCGTTACCGTGCAAGTGCCGGAAATAACGAATTCTGAGCACTTTATAGTCGAATCGATCCAGTACGACGAGAGCGCAAACAGCAATACACTGCGGCAACCTCTAGATGCGGCTGAAATATCCGTGCGAGAGGATGGCCTCACTCTTCGAGTCCCAAGTTTCAGTCATTACCAAGTCCTACGAATTAGCGCCGTAAAGCCATGAGAAAAATGCATGCCAAAGCGCAACTCCGAGTTGCTCTGATCGGGACCCAGTTTATGGGCCGCGCTCATTCCAATGCGTGGCGTCAGGTTCAAACATTTTTTGATCCGAAACTGCTTCCTGAGTTGGCTGTCGTTTGTGGCCGGGATTTCGCTAAGACTCAGGCGTTCGCCAGCCAGTGGGGATGGAAGGAA
>CANFNA010000219.1 GCA_947448395.1 Chthoniobacteraceae bacterium
AAACAGCAGGGGAGTGGATGTAGCTGCCATGGTGTCGAAGCTAAAGGAGAGGCATGGAATTCTGATCGACGGCGGTTACGGCAAGCTGAAGGGAAAGACCTTCCGTCTCTCGAATATGGGAGATGAAACGCTTGAGACGGTGAATGCGCTTTTAACAGCCCTGGACGACGTGCTTGCCAATTAGTTGTGGAAGCAACTTCCTAGTGTCCTGATGCATTTCAAATGGCTTTGGATTCTTGGTAGTTTTCCGAATGAATTTCCTCAGAACATCCAAAAAAACCCTAATCTCTAACCCATAAAAACATGTCCGTACTTGTAGGAAAAACCGCTCCATTCTTCAGCACAGCCGCTGTGGTGAATGGGAATGAAATTGTGAATGGCTTCAGCTTGGATCAGTTCCGAGACAAGAAGTACGTCGTTCTCTTTTTCTACCCGAAAGATTTTACATTCGTTTGTCCTACCGAATTGCATGCCTTTCAAGAGCGCCTAGCCGACTTTGAAAAGCGGAACGCTGCGGTTCTAGGTGTCTCCACGGATACGGAACAATCGCACTGGGCTTGGCTGCAGTTGCCAAAAAACCAGGGCGGAATTCAGGGGGTAAAGTATCCGCTTCTGGCGGATTCCAATAAGACGATTTCTGCCGCTTACGACGTTCTTAATGGAGAGTTCGGCGTGGACGAAGATGGTCATCTGACAGCGACGAGTGAGATGATTGCTTACCGCGGGTTATTTCTAATCGATAAGGATGGCGTAGTTCGGCATCAGTTGGTGAATGATCTGCCTTTGGGGAGGAGCGTCGACGAAGCGCTGCGTATTCTGGATGCTTTGCAGTTTTTCGAGAAAAACGGCGAAGTCTGTCCTGCAAATTGGTCGGCGGGTAAGGAGGGCATGAAGGCCGACTCCAAGGGAGTGGCTGCATATCTGGCAAAACACTAAAACCAGTTAGCGTTGTGATTCTCCCCGCGCCGCTTTCAAAAATTGCCACCTCTTCCTCTGGATTGGGGTATGGCGAAATTGATGATCTCATCTCTCAAGGACTTCCGCTGGATCAATTCCGGAATCGGCGTGTGTTATTGATTATTCCAGATGCGACTCGGACTTGTCCGGTCGGATTGATGTTTCAAAAACTACATGCGCATCTGGCAGGAACGGTGCGCTGTTTGGACATCATGGTTGCATTAGGAACGCATCAACCCATGAGTGAAGAGGCGATTTGTCATCGTCTCGATATTAATTTGGATCAAAGGCGCGGGGAGTACGCTGACGTAAAATTTTTCAACCATGAGTGGGATAATCCTGCAGCGTTGAAAAAAATCGGGGTAATTTCGAAGGAGGCGATTAGCGAATTAAGCGGCGGACTATTTGCGATGGATGTTCCGGTCGAGATCAATGCTCTGGTGTTGGAATACGATCATATTTTGATTTGCGGGCCAGTGTTTCCGCATGAGGTTGTTGGGTTCTCAGGGGGAAATAAGTATCTCTTCCCTGGGGTGGGTGGACCGGACATTTTGAATTTCTTTCATTGGCTTGGTGCGGTCGTGACCAACCCCATGATTATTGGTAACAAATGGACGCCTGTGCGGAAAGTGGTGGATCGGGCGGGCGCCTTAGTTCCGGTTCCCAAAACTTGCTTAGCCATGGTGGTTGATCACGGACACCTTGCTGGGCTTTTCTGCGGAAGCCCTGAGTCGGCTTGGGATGGGGCGAGCGAACTGTCGAGAAAGTTACACATCGAAACCAAGGCGAAGCCATTTCACACGGTGTTATCTTGTGCGCCACCGATGTATGACGAGCTTTGGGTAGGCGGGAAGTGTATGTACAAGCTGGAGCCCGTCGTTGCGGACGGTGGGGAGCTTATTATTTATGCGCCTCACATTCATGAGATATCCCTAACGCACGGAAAACTCATTGAAGAGATCGGGTACCATTGTCGGGATTACTTTTTGAAACAATGGGACCGCTTCAAGGACTATCCGTGGGGTGTTATAGCGCATTCGACTCACGTTCGGGGCATCGGGACGTTTGAGAATGGGGTCGAGAAATGTCGTGTCCAAGTCACATTGGCAACGGGAATACCGGAATCGGTGTGTCGGAAAATCAACCTCGGCTACCGAGACCCGAAAACGATCCGGGTGGAGGATTTCAAAGGCCGCGAGGACGAAGGGATTCTTTACGTTCCCAAAGCAGGCGAAATGCTCTTTCACCTAAAAGAAAGGCCCGAGTGGGCGAGAGAAATGTAAGGATCAAAGCCTGAGGCGGCGCAGTAACTCTGTTCTCATGTGGGCTCTCGAGTCCAAACGGTCTTGGGGCGAGGGGGCTTTAGGTGGGTGTCTCCCCGATTCAGTTGCGTGGAAAGTTTTCACGGCTTATTTTCTGGAGCGGCAAAAGCCGGATGGCATGTGTGCCGCGGTCGTTGATCGGGATGTTGAATGTCTGGCTCCAAGTTTTGGAGTTTGGATCAAAATCGGTTTGCCAGAAATCATTTCCGTGGACTGTTTGCTGCAACGGTTGATTGTCCACTAGAAGAACGCGACCTGTGGAAGAGGGGAGTCCTGTGAAGGTCACTGGAACATATCCGAGACCGCCCTTCAGCGTAAAATCTGCGCTCCCATCCGGACTGTAAATGGTGATGGTTGGGTGGAGTCGCAGAAGGGTTCCTTGTTGAACGTGCACGTGCCGGTCGGTTTCGTGCGCTTCTCTGTGAGCCATTCGCCAAGTGTTTTCGTCTTTCTCCAATGCATTTCGCAGCGATTGGTTTGAGCCGTAGTAATCGGCGGCAAATTGGGGTAACACGATGTATTCGAGCGTGGCTTCGAGAAAGTCTCCGGGTTCGAGCCTATTCAAAGAGGGCGGTGGAGTCAGGTTGAGGTTCGAGAACTGACTTCCCCCTAAAGTAACACCTCGCTCGGAAATCCAGGGTGCTGCCTCTTTGCCCCCAAGTCGTGCTTTCCAACTACGAAGAACCAGCGCGCGACTAGCTTGAGCGCCTGCGTTGCTCGTTTCCTTTGGACTCGATTCGTGTATAGACGCCCAAGGAATTAGCCCACTCCATTCCGTTGGGGGTTGGCAAATCGCATTTTGACCCCACTGAGTCTCCCATTCTTTGAGCAGGCCAGTCTCGTTTCCGGTCGCCATTTTATGCTCCCTCGAGGAGGCATAGGTATCGGCGCTGGCTTGGAAGAAAGAAAAACGCGAGGACTCGGATGCTGAAACTTTCACGGAAGGGGTTTCGATCAGACTGAATGTGATCGGGTCAATCGCGAGGGATGCACTGTACCATGGCCGCTCTGCACTGGTTTGTTGCGCTGGAATCTCGAGACGTTTTTGAAGGTTCCCCTTCGATGTCGTGAAGCGGATCTCCATGGCTGCTTGTTTCCACTCCCGCCTCGGTCTGGTCATCGAAGGCTTCCCGTTCGGATCAAAGTTCCATTCCGCGACCGGTTTCAAAGTTGGCGATTCAGCCTCTGGATGACGCCGCCGACGGCGTAAATCTCACAAGCTCAGGCTCCGATCATAAATTCGGATCTCATATACAACGCCTCGAAAGTGTGAGCCATCGCCCGAATTGTCCTGTCGGCGTCCGAAGGCGAGTCCGCCTTTTCCTGCCACTCGCTTTCGGCCCACGTGAGTGTCTGCCGCGAGTTGGCCATTGAGATAGAGTTTCAATGTTTCTCCGTCATAGGTGATGGCGAAATGGTTCCAGTTCTCGAGATTCAGGGGCTCTTTTCCGTTCGTTAGCATTGCCAAATTGGAAGGCCCGCCACCGATGTTCATGTGTACGCGAATGCTTTCACGCACCACGATTAGCGAGACATTGCCCTCCGCGTGTTCATTCGAATTGAGGCTCAGCAGATAAGTGGGCGCTTTTTCTGTTGGCTGATAATCGGCAGGAACAAATGCCCAGAATTCCATCCAGAAAACCGGGTCCACTTTCCTCCCTCGGTGCAGTGGTACTCTTTTCCATCCACTGAAAGGTCTAGCGCTAGTTTGGCAGGTGGTAACTGGCGCCAGTCGGCATTTATTCCGGACACCAAACCAAAATGCGGGATCTGTATGGTTTCTGTGTTCAGAGCGAATGCGTAGTTTCCGGTTTGGCCGATCCTGGTTTAAGGGGCGGATGGGTTGTGGACTGGGAAACCCTCTGCCCACCACATTTGAGTTTGATCCTCAGGGCGAGGCATCCAAGGCCCGCGATCTTTAGCGAGTGCGAAAATGGGAGCAAGAAAGAGAAGGATCCAGATCGCTTTC
>CANFNA010000220.1 GCA_947448395.1 Chthoniobacteraceae bacterium
GACTCTGCACTGGAGACACTTGCGACCGGAACGCCTCCAGAAGAGCCATTTTGAACAACTGCGGCTTGAGGCTCCGAAGCCCCCGGTGCAGGTGCAGATAAAACTATGGCGCTTGGGACTGCAGCAGTGTTTGGACTGGAAGCCAGCTCACTTGAATTCGCCTCAAAATCCTTTCGAACAAGTTGAGGACCTGAACCGGATTCGGGACCCAGCGGCTGCTTTGAAGCGAGCCTACGCCTACGCAATTCGCTCTGTTCATAGAGAACAGAGCGAACCTCTTCACCACGCACCAGAGGAAATCCGGCGGCTACTTTAATGGTTGCTGGAGGCTCCAATGAAAAACTTCCAGATCCATTTTTTACCGCGTAGCTCCCATACAGCAACGGCATTGTTGTCACTTGCAGGCGCCCATCCAAGGCGTGTCCAACATGAAGAATCGCGGATAAATCCAAGGTTTTCTCCAGCTTCACACCCAGTCCCGGACGAAACATTTGAATCAGTTCCGCGACATTTTGATGCTCCGTGGGATAGATCAACTCTGCCAACAATTGCGGAAAATCATCGGACTGAGCCAACGCCACAACCCCTGAGTTAATGAGGTCAGAATCCTGAAGTTCATAGGCCTTCAAAATGGTGTAAGTCCCGGTCAAGTACGGCACGAGGCGTTTCGCTTCGGCATAATTCTTAATATAATTCCGCAGCAGAAGTTCGTTCTCATGCTCGAGTTGGAGCGAAGTGAATTTGCTGTATTGCTCAAAAACTTTCTGTGCCCCCAAGAGCTCCCCAGGAGGCGCCTTCGTCACTAAGAACCGAACGGGCGGCGGCAGCTTACCCAAGCGGGCAAGAAACCGATAGGGCCAAGGTTTTTCCGGATGCCCAAACACGTAAAAGCTTCCCACCCAGCACGCTATCCCAACCCCGGCGAGAGTCAGCAAAAACACCGTCCACCAGAACAGGTTGTCCCGTCCTGAACCGACTCCGCTGGGACTAGCGTTGGAGGCTCCAAGCGACATGACGTCTATACGCTCCCGATTTCCCGGCTCCGAGCCTCCTCGATCCCGGATTCAAACGACGTTCCGCAACCGCAACTTCTCGCCGCGTTCGGATTCACAATACGAAAACCTGTCCCCGTTAAATCATCGCAATAGTCCAATTCTGCCCCCTGCAAATACACCGCACTTTGCGCGTCCACAAATACCCTTGCCCCCCCTCTTTCTGAAATCGCATCGCCCTCCTGTCGTGAGTCTACTTTCATTCCATACTGCAGACCGGCGCATCCCCCTTTTTCTACATAAACCCTAAACCCGCGCTCCGCTTCGCAAGCACCCTCTTTTAAAAGAGCTTCTAGATGAGGAACCGCCGCAGCCGAAATCGCTAACATAGCGTAATCTTAACTCCTCCATTGGTAGAGTCAAACGGGCTTGAGTTAGGGAAAGCCCGAGGTCCCACTCCCCTTTTGAGCCTTTCCTAGCCATCTATTCTCGGGCATCTGAATTCCATGCTGAACGTCATTTGGTTCGGATTGGTCGTTTTCTCCGTGCTACTCGCTGGGTTCACAGGTCGCCTGGATGCCCTCACCCAAGGAGCTTTTGCAGCTGCTAGGGATGCAGTCATGACCATCGCACTCCCCCTGGCAGGTCTCATGGCCCTCTGGCTCGGATTCCTTCGTCTCGCGGAACTTTCTGGGATCGTGGCCACCCTCGCAAACTGGATGCACCCCCTTCTGCGGCGCCTCTTCCCCGATGTCCCAGAGGGCCATCCCGCAATGGGAGCCATGCTCATGAATATGGCGGCTAACATGCTCGGGCTTGGGAATGCCGCCACCCCCCTAGGCCTTCGTGCCATGCGACACTTGGAAACCCTCAACCCCCACCCGGGTACGGCCACGAACGCAATGTGCACCTTTCTGGCAATCAATACGAGCTCCATTCAGTTAATTCCTGCCACAGCCGTGGCGATTCTCTCTGCCCAAGGATCTAAATCCCCAACCGCAATCGTCGGCTCCGCCTTTCTGGCCACCTGCATCGCTGCCATCGCCGGAATCTCGTCCGTCAAATTCCTGCAACGTCTCCGCCTCTTCCAAGGCCCCCCCCCTTCAAACAACCCCTCCTCCGAGCTTCCCTCAAAGCCTGCACCATCTTCGGAGGATCATGACGCCCCCGCGTCCACCCCGCTTTCACCAACCAGAAAGGCTGTGCTTTTGCTGTTTACCGCAACCATCCTCCTCATGCTTGCGGCCCTCATGTGGCCAGATCTTTTCCGGGGCCCGTCCTCACCACCCATCCCAGAACCGACCGCCCTGCAGGGAAAACTTGGCTTCGCTCGCTTCGTCAATGTCCTCTCGCTCGCAGCCATCCCCTCCTTGCTCGCATTCTTTGTCCTAAACGCTTTCCTTCGAAAAATTAAAGTCTACGACGAATTCCTCACCGGAGCAAAAGAAGGCTGGGAAGTGGCTCTCCGCATTTTGCCGCCATTGGTTGCCATTCTCGTCGCTGTAAAAATGTTCCGAGAAGCCGGCGGCATCCACATCCTTGCGAGCATTTTATCCCCTGTGCTAACGCCAATAGGCGTTCCTTCAGAGTTGCTGCCCATGATTCTCATTCGCCCTCTCAGCGGAGGAGCAACCACGGGACTTTTTACCGAATTAGTAACTCAATTTGGGCCTGACTCCTTAATCGCAAGAACAGCAGCCACCATTTTCGGCAGTACGGAAACGACGTTTTACGTGTTGGCCGTTTACTTCGGTGCTGTTGGAATCCGCAATGGTCGCCACTCCCTCCCTGCCGGTCTGATTGCAGACGCTGCTGGCGCCGCAGCGTCAATCGCGATCTGCCGCTGGATATTCACCTAGATCAACACCCCCATTCCCTACCCGACAATCCATCCACTAACTCTTTGAGGAACTCGTCTTGGGCTTTCAGAATCTTCAGCGCGATCCGTTGGCCGCCCCTGTTTTCTGATCTGCACGAACCTCACCTTGCGTGCTCAACGGAGGGAGAAGCGCTGGGGACTTTTGCCACACCCTTAGATAATCGATCTCAAAAAAATTCGGAAAAACGGTACTTTGATCTGGTTCTCCCGAAGGCCCAATCCGACTGCTCACCCCGTTACTTAAAATAACGTACATTGGAATAGAAGGAACATGAGGGCCCAGCGCCTCTCGCTTGACCACACCATTCTGAACCCATTGCGCTTTTCCAGGGCTCCAAAGAAGACCGTAGGTATTCCATCCTCCCTCGAAATCAACGTCCGAGTTTCCCCCGCTATCCCAATTAATTTCGGGAAAATCCCCGTGGCAAAGCCCAAGATGCATTAAGCCTCTCCCTGCGTAATATTCAGCAATGTCAAATTCCGGGGGCCATTGGTGTTTTTCAGGCATGAGCCAGAAGGCAGGCCAAACCCCTTTACCACCAGGAAACCGCGCCCGAATCTCGATATAACCATAGGTAAATGTGTAGTGCCCCTTCGAGGAAACCATCCCAGAACTGTAGTCATATACTCCCGGCGGATTATCACCCTCGACCGAACGATAATCGGATCGCAGTTGCAAACTCCCTCCGCCAATAAGCACGTCATCATCACTCAGATAATTTAAATAACTATCGTTGTGGTAACGGTCTCCCCATCGCCCAAATACCTCAAGGGAAGTACTCCACAAGTCACGGTTCAACCGAGCCGAAGAAAACTCATCCGCCAGCGCTAATTGAAAG
This sequence comes from Chthoniobacteraceae bacterium, assembly GCA_947448395.1. Classification (GTDB taxonomy): domain Bacteria; phylum Verrucomicrobiota; class Verrucomicrobiia; order Chthoniobacterales; family Chthoniobacteraceae; genus Chth-196. The sequence goes on from CANFNA010000220.1 coordinate 3,711, forward strand.
CCCGCTGGGGGGAACTGGGCTTTTTCGAGAGCCTCCGCAGAGAGAAAGGCCCTTCCAAAGAGTAAAATCAGTCCAATCAGAAAGAAAGTCATAGGCCATCGCGCCCTCAATGCCCCACCCCCAAGGATGACACCATTTGAATTCATCTAATCCAGTGTTTAGCGCCCGCTTTGCTGAACGTCATCTCGGAATTCTTCTTTGCCGGATGGATCACTGACTCTATGGTCACCGACCGCCTTTTCCCAAATGAGGTGGGGCTCTTTTAATGCGATTATCCCATGTCCAGTTCCATGCCCTCACGCCCTGAGTCCTGTTCCAACCCATGGCGGGTTGCCGTCGTCTCAAGCCTTTACAATGAAACATGGGTCAGTGGATTGCGTTCGCACTTTAACGCCGAACTCAAAATCATCTGCCCGGCGATCCAAATCTCAGAATATTCTGTTCCCGGCTCCTTTGAGCTGCCTCTCGCCGTTGATTTACTCGCCAAGAGCCAACAATTTGACGCCATCGCC
>CANFNA010000221.1 GCA_947448395.1 Chthoniobacteraceae bacterium
CGGCCGCGTCTTGTTCGTTTGGAGGAAGTTCTCCGTGCAAAGGAAGGACGATGCAATCGCGGCCCGCACGGGTTTCACGCAGGACTTGGATGGTGCGCTGAATTTCGTAAGCGCCCGACAAGAAGACCAGCACATCGCCTTCGGTGCAGGCAGCAATCTGCTCGAACTCGGAAGCTACCAAGTCCCAAACCGGCTGCTCGCCCGGGGACTTTGGAAGGTATCGGATATCGACTGGGAACGTTCGCCCGCGTGAAGTGAGAACCTCACAAGGGGCGAGGTAAGTCGCGAGCGCAGCGGAGTCCAAGGTTGCGGACATCACAATGATTTTGAGATCCGGTCGGTGCGTCTGCTGGAGTTCGACGGCGCGCGCTAGGGTGATGTCTCCGTAGAGATGTCTTTCGTGAAACTCATCGAAGCAGATGGCCGCTATGCCCTGCAGGAGAGGGTCTGCGAGCATTTGTCGAAGCAAGATGCCCTCGGTGACATAGCGGATTTTCGTGGCTTTGGAGACGACCCGATCGAGGCGGATTTGGTAACCGACTTCCTGACCTAACGCGGAGCCTCGTTCGGAGGCCACGCGCGCAGCGAGCATTCGAGCCGGGAGTCGACGCGGTTGGAGAATGACGATTTCGCCGTCTGCGGCAAATCCATGATCAAGGAGGATCTGGGGAATTTGGGTCGACTTTCCTGAGCCTGTAGGCGCTTCGAGAACGACGCGGGAATGGACCTTGAGAGTACTGACAATACGGTCTTCGAGTTCGAAGATAGGGAGTTGGCGGCGTTGCAAAATCAGGGGTGGTTGGCTGCTGAATAGACTAGAGGTCTGTTACGTGTTTGCTGGAATATTTCGCAGATATTCCGCGGCGGTTTCGGGCCACACAGAGTTTACCCAAGAGCCGGTGGCGAGCTCGAACGGATGAGATGGGTAAAGTCGTGGCAGAATTTCGATATGCCAGCGGAAATCTTGTTCAATGGACACCCACTGGTCATGGCGAGCGGTTCGCGTGGGAGCGGTGATGAGAATCAACTGATAAGGCGGATGATCGAGCGCGCCGCTGAGTTTGATTAGCGCGATGCGCAAAGCATCGGCGAGTTGTGCGATTTCATCCGAGTGTATCGCATGGAAATCAGGACACTGGCGTTTTGGATAGACCGCGAGTTCAAAAGGCGCGCGGGAGGCGTAGGGGCAGAAGACCATGAAGCCGTGATTTTCATAAACAATGCGGTCGGCTGACCGGACTTCCTCGCTGAGGATATCCTGAAAGATGGCGCGTTTTTTTTGTTCATAAAAGCGACGAGCCGCATCGAGTTTGCGTTTTAGGCGGTTTGGAATTACGGCCATGACCACTAGCTGACTCAAGGCGTGTGGGATCAAGGCTCCAGCCGCACGCCCAACGGATTTAACGATGGTGAAGGTGCGCATTCGGACATCCTGCATGAGATCGGCCATCCTCAATTTCCAGGCTCTAAGAACGTCCTCGATATGTTCCAAATCGAGGGCCTCAAAAGCACGACTGTCCGGCGTTTCGATGATCACCTCATGAGCGCCAACGCCATTCATGCGATCATAGAATCCCGCAGGCTGACGGGTTGCATCGCCTTCAACGCGGAGCAAAGGAGCTCGATTGGGAACCACGCGGACCCTCCATTGGCAGGAGGTTCCAGCCTCGTGCAAGGCATGTGGCGCGTATTGCTCGCGACCGGCGAGGAAAGGATTGGTGGCGGTACTTTGCGCGGTCTGACTATGAACAGATCCTACGGTAGGAAGATGGGAGCGCACTTCGGAAAAAACCGTCCATTCGTCGGTGAGCGGATCCAATCGCATCTCGTTGGTGTGCATGCTTGAAAGGATAGAAGGTTGAGGTGCGGTGAGCAAAGCCCGAGAGCGGTTAGGGAGACGGTTTGCAGGTAGGGAAATTCCTAAACCCCCATCACCGTTACGACGACGGAGCGCTGATGGGGCGCCAGCCGATGCTCAAAGAGGAAGATCCCCTGCCACGTTCCTAGTTGCATGCGTCCTTGGACAACGGGGATCACCTCACTAGAGCGGGTCAGGACCATGCGCAAGTGGGAGGGCATATCGTCCGGGCCTTCGTCGGTGTGCACGAAATAATCCGTATTTTCCGGGACGAGACGTTCAAAGAAGGCATGGAGGTCGGTGCGCGCAGACGGGTCGGCATTTTCGTAAAGGATCAAGCTGGCGCTGGTATGCTGGATAAAAACGGTGACTGTTCCGTTTTGGATGGCAGTCGCACGGAGTATGGCTGCAACTTCGTGTGTTATTTCGGTAGTGCCTTTGCCTCGGGTGGAAACCTGAAAACGAGCGGTTTGGACGTTCATCCCTGCTCCTAGAAAGTAAAGGAGAGGCGTTGGCAATCGCATGTTTCCCTTGAACCTGCGCCAGAGCTTGGTAAGAGCGTGCCTTATGGGACGCCAATGGCTTCTCGCCAAGCGCGAGATCAATGCAAAAAGAAAATCCGCCTCCACAGGGAAGCTCGTCAAAGAAATTTCGGTAGCCGCCAAAATGGGAGGCGCCGATCCAGCTGGGAATGCGCGCCTCTTCGCGGCGATCGAAAAGGCCCGTAAAGAGTCTGTTTCACGCGATGTTATCGAGCGCGCCATCAAGAAGGGCGCTGGCATCGGGGACGAAAAGCTGGTGATGGAGGAAGTGACTTTCGAGGGCTACGCTCCCCACAAGGTTCCGGTGATCGTGGAAGTACTCACGGACAACAACAACCGGACCGCGCCTGAATTGAGGGTGTTGTTCAAGAAAGGTCTACTCGGAGCGCCCGGAAGTAATAAGTTCCTGTTCGATTACGTGGGGCTCGTGGAGGCGCATCATGCTGACGCCGGCGTCGATTCCGAGGCGGCGGCCATCGAGGCTGGAGCGCAGAATTTCGAGCCTCTTTCTCACGAGCAAAACGACGACATTCCGCATGACCGCGTGGGGGTGCGCTTCATCACGGAGCGAACGGATCTTCACTCCGTATCTAAGTGGTTGAGCGCCAACGGCTGGACGATTGTGACGGCTGAACTTGGGTACCTGCCAAAGAACTTTCCGTCGCTCTCGGCAGAGCAGATGGCCGAGGTAGGTGAATTTCTTCAAACCCTAGACGATCATGACGATGTGCACCGCGTCTGGGCGGCAGTAAAATAGGTCGTCCTCCTTCTTTAGTTGCCTTACGGTTTCCAGCGTGCCCCAATCTCGGGCCGAGGCAAACCATCTGTCTACTGTCAGACTTTTCCGCCTCAGCCTCTCCAGCCCATGTACACCGACCCTAAGCGTTACGAGGTTTTGGTTTTGGGGGCGGGCCATGCAGGGATTGAGGCGGCTCTATCAGCTGCTCGGCTAGGGGCGCAGACCCTTTTGTTGACGCAGAATCTGGACTCTATTGGGCAGATGTCCTGCAATCCTGCGATTGGTGGACAAGCGAAGGGCCAGATTGTGAGGGAGATCGACGCTCTGGGTGGATTCATGGGATTGAACACGGACGCGACTGGGATTCAGTTTCGGATGTTGAACGCCAAGAAGGGGCCGAGCGTGCGGTCGCCAAGGGCGCAATGCGACAAGAAGGCTTACCAGTTCCGCGCAAAAGTCGTTTTGGAAGACACCGAAAATCTGACCATTCGGCAGGGGAATGCCGTCCGAATTCTTCGGGACGACAACGGTGCCTGCGGGGTGGAAACGAGTCTTGGAATGCGGATTTTGAGCCGCTCAGTGGTTGTAACGACAGGCACTTTCATGCGGGGCTTGCTGCATGTAGGGCTTCAGAACACCGCCGGCGGCCGTTTGGGGGATAGCTTTTCGACTCTGAGCGACAGCCTTAGGGATTTGGGATTTGAGGTGGGCAGATTCAAGACCGGAACACCTTGTCGTCTAAATGGGCGGACGATTGATTTTTCAAAGTGCGAACTGCAGCCAGGGGACGAAAAAGCCCAACCGTTCTCTCACGTTCCGGAACGTATTCGGGGAGGAAGGGACGATATTTTTACGCTCAATCGTTGGGAAGACGGCGAGTTCCACGTGGAACAAATGCCCTGCTGGAGCACTTACACAAACCTCGAGACCCACGCGATTATCCGAGAAAATCTCCATTTATCTCCGCTGTACGCCGGCCGCATCGAGGGAGTCGGACCCCGGTATTGTCCTTCCATCGAAGATAAGGTGGTGAAGTACGCAGAAAAGGATCGCCATCAGC
>CANFNA010000222.1 GCA_947448395.1 Chthoniobacteraceae bacterium
CGGATTTCTTCATAAAATAGGGAAACAGGAAGCGAAGGATGGATGGGCGGGAAAGCACACCGATGAAGGGGAGGACTATTTGATATTTCGGATCTGGAGTTCCAGATTTCTGATTTCCACGGCCCCTCCAAAGCGGGGTTGTTCCAGAGAGATACGGTTGATTCCTTGGACAAGCGACGATGCTGGCAGGAGCTGCTGGACCTTGATCCAACCTGAGTATTGGAGCGTCGACTCGGGTAGGCCAACCTCGCGGCGAACAATCCAAGCGGGATCAGCAAGGTCAGGGAAGTGAATCGAGCCGACAGGGAGCGGCGCTTCATTCAACGCCGTGATAGGGGGTTCGCTGGCAAGGACGTTGCGAATTTCGTAGGTCAGCAGCGCCATCGAAGGCTTTTTGGAGAGCTCGAAGTCAATTGCGGTGGGGGTGCCCTCTTCAACGGTGAAAGGACCGGCATCGAGCATAGCTGCGACGCGTCCGAGAAGAAGATAATCGCGCGAGGGATCTTCGGTCGTGCCCGAGTTACTCGCGAAAGCATCGGCAACGGGATTGGGAGGAAAGTCGATCGGATGGAGAACGGTGCCGTTTTTTAGGGCCGTCATGAAAAGGCCGCTCAAGCGGTCGCCCCGACCGGGCAGGGTCAGGTCAACGTAATCCACCCCGAGGGCGGGCACGCGGATGACTTCGGTCACTGCGGAGGCTGGGGAGCCGAAAGCTTCGGAGCGGAAGTGAGGGACGCCTGACTCCGTCCAAGCGGCGAGGCTGGCTTGGCCACCGAGGCCGGCTTGGAGGCGCACGCGAAATTCCACGGATTGAATCAGGGAAGAGAGCTTTCGGAGTCGAATCCGAACTGTGGTAGCTCTGGAGGGATTTGCTGCATCGCGAACTGGAGTCTGGAGAGAGATGGATTCAATCCAGAGTGGGAGGGAGGGGAGTGGGCGGCCGGCTAGGAGGGTTGTGGTGGGAACCTCAAGAGAGAAAGGGGTGGGGCGCACAACGAGATCGGCGGCCGCCGGTTCTTGAAGTGCGGAGCAGCAAAGGGCCACTAGGGCTCCTGGGGCGAGGGTGTTGAGCAAACGACTGAGCGGATGCATGAGGGGGATGATGGGTAGAAGACGCTAGCGAAGAGAGCGGAATGTGGACAGAGCGCAAACGTTCTTTTTATGCGGTTTTACACAGAGCCGGGGCGGAGTCCTTTAGTCATAGAGAAGACTGCGCTTAGAATGCCGAAAACAACGAATCCGACGACCACGGCAATTCCGACCATGACCAAAGGAGGGATGAGGGTGGAGATGAGACTGACTTGTTTATCGAGTTCTCGATCATAGACGTCGGCGATATTGGTGAGGGTTTCGGCGAGGCGACCGGATTGTTCACCGACGGCGAGCATGTCTAAAAAAAGTTCCGGGAAGATTCCCTGTTGTCCCAAGGCATTTGAGAGGGCCATTCCGTCGACGACGGATTGTTGGACGAGTTTCATTTTCTCTCGGACGTAGGCATTGCCTGCGATGTCCTCGATCAATTCGAGAGCTCGGAGGAGGGTGACGCCATTGAGAACGAGCGTGCCCAAGGTTCTGGCGAACTGGGCATAGTAACGGTGTTTGATGATACTGCCATAGCCAGGAATGCGCCACTGGAGGGAATCCCACTGCTGTCTGCCAGCGGAAGATGCGGTCCATGCACGGAAGGCGAAGGTGATGCCGAATCCAATGGGAATGAGAGTCCACCAGTAATGAACAATTGCGCTGTGGACATCCATCAGGAGCCTGGTTGCAAAGGGGAGTTCTTGACTGGTGTCGGTGAAGAATCGCATCAGCTTTGGCACCATGACGGTCATGAACACCGTGACCATGATGGCGCCTACCACGACGAGCAGGGCGGGATAAACGAGGGCCTGCTGGACCCGATCTCTGAGCTGTTTGACCTCCGAGAGGTAGGTAACCAAACGCTTGAGGATGTCGCTCAGCGTTCCCGAGGCTTCGCCGGCGGCGACCATGTTGACATACAACGGAGAGAATATTTTTGGGTAGTCACGGAGGGCCTGTGAGAGGCTGCGTCCTTCGACCAGAGCCATGTGCAATCCCTTGGAAAGGCCGTGAAGCTTTGGGTGCTTCATCCGGCGCACCAAGATGCCGAGGGCCTCATCCAGCGTCATTCCTGCCCCTAGGAGGAGGGCGAGCTGTTCGGTGAATAGATGCTGTTGCCCATAGGACATGGATTGAACCGCCACCACCGATTTTGATTCGGAGGCCGAGCTCGATGCAGAATTGCTTTGGGTGGATGCAGTCGAAGAGGCCCCGGAGACGGGCAGGATTTTAACGGGGAAGCCCTTGGTTTTTTCCACCTCGCGGATGGCTGCCGAGCGGTCTGAACAATCGATAATCCCCTCTAAAAGAGTCCCCTGAGAACTACGAGCGACATAGCGGAACTGAGGCATGGTGGTGGTCCGGAAAAAGGAAGGCGGGGAATAGGAGGGTGGATTTGGATTCAGGGGAACGGGAAAGGAAGGCAGAGGGTTTGTATCGTTCCTCTGCTCTTAAAGACGGCCTTCGTCTAGATCGATGTAGTCGAAGAAGGTGTGAATACCGTCGGCTTTGGGGCCATAGTTTCCTTCTTGAAGGCGTTCCGTCAGACGTGCGGAGCCACTGTCGTTCCAGCCCCGCTTGCGCATGTACTCGTTCCAAACCTCAATTTGTTCAGAGGTGGGTTTTTGGCCAGAGCGGAAACACCACTCAAGCAGGTCGTCGTCTGTTCCTCCCTCTTTGACACGGTTCACTAGGATATCGTACTCGATATCTAAAAACCGGACGCACCGATCATCGAAGCCGGAGCCTAAGTTAGGAATATAGTCTGGAGGAAGAAGGCCGGCTTCGTGGAGGCGGATTTTGTCCAGCATTCGTCCAAAATACACGATTCCACCGACTTGATCATACGGGCTCCGCAGGTTGTCCATGGCGATAGTTTTTCTTAGCTTCGTAGAGGGCTGGGCGCAAGGCGTCTCGTCTCTCTTTCTGTGTCTAGGATTCTAAGATACGAAGTTTGCGTGGTATTGCACTCTAATCGGCCCTTTGTTAGTCGTCTTCGACTAGCCCCACGTTCATGAAAAATGCAATTTTAGTGTCTTCTGACTCTCGTTGGAGGGCTGTTACTGAGGGTACCTTACTCCAAAAGGGTTGGAAGGTGGCGGCTTCGGAGCGATTAGAATTGCAGAACGCATTGGATCCTTCGGAAGTGCAGGCGGTAGTGGTCGATGCAGCTTCATTGGATCCCAAGGATTTAGCCGAATGGATGGGTTCGTCTTTGTATCCGAAGCAGATCCCTGTGGTCTTGTCGCCAGGGTTTCAAGCATCGGCCCCTCTCGGGGCTATTTTGGACGAACCCGAGGCAGTGCCGAGTGGGGATAGCGTAGTGAAGGTTCGTTTTTGGGGGGTGCGTGGATCGATACCAACCCCCGGGCCGAGCACGATTTTTTACGGGGGAAATACTTCCTGCGTTGAATTGCAGGCGGATGGGGAGACGTTGGTTTTGGACGCTGGCAGTGGAATTCGGGAGCTTGGGGAGAAGTTAATTGAGGAGGCCGGGGGAGCGCCTTTGAATTTGCACTTGTTGATTTCTCACACGCACTGGGATCATATTCAGGGTTTTCCGTTTTTTCGTCCGGCTTATCAGCCTTCCAACCGGATTCGGTTGGTGGGATACTCGGGGGTTCGCCATGACTTGCACAAGGTGATGGATGGGCAAATGGATGATGAGTACTTCCCGATTTCGATGTCGGAGATGCGAGCGGAGATTAACGTTCAGCAGGTGGGGGAGGTGTTTCATTGCGGGCCGGTGAAAGGGCATGCGTTTTTCTCAAATCATCCTGGGAAATGTTCGGGCTTTCGTTTTGACACCAGCGCAGGGGCGGTTGTCTACGTGCCTGACAATGAATTAAACGAGTCTGGGCAGGCAACGCACATGCCGATGGAGACTGCGGCGCATTTGCGAAAGCGGTTTGTGGAGACGGTGTCTGGGGCGCGCGTTTTGATTCACGATGCGCAGTATACTCATTCGGAGTATTCCCAGCGTGTGGGTTGGGGGCATTCTTGCGTGGAGGATACCGTTGAGATGGCTGGTGAGGCAGGCGTGGAGCGGTTGGTGTTGTTTCATCATGACCCGACGCGTTCGGATGCGGA
>CANFNA010000223.1 GCA_947448395.1 Chthoniobacteraceae bacterium
AATACAGTGAATGGCTTCACGGAGATCCTCCCGAGAGATGTGCGGCGCAAGCTGCGCTGCTTGAGGGTCCGCCAGTGGAACTAAAGCGAGGCGATTGTTCCAATCCAGCCAAGAGAGTAAGCGCATCTGGAAGGTGCAGAGGGAGCAATCTTGGTCAAACAGCACGGTGTGCGCTCTCATTGGGTTGTTTTTTATCTTCGCGGAAGTATTTCAAAAAAGGCTTTCGGCGGTTGGTGGTTTATCTCCTACCAATTTTGATTGGAACACAATCCTCCTTCCCTGCTCGTTAGAATGATCCCTCGGTTTGTTAACATTGAGACTAAGGGTCCGTCGCTCTGATGATCCTCACTTTATTATGATCCATCGATTGTTCCCCCTGTTGGTTGTTTCAGCGACGCTGCTGCCTTCTGTTCTCAGAGCCGAACTCAAACTCCCCTCGATCGTGGGCGACCACATGGTGCTTCAACAGAAACAATCCAATCCCATTTGGGGCTGGGATACTCCTGGCACTCAGGTGCGCGTTTCCTTTGCCGGTCAATCGAAGTCCGCCCAAGCAGGGCCGGACGGTAGGTGGGTGGTCAAGCTGGATGCCGTTCCAGCCAATGCGCAGCCAGCTCAGATGGATATTTCGACTCCGTCGCAAAAAATCACCGTATCGGATGTGCTGGTTGGGGAAGTGTGGATGTGTTCTGGGCAGTCGAACATGGGTTTTACGTTGAGCTCTGACTGGAATGGGGACTTGGAGTCGCTCGCAGGGAGTCATCTTCCGAATTTGCGTTTGATCAAAGTCCCTCAAGTGGGAACCCAGGATTTGCAGAATGACTTCAAGGGAGCTTGGACTAACTGCGATGCCGATAATGCCAAGAAGTTCAGTGCGGTTGGGTATCTGTTTGGCCGATATATTCAACAGGTGCTGCAAGTTCCCGTTGGTTTGATTGATAACGCTTGGGGAGGATCGGCAGCAGAGGCTTGGATTCGGCGCGAGACGATTGAGAAGGATGCGCGCTTCAAGCGATTGATGGAAGAGACGGCGAAAGGGGAGGCATATCGTGCAACTCAGAAGGCGCAGGAAGACTACAAGGCTGCCATGGAGAAACACGCGGAGGCTGCGGCCAAAGCCAAGGCGGAGGGGCGTCAAGCGCCTCGGCCTCCTTCCTCTCCGGAAAGCTGGTTAAAGGGCAATCAACGCCCGGGGAACATTTTTGCTGGAGTCGTTCATCCGACCTTGGGCTACGGGATCAAGGGTGTGATCTGGTATCAGGGTGAGTCGAACTCGGGACGGGCTTGGGAGTATCGGGAGCTATTTCCGTTTATGATTCAGGAATGGCGCAAGGAGTGGAATCAAGGGGATTTCCCTTTTTACTGGGTGCAGCTTGCGGACTTCATGAAGGAAGAATCTCAGCCAGTGGAGAGCACGTGGGCGGAACTTCGCGAGGCACAAACGCGCACGATGTCGCTGCCGAACACGGGACAGGCCGTGATTACCGATCTTGGCGAAGGGAAAGACATTCATCCCAAGAACAAGCATGATGTCGCGGCGCGTCTGGTGCGTTGGGCGCTGGCCAAGGATTACGGGGTGAAGATTGCCTATCGGAGTCCGGAGTTCAAAAGTATGCAGATTCAGGAGAACAAGGTGGTCGTGACGATCGACTGTTTTGGGAGTGCGCTTCGGATTTTTGATGTCGAGAATCCTGTTGGGTTTGCGGTGTGCGGTGAGGATCGCGTCTGGCATTGGGCCAAGGGAACACTCAAGGCCTCCGACAAGATCGAACTTTCCAGCGAGGCCGTGGCCAAGCCAATCGCGGTTCGTTACGCATGGGCTAACAATCCGGTGTGCAATGTTACCAGCAGCGAGGGGTTGCCTTTGACGCCCTTCCGCACCGATGACTTTGAAATGATCACGAAGCCCAAAGCTTCGACTGAGGAGAAGAAGTAGCCCCAAAAATAGGCTTTTGGGATTTAACAACAGCCGGCGCGGATTTTTCCCGTGCCGGCTGTTGTATTTTTGGACCAACGTTGGTTTTTCGGTGGCGAATGGTGGTGGGTAAGATTCATGGTTCCGAGGTGCCTCAGGACGGTTTGAATTCCGGACATCCACCTGCCGTTTTTTCGGCTCGGGGCCTGACGAAGCTCTATGCCTCGACGGGCGGGGTGGTGCATGCGCTGAACGGGGTCGATCTGGACCTTTATGCGGGAGAAATGGTGGTGCTGCTCGGAGCTTCGGGTAGTGGAAAATCGACTCTTCTGAACACGCTGGGCGGGCTCGATGTTCCGACTACGGGAACCCTGTTTTTCAAGGGCCAAGATTTATCGTCCGCGGATGAATCGTTGTTGACCCGGTATCGCCGGAACTCGGTTGGATTTGTTTTTCAATTCTACAACCTCATTCCGAGTCTTACGGCGCGCGAAAATGTGGGGCTAATTACCGAGATCGCCCGTGATCCAATGAGTCCGGAGGAGGCTCTACGGTTGGTGGATCTGGAAGATCGAATGAATCACTTTCCATCACAGTTGTCAGGTGGAGAGCAGCAGCGTGTGGCCATTGCTCGGGCCATCGCGAAGCGGCCTGAGGTGTTGTTGTGCGATGAGCCAACTGGGGCTCTGGATGTTCGGACTGGGATTACGGTACTGGGAGCGATCGAGGAGGTGAATCGGAGATTGGGAACGCTCACCGTGATTATTACTCATAATGCCGCCATAGCTGCGATGGCGGATCGAGTGATCCGATTGTCAGACGGTCGGATTATTGAAAGTTTTCGGAATGAAAAACGCGTTTCGGTGGAGTCGCTTGAGTGGTGAGATGGGAAGGCCAGTAGCTGTAAACCGATGAGGATGCTTCATCTCAAATTGATTCGAGATTTGTCTCGAATGAAGGGACAGCTGATATCAGTGAGTCTCATCATGGCTTGTGGGATGGCCATGATGATCATGTCTCGGAGCCTTATTCTTTCCCTCGAGACAGCTCGAGACGGTTATTATGAGAGACACCATTTCGCCGATGTCTTTTGCGATTTGAAGCGCGCGCCAAACACGGTACGCAGCCAGTTGCAGAGGCTCAACGGGGTTGCTGCGGTGGAAACTCGCGTGGTGGGTAAAGTCACCCTTGAGATACCGGGTGAAATGGCAACGGCGGAAGGGATGATTCACTCCCTTCCCGAAGATCGACCGCAGCAATTGAACCTCCTTTTTCTGCGTCGAGGCCGTCTTCCCATGGCAGGGAGTCGTGCCGAGGTGGTGATTGGCGAGGCCTTTGCGAAGGCGCATGGATTTGAACCTGGAAACACGGTTACGGCTGTCTTGCACGGGGCGCGACAGGAACTGGTGATTGTGGGAATTGTGCTCTCTCCCGAATATGTTTTTGAGGCGCGGCCCGGCGAGAGTCTTCCAGACAACCGGAGATTTGGGGTGTTTTGGATGAACGAACGCGAGCTCTCAAGTGCCTTCCAGTTGAGAGGGGCGTTCAATCAGGTGCTGGTGGATGTGGCACCGGGCGTTGCGGTGGGAGGGGTGATGAAGGAGGTGGATGCGGTGCTTGCACCTTATGGCGGGCTTTTGGCTTACCAGCGGAAGGACCACGCATCGGCTACGCGACTGAACGACGAGCTTCGCATCTTGGAAGGGCTGTCCTTTGTTTTCCCCACGGTCTTTTTGAGTATCGCGGCGTTTATGACCGGAGCCATGGTGACCCGACTGGTGCGCTTACAGCGGGAACAGATCGCACAGCTCAAGGCCTTTGGCTATGCCTCGCTGCAGGTCGGGTTTCACTATCTCGGGTTTGCGTTTGTGATCGTTTTGGTTGGAGGCCTCTTAGGAGCGATTGCCGGGATGTGGTTGGGTGGGAATGTGGTGTCGGTTTACAAACGGTTCTTCCAGTTTCCCGCCCTGCGATTTCTCCCAAACTACTCCGCTGTTTTGGCTGCCTTCTTGGCCAGCTCTACAGCATCCGTACTCGGGGTTCTTGGAACGGTCAGAGAGGTCGTTCGTATGGCGCCCGCCGCCGCGATGCGGCCGGAGCCGCCAGCGGAGTTTAGGGTTTCATTTTGGGAGCGACTAGGACTGGCCAAATTTTTGGGCACGGCCCCCCGGATGATCCTGCGTAATCTTGAGCGGAAGCCCGGGCAGTCTTTGTTTACCGCGTTGGGTCTGATGT
>CANFNA010000224.1 GCA_947448395.1 Chthoniobacteraceae bacterium
ATCGGAAACCATATCCCATCGCTTGTGCGGATCGCGCGCGAACTGCAGCAGTATCCGGTGGCTGGGATTGATCTAAACCTCGGATGTCCGGTGCCCGTTGTTTACCGGAAGAACGCTGGAGGCGGTCTACTGCGGGATACTGCGCAAATCGACACGATCCTCGGAGCCTTGCGTGATGCCATTCAGATAAGGTTCTCCGTTAAGACGCGTATCGGCTTTGATGATCCAGACAGCTTTGAACAACTCCTAGCCGTTTACGCGCGGCACTCCTTGGATTTGCTGAGTGTCCACGCGCGAACCGTCGCGGAGAAATATCGTGATATCGTTCATTACGAACATGTGGCCCGCGCGGTCGCCGTGATGCCATGTCCCGTGATCGCGAATGGAAATATCTACTCAGCGCAGACCGCACAATCTGCCCTGCACGCGACAAACGCTAAGGGGCTCATGATCGGAAGAGGCGCCATCCGCAACCCCTGGCTTTTTCGGCAAATTCGAGAACATCGCAACGGCGTTCCGCAGTTTTCTCCGTGTGGCAGGGATGTATTGCAATACGTGTTTGAGCTCTACCAGATGCGTTCAACTTCTGGGGTACCGGAACGCTCGTATGTGAACCACATGAAGAAATACATGAACTTCCTCGGGCTTGGCGTTGATGCAAATGGTAGATTTCTCACAGAGATCAGGCGAGTCACCACGCACGCCGCTTTTTTCGCTCTATGCCATGAATTTCTGGATCACTCGCATCCAATGAAACTCGACCCCTTCGCAATTCCGTTCAAGTCATCAGACCCTGAGTGCGGATAGCCCCAACAGTACCATCCTGCGATAGAACGTCGCCTCACTGGATCCAAAGAATTGGCTGGGTCATTCCAATGTTCCGCTGCACCTCTGGATCCACAGGGTCTGCCGGGAGTTTTTGCCAAAGCTCCAAGTACCGCTTTTCTCCGAGAGCCCTTCCGCCAAACAAAAGGCTCGGCTGCCGCGCGGGCCATCCCTCCCACGCCTGAACATCAGGGGCCAGACTCCACTTGGATTTATCAGCGAGAAAAGGATACAGGAACTCCAGCGCCTTTCGGATGCCCCGTCCGTCCGAGAGTTGAAAAGTCCAAAGGTTATCGGCCTCGGTGGACAGGACGTGGCAAAGCATCGTCATGTTATCGAGTTGGAAGATCGAATAACCGTACGGCTTCGTCCTTGCTAACTCCAAAGGAAAGCCGCCATCCGGGGCCATCTGGTTGGGTACAAACACTTCTTTGTATTCTTTGCGACACCGCTCGAGTTTGGCGTTATCCCCAACAAAGGAAGCGTAAACGGCAAACTGCAGATAGAAGGCAACGGCATGATTGTTCTTCGCCCTCGCCTCCTCTTTCCCGTTCTTACTGACATCCATCCAATGCAAAAGTTCACTGAACCACGCTCTGAGGGCAGTCGCCGTTTCTGCAGGAAACGCCTTTGATTTCTCGAGCACTTTGATCGCTGCGGGAACCTCAATCAGATGCAACGCGTCGATCACCCCTATCCCTCTCCCGGGAGAAACTCCGGGAACTGCCTGCGCATAATCCAAGTTTGGATTCATCCGCGTTTTCGCATCGAGGAAGAAAACCTTCAGAAATTCTAGAGCCTTCTCCACATAGCGGTCTTCGGAAGTCACCAAATAAGCCGCCCCCAATGCAGCGACGGAATCGCGGAGCGTCTTTACAGCCAACCGGTGTTGCGAAAAATTCTCGGGATTCGATTCCCCGTCCCGCTTGATATACGGAAGGCCGTCCGGTTTTGCTGGATTAGGCCACCAATAATCACCATTGGAATAGAAGTCGTTCAACCCGCCCTGGCTGAGTTTCGCAGGATATGCGGTGATTGTGACTGGAGCCTGCGATAGGGCGATTGCAGCCGCTTTGAGTATGCGCTCTCGATCAATCGAAGCCACATCCAGCCCCATCTCCGAGGCGGCCTTGCCGGGACTCTCAATCGAAGCGATTTTGGCATGCCCAGACTTTATAGATGCCGGCTTCTTTGCATTTCCCTTGGGCGACTCTTGCGAGGAAGCAGGCTTCTCGGAGTCGCCTTTCGCGGAAGAGGGCTTGGGGTTCCCTGAACCGCTTGAAGATGGCGGAATGCGATTGTCACTCACATAAAGAAACGCCGCTTTTCTACCTTCCGACGAAACAGACACGTTCACTTTTGCTCCGGTCAGTCGAACGCCAATTTGGGCCCTTCCATTGTACATCTGGACCGAACGCGAGCCGTTAGACGTCCCCAGATTATCGAGAAGATGTCCGTCTCCAGAAATGGCAAATCGCACCGCGCTGGACGTGTCGAGACAGGCAACGTCTTCCTTGTCGAGCATCCGCGCCTCCAGCATGGCAACTCCATCTTTTTGGGAGACCTCCATCAACTTCAACTTGGCCGGCGAGCCCCACTGCTTGGTCTGAAAACAGAGCTGCATCTCATCACGAACTTCCGCACCGTCCTTTTTTCCAAGCGCTTCAATGGTGTTCGATCCTTCCTGAAGCACCGCATTCCATCGCAAGCCAGCGGCCGGGAAATCGTCACTCTTCCGCTTTTTCATCCCCAGCGATATTCCATTCACCCGCAACTCCACCTCAGCGCAGTTGGAATACACGCGAATTTCCTTCTGCTCCCCAAGCGCGCCGGAACGCGTGGCCCACTCATGCCCAAAAATCCGAACCATCGGCTTTTCCGCCCAGAAGCTCTGGAAAACGTAGTAGCCCTCCTTGGGAGTTCCGTCGCGTTCAAGCACCCCCTTTTGATTCACGCGTGGAACCGGATTCTCAGGGCGCAACGGCGTCGCAAAATCTTTGAAAATCCATTGAGCGCTACCCGTAAGCCACGGCATCTGCTCCTGCTCCTTCAAATGCCAATCGAACAAGTTGCAGATATAGCTTTCAGACCAGTCACCGTCCTTAGACATCCGGACCTTCCCCCCAGACTGTTTGTAGGCCTTCCCTTTTTCAGCAGTCCCCTGTCCAACCGCCACTTTCTCAATCATTTTTTCGGGCTGCTCAGAAAAACGGCGGGCATGGCTATCGCCGCCCCATTCCGCGTGAAAGAAATGTTTGGTGTCTTTCAGAGCCTTCTCCACTGCTGCCCGATATTCAGTGTAACGTCCAGAATACCACCCGGCCCAAATGCTCGGAGAATAAACATCCACGAGATCTTTGCAGAAGTCGCAACGTCTGATGGATGTCAGACGAGAAGGATCAAGCTGATGCGAAAGCGCGTTTAGTTCCGACATGAAGGCACGGATCTTTTCTTTATCAAATACCTCAAAATCACCCGGCCAGTCGTTCTCGTTACCCAGTCCCCAAAGAATTACAGAAGGATGATTCCGGTGCTGGTCAATCATCGCGTTGAGCATGTCCTTCGTCTGCTGTTGGTATTGGACTCCGCCGATTCCTCCACGGCACCAAGGGACTTCCTCCCAAACCAGCAACCCCAGCTCATCGCACAAATCCAGAACCAGCGGCGCCTGCTGATAATGCCCGAGTCGAACAAAATTCGCTCCCATTTCTTTCATCATCACCAAGGTTTTGCGGACCACCTCGTCGGGAACAGCCGCCGCCACTCCTGCATGATCCTCATGGTAGTGTGTGCCGCGCAAAAGCAGGCGCTCCCCATTCAATTTGAATGGCCCGTTATCGAGCCATTCAACATAACGAACTCCAAATCGCTCCCTCGTATCATGAATCCCGTGCGGAGATTTGATCGTTACCGTGCAGTGGTATAAATTTGGCGCTTGGGGAGACCACAAGCTCGGCTCTGGGAGCGTGACCTTCGCGATTTCTTTTTCCCCAGTCCATGGAGAAATGGAATGCGCCGATTGATGAACCACACGACCCTGCGCGTCCTTGACCTCCAGATTGTATTCGAGCGAATCCGTCAAATTTTGAGCATTCAGAAGTCGGGCGCGAACACTCACCTCAGCCTTCGATGCATCCGTCGCTCTGGCCACCACATGAACACGCTCAATCGAGACCGCTGGTACGTAGACCAAGCTGACATGCCGATACAGTCCGCCATAGCGATTGAGCGTGTTCATGTGGTGGCCAG
>CANFNA010000225.1 GCA_947448395.1 Chthoniobacteraceae bacterium
ACTCTGGTGGTACGACGCGAAGGGCAGGGGCGTCGTGCATCCCATTACGGAAGCGCTGTTGGTTCCGAAAATGCCTGATGGCCCCGAAGTCCCGTATGTGGATGGCGTGGACCCGCGTCAACAACTGGTGGATTGGATGGTGAATCCTCAAAATCCCTTTTTTGCTCGGGCTATCGTTAACCGAATTTGGAGTGAGTTTATGGGTCGCGGTTTTGTTGAGCCTGTGGACGATTTTCGAGTATCGAATCCGCCGACTAATCCCGAGTTATTGGATTGGCTGGCTGCTGATTTTGTGGCGCACGGTTTTGATTTGAAGCATCTGATGCGTCGGATCCTGAATTCTGCGGCTTACCAGCGTAGTTCGTTGCCGAATGAAATGAACCAGACCGATCAGCGTAATTTTTCTCATGCGTTGCGGCGAAGATTGCCTGCAGAGGTTTTGCTGGATGCGGTTGGCGATCTCACTGGCGGAAAGGACGGTTTTGCGGGCCTTCCACCGGGATCACGAGCGATGGATACGTGGAATCACAAAATACCTTCAGAGTTTTTGGATGCGTTTGGTCGGCCGAATGCCAGTCAGGAATGTCCCTGTGAGAGAGACCGCAAGCCGGCAATCGTCCAGTCCTTGCACTTGATGAATTCGAGCGGGTTGCAGGCGAAGCTAATGAACCAGCAGGGGCGAGTGGCGATCTGGTCTGCTTCGAATCGAGCGGTCGAGGACCTTATAAAGGAGATCTATCTGAGCGCCTTCTCTCGCGAACCGGATAGTCAAGAAGTTGAGTTGGCGAGTCGGTATCTTGGGAATGCGGATGCGTCTCGGTCGGAGGGAGTACAGGACCTTGTGTGGGCACTGATCAATACTGCAGAATTTGTATTTAATCACTGAGGCTATGAGCACACCTATAAACTGCAGCGGGATTGGCCGAAGAAACTTTCTTCAACTTGGATTTGGCGCCATCGGGGGGGTGGGATTTGCAGACATTCTCCGCGGGCGTGCTTGGGCGGGGGGAGGAAAAAGTGCGGGTAAATCGAATGTGAACTGCATTCTGATTTGGCTCGATGGAGGTCCTTCCCATTATGAAACCTTTGATCCGAAACCAGAGGCGCCATCGGACATTCGTGGTGAATTTAAATCGATCCCGACAGCGGTGCCTGGGGTTCATTTTTCGGAAAGTATTCCGCTTCTAGCAAAGGCGGCGGACAAGTTCACGGTGGTGCGTTCGATTTGCCATAAGGATCCGAACCATGGGGGCGGAAACCATTATTTGATGACAGGAACTCCGACTCCGGTTCCTGTTGGATGTGGCGCGGTGGTGAGCTTTCATCCTTCTTTTGGATCAATGGTTTCACAAGAGCGAGGCGTGCTAAATGGCCTTCCTGCATACATGAGTCTCAATGGGATCGCCCGTTCTGGCGGTCCCAGTTTTTTGGGGCCGAAGTATGCTCCGTTTGTCATAGGCGGGGACCCGAGCAAGGAGGGATTTCGAGTGCGTGATGTGACGCTTCCTCCGGAGATTAGCGAAGGGAGGGCAAAGTCGCGAGGAGCGTTACTGGCGTCTCTGGATAGGATGAAAAGGATTCAAGATCACGCGGCTGAGGATCCTTTGCTTGGATTTGATCAAGCCTACCAGCAGGGCTTTAGTTTGCTTGCTTCTCACGAAGCGCAGGCAGCTTTTGATGTCGCTAAGGAGTCGGAGGCGACTCGGAAACTTTATGGGCAAAACGACTTTGGTCAGCGTTTGCTTTTAGCGCGGCGTCTAGTGGAAGTGGGGGTCTCCTTCACGACGGTCTATTGGGGAGGATGGGACCATCACAAAACGATCTTTAAGACATTTCGGGATGGTTACGCACAGAAACTTGACCAAGGCCTCAGCGGATTGATCACAGATTTACATCAGCGAGGTATGCTGGATTCTACGCTGGTTGTTTGTCTGGGTGAGTTTGGAAGAACCCCGAAGGTGAATAAAGACGCCGGCCGAGATCACTGGCCTGGAGCGATGTCCGTGCTGATGGCTGGAGCGGGGATTCCCGGCGGCCAAATTGTGGGAGCCACCGATCCGAAGGGGTACTACGCGGCGGATAATGTATACGCGCCCGAAGATTTTGCGGTCTCGCTCTACACGAAGCTAGGAATTGACCCGCATCAGGTATTGCACACTAACACAGGTCGACCGGTGCAGTTGGTAAACGGAGGGCGCACCATCAAAGAGTTGTTTGTATAGGTGGCGCATGCTTTCCGATGACCCCTTTTTTTAAGGCGCCCCGCGGTCTGTTCCTGATGAGACTATCCCTCTCTTTTTTCTTTGGGTTTATTTGTTTTGTGAACGTTGTGAACGGGGCTGTTCCGACACTCACTTCGATTCTTCCGTTTGGTGTTAATCCAGGGGAGGCGATCGCGGTTAAATTTGTAGGCAAGTTTGACGGAGTCGATCGTCGAGTCTGGTGCGATGATCCAGCCCTTGTTTTTACGGCTCCAGATACCTCTGGGAATGCGTTTTTGAGGGTTGGAATTGATGCGCGTCGTGGGGTTCATCTGCTCCGCTTTCAGAACAGTGAAGGAGTTTCAGCACCTCTGCGCATGATGGTCGGTGGACTGCCTCGATTGGAGGAAAAGGAGCCGAATGATGAGGTCTCCAAACCCCAGCTAATCTCGAAGATTCCGGCGTGGATCCAAGGACAATTAGAAAAGGCGGGGGATGTAGATGGATACTCGTTTTCGTTGAAAAAGGATGTGCCGATTTTCATTCGAGTCGACGCGTACGAGATTGGCTCTGCGGTCGACATGCACCTTCATATTCTGGATCCGTCTGGTGTCCGAATCGCGACTGCGACGAATGGAAGGAACCTTGACCCGGCGCTAAGGTTTACTCCACCTGCGGACGGGGTTTATGTGTTGCAGCTAGCAGGTTTTGCGCATCCCCCAGCGGCCGATGTAAATTTCGCGGGTGCGGTGAAATGTCCATACTTGGTAACGGTGACTGATGAGCCTTTAACAACCCGGGTTTTTCCAGCCGCGATTCCTCCGTCAGGAAAGGTCGAAGTGGAGTTGCGCGGACTGGTCCGAAAGTCGACTCCTGTTCTTGCGAATTTCGATCGGCAGGATGTTTTGGGAAATGGCGATGTTGGCGTGCTATTTCCAACAGGAGCGCGTTCCTCAGTGAATGTGGTGTGTTCGCGCTATCCGGTAAAACAGCCTGTGCGATTGAACGAGGGCGAGGTTCCTCTGGTTGTCCCGCCTGTTGTTTTTGGAGGTGAGGTAATGAGGCCTGCGCAGACTTTCGAATGTCGGCTTGCGATGAAGAAAGGCGAAAAGCTTCAAGCTCGGTTTTGGTCGCGAAGCCTTGGGCTTGGGATGGAGGGGGATTTATTGGTCAAGGGACCAAATGGAGAGACGGTCGCAACCTCACCGAATCCCTCTGATGTTTTTGCGGAGCCGGTGGTTAGTTGGAGTGCCGGAGCGGACGGGGATTACGTTGTGTCTGTGAAAGATCTTTTTGGTAGGGGAGGCGAAGGAATGGAGTTTGTGCTCGAGCTCGCTCCGATGGAGCCGAGTTGTGTTGTTGAGATTGTCGAAGGAAAGCCTATGCAACTGACCGCCGGAAAATCGTCCTCATTGAAAGTGAAGGTGCTTTTTTCCAATGGTTGGAAGGAGCCTGTCGTCCTTCGTATGAGCGGTCTTCCCAATGGAGTATTTGCTCCGGAAGTAACGGTTCCGGAGAAAGGAGGAGAGGTGGAGGTCCATCTGCACGCTGCTATCAATGCGCCTGCAGGTACCGGAATGGCTGGACTCGCGGGTTGGACTAAGTCCGAGCCGCCGCGGGTATTGTTTGGGCATTATCCATCGCGAGGAGATTTGCAACGAGGCCACTCGGATAGTGATTCTTCGCGGGATCTTTGGATCACAGTCGGTGCCACGACTAAGGCAGACGGCTCGGAGATGCCCAAGAAATAGAATGAGCTTTCCGTGTATGCTAAAGAGAAGGTCCTTTACTTCAACCGTGTTGGGGGTGTTTCCGCTTGGAATGATTTTGTTAGGGTTTCTGACTGGAGAATTG
>CANFNA010000226.1 GCA_947448395.1 Chthoniobacteraceae bacterium
CCAGAACGCTCAAGCAATACAAAGCCGCTGTCTCGACCCTCAACACAATCGACCCAAGGCTCACGGGCCGTGCACCCCATGCCGTCAGAGCCGCGGCTTCAGATGCAGAAAAATCTCCCTCCGGACCAATAAAAACTGACACATCACGAGGGCGTAGAGCTGACTCCAACGCTTCAGCAAACGCAATGGATCCAGGGTGCAACGACCCGAACATTGAGAAATCCCCGCACCGGCTCGCACTCAAAAATGCCGCGAGAGAAAGCGGACGTTCCACCAAAGGCATCCAGTTCTGTCCACATTGCTTGCAGGCCTCGACAACGACCCGCTGCCATTTCTCCTGTTTGCGAAGAGCATCTCCCGAATCAATCTGCACCACGCTGCGTTCCGTAATGACCGGCACGATCCGCGAAACCCCTAACTCGGTCGACTTCTCCAAAATCCACTCCATCAACTTTCCTTTCGGAACAGCCTGAATAAGAGTTACTTGACACGGAAGACAAGCAGACTCAAACCGCGACTCAATCTCAATTTCCGCTCCGTGTTTGGACGCCTTTCGGAGCACTCCCAACGCCGATCTTCCCGCCCCGTCAAACACAGTCAAATGCTGTCCGGGCTGAATCCGAAGCACCTCCGCCGCATGTCTGGACTCATCCGAATCCAAACGGACAAGCCCAGTTTCCCACGAGGCGGGCGGGGCAAAAAAACGAGGCATTTGAGCAAACAAAAATAGGACTCGGACTCCCTCTCAGCTGAAGAAGCTCTTGGCCTTCTCGAAGAAGCTCTTGTAGATGGGAGTGTTCTCTTCCCCCATCAGTTCAGCGAGTTCCTCGAGTTTCTTCCGTTGCTCGCTGTTGAGCTTGGTCGGTACCTCAACCACCACTTTCACAAGCAAGTCGCCAACTGCCCCCCGGTTCAACTCAGGGAGGCCTTTGCCCCTTAGCTTGAAAATGGTGCCTCCCTGCGTCCCTGCCGCCACCTTCAATGACGCTTTTCCTCCCAAAGTCGGTACAACCACTTCCCCACCCAATGCGGCCGTCGGGAATCCCACCGGCACCTCGCAAAACAAATTGCTACCGTCACGATCAAAAACCTCATGCTCCTTCACATGCACCACCACGTATAAATCGCCTGAAGCCCCGCCTCGAACTCCCGCTTCCCCCTGGCCCGAAGACCGCAACCGTGACCCATCCTCGATTCCGGCCGGAATCTTTAACTTGATCTTCGCAGGAGCCTCAGCCCGCCCCTCGCCACCACACCGCTTACAGGGACGATCAATCAACTGACCAGTGCCCCGGCAACGACCACACGTCTGTGCAACCTGAAAAAAACCTCTGGATGCCACCACCTGTCCTCGCCCGCCGCAATCCCGACACGTCACCGCCTTCGACCCCGCATCTCCCCCAGATCCTTGGCAGACCCCGCATCGCTCCATCTTTTCAACCTCAATTTCCCGCTCACAACCGTTCGCAACATCCTCCAACGTGATCTGTAAATCGTAGCGCAAATCCGCTCCCCGATTCCGGTCTTCCGTTTGTCCACGTCCACCGCCGCCACCTCCAAAAAACTGCTCAAAAATCCCGCCGCCTCCTCCTCCGGCACCTCCAAACACCTCGCGGAAAATATCAAAAGGATCGTGAAATCCCCCGCCGCCCCCTCGACCGGCCCCTGCTCCCGCGCCTTGAGCAAACGCATTGTGCCCAAACCGGTCATACGCAGCCCTCTTCTCGCCGTCGGATAAAACATCGTAAGCCTCTCCCAACTCCTTAAATTTCTCCTCAGCAGAGGTGTCCCCAGGATTTTTGTCGGGATGAAATTGCACCGCAAGTTTGCGATAAGACTTCTTAATCTCCTCAGCAGAGGCGGATTTGGAAACCTGCAAAATCTCGTAATAATCGCGTTTAGAAGCCATGAGTGGAAGCGGAGAAAGCTAGCAAAGGTCGGAAAATTCTGGGGGGAAACAGATCAATCCGAAGTGAAAAATCTCGATTAAGAGGCTGGCCCGCCAGATACAATCACCATCGATGGGCGAAGCAACCGATCCTTGAGCCGGTATCCCTTTCGAATTTGCCGCGTCACGCTGCCCTCCGGCACCGAAGTGCTGGGCTCCTGCGAAACCGCCTCGTGCAAGTTTGGATCAAACGGCTTGCCCTCTGCGTCAATCGTTTCAACTCCGTGCTGGCTCAAAAAATCAATTAACTGTCGGCGGACCATCTCCATTCCTTCCACGATCGGCTTCGCCCCGTCTCCCTCCGCAGTCCGTGCCGCAGAAAGACCCAGTTCAAAATTGTCGAGGATCGGTATTAAACGCTCAAACACCGCGAAATTGGCGAATCTCACCGCGTCCTCTTTTTCACGGGCAGCCCGTTTGCGGTAGTTCTCAAAATCCGCCTGCGTGCGAAGCGCTAGGTCGCGAAACCTTCCAATATCGGATTGCAGCTGATTAATCGCATTCTCCTCCGCCCCACTGGCTGGAGCTGACTCTGGGGTTCCCGCAGATGGATGCGCGCGCGTCTCAGAAGTTCCTGTAGAGGTAGCTTTTGGGGCTTCTGGCGCTTGGGTCTCGGTGGCTGGAGTCTCGGTTTCGGTGCTCATTTTTTTCGAATCACTATCAAGGTTATGTCGTCGTGCTGGGGGTGTTTTCCCACAAAATTTCGTAGATCGGCCGTCAATCGCTCAATCATCGCCGCAGAACCCTCCGAAGCGCTGGCTAAAATGGAGTCGCTCATGCGCTGCATACCAAACTCCTCGCCCTCCGCATCCAATGCCTCCGTGACACCGTCCGTGTAAAAAACCAAGCAATCATTCACAGACATCTCAATGGTATGATCCCGAATGATCCGGTCAAATACCTGACCACTATCAATGCCGACCACCATCCCTGTGGGATTCACCAACGTCAAAGACCGATCCGCAGCTCTGTAAAGAAGGGGTGCATCGTGCCCAGCACGACACAACACCACACTGGATGAATTGCGTTCCAAGACCGCATAGGCCATCGAAATAAACATGTCCTCTCGAATGTCCGGAAAGATCTGCGCGTTCACTTTCCGTAAGACTGTCGAAGCCGAAATCTCCCCGGGCGCCTTACTCCTCAGCACACTCCGGCAGGTCGCCATAATCAAAGAAGCCGGCACGCCCTTCCCAGAAACATCCGCGATCGCAACACCGCAGTGCGTGGGATCCACTGTGAAGTAATCAAAATAATCCCCGCTTACATGCTTCGCAGGGAGATTCACTCCGCTAATCTCAAACCCCTCTACCTCGGGCGCCTGACTCGGAAGAAGAATCCGCTGAATTTCGTGCGCAACCTGCAAATCGTGGTCTAGACGACGTTTCTCCGCCGCTTCCGAAAAGACCTCAGCCGTGCACAAGGCAAAGGCCGACTGCTCAGCCAGAGTCTGAAAAACCTGCATATCCGAGGTTCCAAACAACTCTTCCCCAAGCGCCCGAGCCATCAGGAGCACCCCAAAGCAGCGCTTGCCGTACTGCAACGGAACGATGGCAACACTCCCACACACAATCCCAGCACGTCTGGCCACTTCCAACCGCGGGTCCTGCGCCAATAAAACCTGAGCCTCCCCCCGCTCCCAGACCTCCGACAATATCCCTTCCCCTTTCCTCACCGTGCGCAGCCGAAGATGCCTGTGCAGCGCATCTGGGTCCGTTGATAAGTTCTCTGGCACACCCATCGGAAAATCCACCAGAGGCGGACACCCCTTTGAAAGATGAGAGGGCTGAAGCAGGGTCGCCCCTTCTCCCAAGAGATACATGGCCCCAGAGTTCGCTCCCAAGATTCGTTGCACGCCCTTCACTATCAAAGCGTGCAAATCCGAAGGCTTCGCCGTTCCAGATAGGGCCTCACCAAGTCCGTGCAGAAAATCAAACACCCTCGCCTCTTCTGTAACAACCTTCTCCTGAGCGCGCTTCAAGGAGCGAATGGATTGCCTCTGTGCATAAATCACCCCCAAGAGGGCCGCCATCGCACCCCCGGAGAGCATCAAAAGGACCAAATCCATAGAACACTCAGTTTGCTCCAATCAACACAG
>CANFNA010000227.1 GCA_947448395.1 Chthoniobacteraceae bacterium
AACGGCCGTGAAAACTGGGAGCAAATCATCAAGTTCATGGCGGGTCGCAAACCCAGCGAATGCCCAGCGGAACTCCGTCAGTCTCCTGGAACCGAGAAGTGCATTGCCCTCGTTTATCAGGGAGTCAACGCTGTCAATCGGACCCGCGAAGTCCTCGGACCAACAGATCCTGCGAAAGCGCCTCCCGGATCCATCCGCCGTGAATTTGGTCAAACCATTATGGTCAACGCCGCCCACGCCTCGGACTCTGCGGAAAACGCAAAACGTGAAATGGCAATCATCCAATTTGCCGAAAATAACTTCAAATCGCTGATCGAAAGCTGGTACGCCCACTGAATTAAATTTGCGTTCCACGCCTCCTTCCTCGTCGCTGCCCACCTCCCTTTTCTACTCACAACCAACTAATCACACCATGGAACTCGCCGAACGCGCCACCATCCTAACTCCTTCGCTCACCCTCTCAATCGACTCGAAGGCGAAAGCCATGAAAGCCGAGGGAATTGATGTATGCAGCTTTGGAGCCGGAGAACCCGACTACGACACCCCCGAGCACATTAAAGCCGCCGCTATGGCATCGCTAGATGGCGGGTTTACCAAATATACTCCTTCCAGCGGTATCCCCGAATTGCGTCAGGCCATCGCCGACAAATTCAAGGCTGATAACGGGATCGACTATAAGCCCAGCCAGATCATCGTCTCCAATGGCGCGAAACATTCCTGCTACAACGCGATTCTGGCTACATGCCAACCCGGCGATCAGGTGATCATCCCAGCCCCTTACTGGCTCTCCTATCCAGAAATGGTCCGCCTCGCAGGCGCCGAACCGGTTTTCGTTCAAACGCGCGAAGAAAATAACTGGAAGATGACAGCTGAGGAGTTCGAGAGCGCCATGACGCCTCGCACGAAGATGGTGATTCTCAATTCACCAGGAAATCCAACGGGTTCCGTTTACACGAAGGAAGAACTCGAAGCGATCGTCGAAGTTGCCGAAACGGAAGACATCTTCATTCTCTCCGACGAAATCTACGAAAAATTGACTTACGACGGTGCCCAGCACGTCTCTATCGCATCGCTCTCGCCCACCGCTTACAACCTCACCATCACAATCAACGGCTTCTCCAAAGCCTATTCGATGACCGGATGGCGTTTGGGCTATCTCGCAGCTCCAGAACCAGTGGCGAAGGCAATTGACGCCATCCAAAGCCACTCTACCTCCAACCCCTGTTCCTTCGCTCAGAAGGGTGGTCTCGCGGCCCTCAAGGGAGATCAAACCGCGCTTGAAGATATGCGCGCGGAGTTCGACCTCCGTCGCCAGTATATGGTCAGCCGCTTGACTAGCATCCCTCGTGTGAGCGTCGTTGAACCCAAGGGTGCATTCTACGTCCTAGCAAACATCTCTCAGTTCGGCCTCTCCTCCACGAACTTCGCGGACCGTCTCCTCGCCAAACACCATGTGGCCGTAGTTCCGGGGATTGCCTTCGGAGATGACAGAACTGTTCGGTTCTCCTACGCCACAGGCCTCGATATCATCAAAAAAGGCCTCGATCGGTTCGAGGAATTCTGCAAGTCCCTCTAATTTCATATACTGGGCCGGAGAATTGACTTGCTCATTTCACGGCTCAGAGATTAACTCCTCACCCCGTTTTTTTAGCGCAAACCCAAAACCTTCGTCGTTGGTCCTTGAGTGGATTGGCCTCTGGCCGAACCGCCTCCTGCGCCAAGGGAAACCCGACGAAATCAGAAAACCAGCCGTGTTAAGCGGCTCATTAATCCTATGCCAGTTCGCCTCGGTCGTTTCGAAATGCCCAAGTCTCTCATCAAAGAAGAGGCTTCTAGAACCGATACCTATGCCAAGTTCATTGCTGAGCCTTTTGAGGCTGGCTATGGACATACTGTCGGAAATTCACTCCGTCGCGTTCTCCTCTCGTCTCTGGAAGGAGCCGCCATCACCGCCGTTAAAATCAACGGTGCTTCTCACGAATTTCAAACCCTCCCAAACGTGGTTGAAGATGTCACGGACATCATCCTTAACCTCAAGAAAGTCAAATTTAAGGCTCACGACCACGAGATCCGTAATCTCGCGATTTCCGTAAACAAAGACGGAGATGTCACAGCTGGTGATATTCAAGACTCCGCACAGTGCGAAGTTGTGAACAAAGACTTCGTTATCTGCACCCTCGATAAGAAGACCAAGTTCGACATGGAACTAGAAGTTCGCGTCGGCCGCGGCTTCGCCACTGGAGATGAGAACAAATCCCCAGATCAACCCATCGGTGTCATCGCCATCGACTCGATCTTCTCCCCGGTGACTCGCGTTAAGTATGCCGTGGAAGCGACTCGCGTCGGTCAACGCACCGACTATGACAAGCTCATCCTTGAAGTTTGGACCGATGGACGCATCACTCCTGAAGAAGCCCTCGTTCAGGCCTCCAGTATCTTGAAGCGCCACTTTGAACCCTTCTATGGCTATGACGAAAATGCCGTGGAATTTACAGAAGAGCAGCCTCAGCAGAGCCAAGAGAACCAGAAGCTCAAGAAACTGCTCAACATGAGCGTTAACGAGATTGAGCTCTCAGTTCGCGCCGCCAACTGCCTCAACAACGCAAATATCACAACGGTGGGACAACTCGCTCAGAAGTCCGAAAGCGAGATGCTCAAGTACCGCAACTTTGGGAAGAAGTCGCTTAACGAAATCAAAGACAAGTTGGTCCAACTCGGCCTCTCCCTCGGGATGAAGTTCGAATCCGGACTTGTCGAACCTAATTCTGCAGAAACCAGCTTGGTGGTGCGCTAATCGCATTCTCAAGTCCTCAACCATACCAACGCCATGCGCCACAAACGGAAAACCGTCAAACTCGGCCGCAGCCAATCCCATCGTGACGCGCTGCTTGCCAATCAGGCTGTCAGCCTGATCGAACACAGCCGTATCAAAACCACTCTGGCCAAAGCTAAGGCCGTGCGTCCCTTTGCGGAAAAATTGGTCACGATCGCCAAGAAGAACACCTTGCACGCTCGCCGCACCGCCCTCGCCTACCTCCACCATAATCAAGGGGCCGTAAAATCCCTCTTTGAATCAGTGGCTCCTCGTTCCGCATCACGCCACGGTGGATACACCCGGATCATCAAACTCGGACAACGCAATAGCGATGCCTCTGAAATGGCGATCTTGGAATGGGTGGATCAAGCTCCTCAGGCCGCCGCTCCCGTAACGGAAACGCCTGCCTCCGCAGAAGCTCCAGCAAACGCTTAAAAAGCTCCCTCGAGGAGAACTCGTTTAAAATCAAAGGGCACTCTCCTGAAAAGGAGGGTGCCTTTGCTTTTTCTCCGGTCCCTAAGAGCCCTCAATCTAAGAGGGCTCACTCCAGGAAACTGAAATCTGATATTACCCTCAAAAGGGCAAATTCATTCCCCCAGTCAACTTGCTCATCTCTGACTGCGCCAACTGCTTCCCCTCCTCCACTGCCTTCCGCACTCCCGTCAGCACCAACTCCTCGAGCAATTCCACATCCTGCGGATCCACTACCTCAGGCGCAATTTTGATCGAAACGACATCCCCGGCACCATTTGCAACCACGGTAATTTTACCGCCACCCGCCGTCGCAGTCACGGTCCGCTGTGCCAATTGCTCCTGAGTCTGCAGCATCTGCTCCTGCATCTTCTGGGCCTGCTGCATCATTTTTTTGAGATTCATAGGTCTATCTTTATCTTAATTTAGGACTGTTCGATTCGCGCTTTGAAAATTTCGAGAGCTTTTCGGATCAACGGATCGTCTTTGAACTCCTCCATCGGATCCCGCTTCGTCTCCGCAAGCGAGTCTGATTGTCGATCCACAGTTCTCAATTGAACTCCAGCCTGCACCCCGCTTTCCAAGCGAAGTGCGCGACCCGTCAAATCCTTCAAAATTCCCTCCAGAAAAGTCCTGTTGTTGGCTTGAAGCACATATTCCGATGCCAGCTTCTGCTCCGCGGAATAAGCCATCCTCGCCACCTTATCATTTACCTCCACAAGCACCCCAGACTCCACCCACATCGAAATTAAGGG
>CANFNA010000228.1 GCA_947448395.1 Chthoniobacteraceae bacterium
CCTATCCGGGACGCGAAGGGCGTGAACTGGTGCGTCTTTTGCGCCGCCTCTAGCACCCGGACCTGCCTAAAAAGTCGGATCAAATCCGAACTTTTCGAGAAGGAGCAGTCCTCAGGAGGCCGATGCGATCGTCGAACCCCGACGATGCCTGATGGAAAGAAAGGCATTTGGAATCCACATCGAATCCTTCAAAAACCTTTTTCTGTTTTGTCGAAACAACACCAGCAGCAACCCAGTACTAAAACCCACAAACCCTGGCGCGAAATTTCCAGCACAAGCTTGACCAACCTCATAGCAAGAAAATGCTTTTCGGCCCGTTTCCGAAGCACGCGCGCGCGGCGTTTATTTTGCGGAAAGCGCTAAAATGGTTTTCGCACGGCTCGACGGGGCAGAGCCATCGATTATTAGGGAAGAGCGCGGACGTTTCGCCTCGCCAAGAGTCGCCGCGATGGGAGGTTTGCGGCAAAATTAAAAGGGTTTTATGAGTGCTGAGGATGGAATCACGCATGGTGGCGGTGCACAGGAAGAAAGTGCGATGCGCCGGGAGTCGGTGCATCGGAGGGCGCTGGAGCGGGAACTCAGCGGCCATTTAAGAAGAGTCAGGACGCTGCTAGTCAGACTTTTGAATGCGCAACCTAAGGAGGAAGTTCAGCGTATATTGGAGGGGATGCTGACGCAGTTGCCAAAAGATAGCCCAGTGGATGAACTGGATGCAGAGAAGTACGCGGAAGAATATGACCGAGCGGAGCAAGAGTTGAGACAAGAGCGTGAACAGTTTCTCGGATTTTCCGATGTCGTGAAAGGCTTGCTGATGTGGGTGGAGACTCCCGAGGAACGGGTCCGGAAGAATTTGAGGTAAATCTCACGGATCTACTTTAGTTGGTAGATGCCATGCGGTTTTTGAGTCACGCGAGATTCCTCGATTTTAAAAGCGATGGGCTCCTCAGCACCCTCCCAATCCAACCCCTTTTACGAAGCGATCAAACTCGGTATCGACGCCCACGCCAAATACTAGTGGGAGAGCCGTCGGGTCGACGGCGCAATTCCGCGGCCGATCCAGAAGATAGCCTACGACGAACTGGTTCTGTTCGTCGTAAATTACCTGAGCCTCACCAAAGTATTTCCGGAAGGAGCGATCTCCAAACAGAAGTAATTTGGGATCTCGTTCTGGGCCCGAGGTTACAGTTCTACAAACGTCAATTTTCAGTTTCGCTCCGCTGCCCTAGACGCAGATGTACGTCCCAGTGTCTATTTCGTTTAAATTCACGCAGCTCCAGATTGGAAACCGTTGGAACGGCTACGGAAGGACACGTCATGGTCGACATCCTCACGCTGATCACAAAATGACAGAGCCGTAGAGGCCTCAAGCATTCCCCACGGCGATTCCGCGAGCGCAAACTGCTGAATGGGGAATGAGGCAAAAAGCAAATGCTAACAATTTCATGAAACGCTCCATGTACTTTCGGAGGGTTCTGCCTAAAGTACTTTCAAGCGTTACCATGCTGTGTGGCGCCCTCCTAATTAACCAATCCTACCATGGGCGATAAATCTCCAAAATCCGTTAATAAGCAGAAGGAACAGAAGCAAAAGCAGGCAGGTGCCGCACAGAAAAAGAAAGCCGAAGCAGCGCCAAAATCGGGCGCTCCAGCAAAGAAAAAATAGGCATTGATAGATGACATGCGGTTGTTGAGGCAGACGAGCTTTCGCGTTCTCAAAAGCGATGAGCTTCTCAACGTTCTTCCAAGCCAGTCCCTCTTATTGAAGCGAGCAAACTCGGTGTCGACGCTTACGACAAATGTGACTCGGTGAGACGTCAAGTGGACTGCGCGGCGCCGCAACCGGTGTAGAAGATGATCTGCGAGGAGCTCATGCTCTTCGTCGTTAGAAAACAGAAGCTCACGGGCAAGTTCGTGGCGTGTTACGAAGCGGGCGCCTTCGGGGTCCACCTTCATCGCCGGTGGGGGGGAATGATGGGACATTCCTTTGCGCCCTATTTTCGCAAATTCGATAACCTCATGTGATCTGCCAACTAGCTGCCTGATCCGTGAAACTCGACAAAAGCATCCTTAGCGTGCTGGTCACGTCGATCATCTTGTCTCCCATCTTCTTCCACGCGGATATGAACTGGGATTTTGGGCGTCTGCGGAGCGTCATCGTCACGCCTGTAGTTCATCGCTGGCATCACTCGAGGGTCGCGATGCGTGGGACAACAACTTCGCCGGTCTGCTGCCGTTGTGGGACATTGTTTTCGGCAGCTATAAAATGCCGAAGGGCGGCTATCGGCAAAACTTCGTTATCTGCGAGGCGATGCCGAAAAACTACCTTGGCAGGGTTTAGGGCCGTTCGCGTGGATTCTGCGTTCGGAAAAAAAGGGTGACCCGACATGAAACCAACACCCCACATTCACATGGCGTTCTGCCTGATGGTTTGCGGCTTTTTGACTTGCTGCGGCCGTTCGAAAGCTGTGTTGCCAACTTCCGAACTCGCGAAGGCGCTAGCCGAGAATAATCTCGATGCCGTGCATGCTGCCGTCGTGAAAGGTCGCGAGGCGCTCGGGAAAAAGGCGGGCGAACCAGAGGAGCCCGATGAGTTTCGTCCAATTCCGGTGGATGCGAAGCTCATGTCTCGAGACGAAGCACAACGTGGTTTCACCCCGCACTTCGCCACCTTGGAACAAATGCGTTGGTGGAGGACTGGAATCGATCCTACGACGTTGACCGCGCCGCTTCGCGGGCCTGCATCCGTCATCGTCGGAAATGTGGCCGCGGTGCGCGCCAAACTCGATGGCGCAGACCGCAGTCTCAGCATGGCGAAGAACGCGGCGGAGTTTCTTATCTGGGCGCAGGAGCAGGCGGGCAGTGGTGTCTATCCATTTCCCGCTGCGCGCGGGAAAACGAAAGCGCGGGCGATGGAGGTCGCGAAGCGCTTCATCGCGAGCGCGGAAAAGGCGGGGAAACTCGAAACCGTCGTGCGCAATGGCTGGGCCTTCGACGATGCGGGCGACGGGGGGCTGCAATTCGACAACGGCGAATGCGGCGTAGCGATGCTGAATCTTTACGAGATTACGAAGGACCAGCGCTACCTCGACTCGGCGCGTAAGTCGGCGGACTGGGCTGCTGGGCGGGTGCTGTGCCCCAACTGGAACTACAACAGCTTTAGCGTCTTCCTGCTCGCGAGGATGTTCGCCGTCACGCATGAGGCGAAATATCTCGATGATGCCATCCTCAAAGCCCGTCTCGGTGTGATTCCCGGTCAGCTCACCGACGGTCCGCGCATAGGACGCTGGATGGATCCGCACAACGCGCGGCCAGCCTACCACTATATAATGATGCGGGCGCTGGCGCAGCTCGTCGCGGTGATGGCGCCCGACCACGTTGCGCGCCCAGAAATTGTGATGGCACTCTCAGGCGGACTCAAGACGCGCAACGCCGAGATGGTCGCTGAAGGGGTGATGAATAAAGACCACGCGCTGGAATCTTTGCTGCTCGTGAATCAGGTTTTCAAAAGCGACGCCGCCTTCTTGCGCGACACCCAATCAAGCAGCGCTCTTGATGCAATTTGCCGCCTCGTTTCTGAGGAAGTGCGCCGAGGTAAACAGCCGCTTAGTCCAGGAGCGTGGGGATTGTTCTTGGAGTTTGTTTCCTCCAGGCCTGCCGCTGGACCATGATATTGGCATACACAACCCTTCCCAAACTTTGGCGTAGACCCAGCGTAGAACCCTATTGTTGGGAGGAAGGAGCGGAGTCTACGGGGCTCGAACCCGCAACCTCCGCCGTGACAGGGCGGCGCTCTAACCAATTGAGCTAAGACTCCTTTCCCAGAAGGGACGGGCAGGCTAGGAGCGGTCCGCGTTTCCTGCAAACATTTTTTCAGGTTGAGTCTGATTTCCCCCGTCTCTTGGGCAGTTTCTTCCGAAGGTAACAGAAGGGGAGGCGAGGATATGGCGTTTCGAGGAGAGGGGGCTTGTGTTGGCGAAGG
>CANFNA010000229.1 GCA_947448395.1 Chthoniobacteraceae bacterium
AAGAGCGAAAGCCTACAATCACATGCAGTCTACTTCTCAACACCCCAACATCCAGGGGCGAGCGGCGGGCTTTGTGGTTTGCGCTGTACCCATGCGGTTTTGCTTGGTGCGTCCCTTTCTGATTTTTCTACCATAGCCACACCCGCAGGAGCTACTGTGGCCGCTGCTCACCCGCGCGGTATTCGCAGAGCGATCATTCACAGTGAATGCCTTGCGCCGACCTGGGTTCATCAGCGCCAGATTAGGCGCAAGGCGTGACCCCGCATTTTTTAACCAGCGAATAAGTTAGTCTGGGATTCGGAAAACGCCGGACGAAGAAAGTGAAGAAATAAAAAACTGTGGATAACAGCCGTGTGCTGCATGAAGCAGCTCGGAGTTTAGCGCGAAAACGGCACACGGAAACCGATGCGAGAATCCATGCCCTATTCCGAAAGGGCTAAGCTCTTCTAACACTGGATGTGGACAAAAAAACGAAAGCCAACAATATCAAGCCGGCGCAGAACATTTAGTTCGGACAGCGGAAATTCAAATCCGCCATTTACCGCGACTCCACAAAATCCAGCACACAAGCTTAGGAAATCCTCCAAAAAGCGGACTCTTCCAAATTTGTCATATGTCTACGCAGCACAACCTCCCGACCTCTGCACCAACTGTCGCTCCGTCGCAAAGGCGTCTATTAATGAGAGCCCTGTTAGTCATGACTTTGGCGTTCGCAGGATTTTACGCCGAGAGCCTTTGGCGCGGAATCTCCGCGCGTGAAAAAACGCAACGCGCAGAAGCCTCATTGGATGAAGCTGTGACACGCATCCACCACCTAGAGGAGTCCACCAAGAATCTCACGCAGGAACGGAATACCGCTCGGGCGAGTCTTGAGAATAGCACTAACCAGTTGGCGAGCCTCCAAAAGCAGCTTCAGGAAAATAAGGAGCAACTAAAGGACGCAAAGGCAGCTGCCCTCAAAATAGGAATAGGAACAGAGAAGGTGTCGGGCTCTTCAGTAAAGGCGCGCGCCAAGATTCCCACGATTTATCCGGCGCCGGAATTGGAAACCTTCCGGAAGAAAGAATTGGAGTGGATGCGAAGGAAGTTCAAATCAGAAAGCATTAGGAGCGCCTATGATAAGCTGACGCTTCAATTGAATCTCAACGAGACAGACCGCGAATACTTTTTGGCGCTCATGGAAAAAAGACAGGAGGTTCAATTATCCTCGATGCCACCGGAGGATCTCGCCTCACTTTCGGGTGATCCAGAAAAGATAAAGACAGCTATAAAAAAGCAAGAGGTGGAATTGGCAGCTGTCGACCAAGACATCGAGACGTTCCTCAATGATGCCACGGATTATCGGACTTATCGAAATTGGGAGCGGACAAAAAGTGAGCGTGGTATTTTGAATCTCCAAAAGTGGGCATTTGAAAGTTACGGCGAGCCGCTGTCTGCCGAACAAGAGGAGCGACTAGTGGAGGTGATGCATGCAAGTACAGCGCAGGCGCTCCAAGACAAAGTGATCGCACCCAATGCAGGCCTCAAGTTAGATCCAGGAACCAGCGAGCTAAATCCAAAGCAGCTAGATGCCATCAAAGCATCGATGGCCACATTGGCAGAACGTAAAGACCAACTAGTTCTGAGTGCGGCTTCCACCATTCTCAGTCCAATTCAGGTGAAGATCCTCGGATTAGTGTATCAGTCGCAGGCGCAGAAAACCGCGCCTCCCAAATGAGTTTAGAACGCCTTCCCGCAAGAAGCAGGCCTTCTGCTATGACCATCGAAAAAACCATCGCATTGCTTACCCTCACGAAAGCTGCGCACTTTCCTGCATTTCCTCAAGACGGCTTCCTTACTGCGGAGCCACAGAATCCAAGAAAACTTTGCCTGAAAGCTTCGGCGCTGTGAGCACCGTTTCTCCCTCGATTGGACTTTTTGGCAACAAAAAATAGCCGTATCCGCGCGTGCCTGTGGGGGTTGTCACAAGGATGCCACGAAAGCTGCCCGCTCTGTTCAATGACAGCGTTGAATCTGTGATCGCAAAACGTCCACTCCACAGTCCGCTTCCTTTGTTGATTGAAGATGCCACTAGGAGCCACGGATTCTTTGGCGCTGTCACTTGGTAAACGAGTCCAGCGGTGGTTGGAGAAAAAATCGACACCGCCTGAGTCACCCGCCCCCCAGGCACCTCCACTCCACCCTGTTCAAAGGAAAACAGTGCATTGTTGGCACCGGACTGTAATCCCGAAATCAACGCACCAGCCTGGTCGTGGATGCCACCAGCCACGGTCACTGGAATCGGCCCAAATCCGCCCCGATAGAGCATGTCTCGGATGGATTCTAGGACTGCAGGTTTCCGCCACGTCGCCTCCCCCGTCAATGAATTGCCAAGGGGCGCATTCACACCTCGTTGAATAGCCAGCTTGCCTACGATCGATCCTTTGGAAGCGTACAAGGGCACATAAAACACCAACTGCCCTTCCGGACCAACGGTGGAGGAGCAGGAGTAGGAGCTTCCATCTGCAATGGTTCCATACATCACACTCGCCCCAGTTCGTTGCACAACGGTGACACCCGTCCCATATCCTTGCGGCAACGAGGCGTCGGCATTGGACTGCTCGATGTAATAACGATAGCTGCCTTGGAAATCAGCGGCCTTAGCAACGGTCTCGCTCCAGACGGCTCGCCATCCCTCCACGCTGACCTTATCCGTGAGATCGCTCAGGGTTCCGCTAAACGTATTTGAGCCAGTGTCAAAAGTGAGATTAAGGGTGCCGGAGAGCATTGGAACCACAACCTGCAACGTAGCCCGGGTCGGGTCATTGAGGATTCCAGTGAGTTTTCCGCTAAATGAATACCCGCGGTTTGTTGTGGTGATCCTGCCGCTGACGAACCCTGAGCTCGTGGTGGCCATTTGGATTCGCGACCCCAAGTTCCCATTCAATGAATCACTCCGATTGATCACTCCCTGAAAGGCTCCCACGAACGCTGCAGGCAGAGGCCCCACCTCCAAATTGAAGGTGAACGTCGCGTCTGAGGCTGTCACGGCACTTTGAGCCCTGACGATGACCGTCCGACTTCCAAGCTGGGTCGGTGTTCCTTCGATCGCCCCTGAATCCGTGTTGAATCGGAGTCCCGGCAAAAGGTTCGCCGCGGTGAATGTCGTGTTTCCATCTTGAGGAGCCACAACAAATCGGAACGGAATGCCCACATTGGCCGAAAGAAGAGGGGTCACACCCGCTTTGTAGGCGAGCGTCACAGTGAAAGCCCCAGTGCTTATGTTTCCCGCTTCATCTTGTGCAGTCACCATGACTGTCGTTGTTCCTAACGGAAACAAGGACCCACTCGCCTTGGAATACGTCATAGTCGGGCGTGCTGTCACATTGTCCGTGGCACTGGCGCTGAACGTTACAATCGATCCGTTCGGACTCGTAGCATTCGCAGCAATATTCGCAGGGGGCGTCAGGACCGGGGCCGTTGTGTCAGCGACGGTCACGGTAAAGGTGCCGCTCACCACCTGACCGGTGTCATCGCTAGCGTTCACAGTCACCGTCGTAGTTCCAATCGGAAACACGGTGCCGCTCTCCTTGGAGTAATCAATCTTCGGATTGCGCATCATGTTCCCCGGAGCCGTTGCCGCACCGTAGAAAACAATGGCTCCGTTCGGACCCGTCGCAGAGGCCTTGACACTCAAAGGCAGGGTCAAACCTGCAGACTGGGAGACGACCGTTTCTGTTCCCCCTAGAAACAGCGCACCAAACGGAATCACTTCCCGAGGTAAACTCGGACTCCGCCACAGAAGCGAAATCTGAGAACTCCCACTCCCCTGATAATACTTGAGCTGAAGATCGTAGCGTTGCCCCGCAGACATTTGAATCAATGCCCTGTCCAGCGGTGCCGAATGATCCATCCAACGATCAATGAGCAGTTGCCCATTCACCCACAGCTG
>CANFNA010000230.1 GCA_947448395.1 Chthoniobacteraceae bacterium
CAGGGTGTCCAGGGAGAGGATCTGCGATCCATCGGGCCACGTTGTCGGTGAGGTTGAGTAGGGTTTGGGTACTGCTGAGGATGCCTGCGAGAGCATAATAATCACGCTGTGGAATTGGATCGAACTTGTGATCGTGACAGCGGGCGCAGCCGATGGTTTGGCCGAGAAAGGCTTTGCCAATGGTCTCTAGTTGTTCGTCGATAATATCGAACCGGAGTTGCTGCTTGTCCTGTTCTTCGTAGTTGGTGGGGCCGAGGGTCAGGAAGCCTGTTGCCGTCAATAACCGGGCTTTTTCTGCCTGAGATTCTGCGGGGAGAAGGTCGCCGGCAATCTGCTC
Organism: Chthoniobacteraceae bacterium; assembly: GCA_947448395.1. Classification (GTDB taxonomy): domain Bacteria; phylum Verrucomicrobiota; class Verrucomicrobiia; order Chthoniobacterales; family Chthoniobacteraceae; genus Chth-196. The sequence continues at coordinate 338 of CANFNA010000230.1, forward strand.
CGTAATGAAACGATTCCATGGAATGTCGTCGCGGATCGAATTGAGGACGTAGTCACGATACCGCCAGGCATCTTTGAAAAGGAGGGTACGCCCGCCTCCGCTGGATTCAGCGAAACGGACAAGGTCTAGCCAACGCCTTCCGAAGGCCTCAGCGAAAGCGGGAGAACTCAGAAGTCGGTCAGTTTCCTCGGCGACAGCTGCGCCGGGATTGCTTTGATAGGAAGGGACGAATCGCTCCAAAGCATCCTCCTCGGGCGGAAGCCCAGTGAGCAAAAGGTGCAGGCGGCGCAGGATGGCGTTCGCTTGAGAATCCTTTGTTGGGGGGATATTTGCCGCCTCCATCTTTGCGAGCAGAAAGTGGTCGATAATTCCCTCGGGCCAGCTGCTGTGTAGAACTGTCGGGCTCGGATGGAAGGAGGGAGGGCGGTATGCCCAGAATGAAGAGGCCTGTTCGAGAGGAAGGGCCTTCGACTTGGCGGGGGCGGATGAGGCCGTTGTGGCTGGATCGATGGCTCGTGGATCGTGAGCGCCGCTTTGAATCCAACTCTCGAGAATTGCGATGTCTGCCGCCGCGAGTTTTTTGCGAGGCGGCATTTGAAAGTCTGGATCCTTATAACGGACGGCTTTGATCAAAAGACTCGTATCGGGATTTCCAGCGATGATGGCTGGGCCCGAGTCGCCTCCCGTTTTCCAACCATCAGCGAGGTCGAGTCGGAGGCCGCCCTTGATTTTTTTCGATGCACTGTGGCATTCGGTGCAGTGTTCTTCGAGGAGGGGGCGGACCTTCTTTTCAAAGAAAACATCAGCGCTCTCTGCGCTCTGAGCGGCATAAGAGCTGGGGGCGAGCGTTTGGAACGCGATCACTATCCAAAGGGTCAGGATCGCAGCCTGTTTGGGGGTGGGCAGCATGAGGAAGTTCTTCCAAGGGAGACTACCTCAATGTGCTGCTTTTATTGGCAAAATCAGAGTCTCTTTCGTCGGCAGTAGACGGGGAGGGATATATAAAAAACCGCTCCGCCCACGGTAATGCGGGCGGAGCGGCTAAGGATCGAGGAATGTCTTTTGCGGAGCTTAAGTCATTCGATGGCCCAGATCGCTGATGATCGGTTAGGGCAACTCTGTTTTTCCCATGAGGAATCGGTCGCATTCGCGAGCGGCCCCGCGGCCTTCATTGAAGGCCCAGACGACAAGGCTTTGTCCGCGCCGGCAGTCGCCTGCGGCGAACACGCCGGGGAGACTGGTGGTGTATTTTTCGTGTTCGGCCTTCACGTTGCTACGTGCGTCGCGTTCCACCCCAAGGGCATCCAGTAACGGTTGTTCTGGCCCTAGGAATCCCATGGCCAGAAGGACGAGTTGCGCGGGCATAACGCGTTCAGTCCCGGGAACATTCTTTGGAATGAACTGGCCCTTGTCGTTCTTGGTCCACTCGACTTGGACGGTGTGGACGGCTTTCACGTTTCCTTCGCCATCTCCCTCGAACTTGGTCGCGGTGGTGACGTAGACACGTGGATCGGCTCCGAATTTGGCAGCAGCCTCTTCTTGACCGTAGTCCATCTTGTAGACCTTGGGCCATTCGGGCCACGGGTTGTCTTTCTGTCGGCTCAACGCGGGCTTCGGAAGGATTTCGACCTGAACGAGAGAATTACAGCCGTGACGCAGGGAGGTTCCAACGCAGTCAGTTCCGGTGTCACCGCCGCCGATGATCACTACATCTTTGCCCTTTGCGTCGATGAAGTTGGCGTCCGGTTTTCCTCCGAGCACGGATTTTGTATTCGCGGTGAGGAAATCCATGGCGAAATGAATACCCTTAAATTCGCGACCTTCGATGGGTAGATCGCGCGGCTTTGTGGCACCGGTGCAGACGACGATGGCGTGGAAGTCGGAGCGTAGTTTTTCGACGGAAATGTCGGTGCCGACATTCGTGTTGCAAACAAACTTTACCCCTTCGTCCTCGAGCAGGCGAATGCGGCGCAGAACCACCTCTTCCTTGTCGAGTTTCATGTTTGGGATGCCGTACATCAGCAGGCCGCCGGGACGGTCTGCACGCTCAAATACGGTTACACTGTGGCCGGCATGGTTGAGCTGAGCCGCGGCACTGAGGCCGGCAGGGCCGGAACCGATTACGGCCACTTTCTTTCCAGTGCGCTTGGTTGGGGGATGCGCTATGACCCAACCGTTTTCCCAACCCTTGTCGACGATGGAAACCTCGATGTTTTTGATGGTGACCGGCGGATTATTGATGCCGACCACGCAGGATCCCTCGCAAGGTGCTGGGCAGACGCGTCCGGTGAATTCTGGGAAGTTATTCGTTTTGTGGAGACGCTCCAGCGCTTCCCGCCAGAGGCCTCGGTAGACGAGATCATTCCATTCAGGGATGAGGTTGTTGATCGGACAGCCGCTGGCCATTCCGGAAATCAGCTTTCCGGTGTGGCAAAAGGGAACGCCGCAGTCCATGCAGCGTGCACCTTGAGTGCGGAGCTTTTCCTCTGGGTGATGATTGTGGATTTCCTTCCAGTCGCCGATCCGCGCGATCGGGTCTCGATCTGCGGGTAGTTCGCGTTGGTATTCAAAGAAGCCGGTTGGTTTTCCCATTTTTCAGCAAAAAGTTCGTGTTCCGTTTTTGGTTTGTTTCGAGTCGTGTGGTTAGCCACCTCCGACGCGAGCTGCATCGCGCGCATTAATTTCAAAGGCTTCGTTGAGCGCGTCGTCGCCACTCAATCCCTTGGCTGTGGCCTGAGCAATTGCCTGAAGCACTCGTTTGTAGTCCTTCGGCATGACCTTAATGAACTTCGGCAGCGAGGCATCCCAGTCCGCAAGGAGATGCTGGGCTTTCTTGCTTCCGGTGAGATCTGCGTGCTTTTGGATCAAGGACCGAAGTTCGGCAGCGTCATCAGAATCAGGCTTTTCGAGGCCGACCATCTGCTTGTTGCAGCGGGATGCAAAGTCACCTTGTTCGTCCAGAATGTAGGCGACCCCGCCACTCATTCCGGCGGCAAAATTGCGTCCAGTACGGCCAAGGACGACTACTTTGCCCCCAGTCATGTATTCGCAGCCGTGATCCCCGAGTCCTTCTACGACGGTTGTGACGCCCGAGTTTCGAACGCAGAAACGTTCCCCTGCGACTCCGCGGAAGAAAGCCTCTCCGGCGGTGGCTCCGTACAGCGCAACATTCCCGAGGAGTATATTGTCTTCGGCCGCGAAGGTGGCTTTTGCATCAGGGTAGACGATAATGCGTCCGCCACTGAGTCCTTTGCCAACGTAGTCATTTGCGTCGCCTTCAAGTTCAATGGTCATTCCGGAGGGAATGAATGCCCCCAAGCTCTGTCCGGCGCTTCCCTTGAATTTGAGATGAACCGTGTTCTCGGGAAGTCCTTGTGTGTGGCGCTTGGTGATTTCGTTTCCGACGATGGTTCCCACCACGCGATGCGTGTTCATGATGGGGAGGTCGACGCGCACTTTTTCACCGCGCTCGATTGCTGGGCGGCATTTTTCGAGGAGAACCGACAGGTCGAGTCCTTTTTCAAGGCCATGATCCTGAGTTTCCACGCAGAAGCGACCGACTTCTGGTC
>CANFNA010000231.1 GCA_947448395.1 Chthoniobacteraceae bacterium
AGGCAGCCCCCAAAAACGAACACCTCCAGTTTAACCGCGATATCCGCCCAATCCTCTCGGATCTCTGTTTTAGTTGCCACGGACCCGACCCTGAAAAACGAAAGGGCAACCTGCGGCTCGATCTCAGAGATCCCGCCATCACAGGAGGCAAGTCAGACGCACAGGGCATCGTTCCAGGAAAGGCCGATGCCAGCGAGATTGTGAAGCGCATCCTCTCCGACGATGACGACGAACACATGCCTCCAAAGAAGAGCGGAAAGCGGGTCAAACCCGACCAACTCGCGACGCTCAAACGCTGGATTAATGAAGGCGCCGAATATCAAGGCCACTGGGCATTTGCTCCCGTCCAACGTCCCCCAGTGCCTGCCCCGGCGGCCGCCAATCCGATCGATTCATTTATTCGCTCCCGCCTTCTAAAATCAGGACTAAACCCGTCTCCCGAAGCTGAAAAAGGAACGCTTCTGCGGCGGGTTTCATTGGATCTTACAGGCCTCCCGCCCTCTTCACAGGAGCTCGACGCCTTTCTTTCCGATTCCTCACCAGACGCTTACGAGAAAGCGGTGGACCGACTTCTGAGTTCACCGCATTTCGGGGAACGCATGGCCATGCAGTGGCTCGACTTTGCCCGTTATGCGGACAGCAACGGCTTTCAGAGCGACGGCAGCCGGCAGATGTCCATCTGGCGCGACTGGGTCATCGGTGCATTTAACGCCAACATTCCCTTCGACCAGTTCACCATCGAACAACTCGCCGGCGATCTTCTCCCCAATGCAAGACAGGATCAGATCATCGCGACCGGCTTTAACCGAAACCACCGACTCAATGGCGAAGGAGGCCGGATCGAGGCCGAATGGTTCGTTGAAACTGTCATCGACCGCGTCGAAACCACGGGTGGCACTTGGCTCGGATTGAGCGTTGGGTGCGCACGCTGCCACGACCATAAATTTGATCCCATCTCTCAAAAAGAATTCTACGGTCTATTCGCGTATTTCAATTCGTGCGAGGAAACCGGAGTCCTTGGAGGCGATCAATTCACCGTCAATACAAAACCCATCCTCTCCTTCCCCACCCCCGAACACACCTCCAAGATCGCCGAACTCGAACGCAAACTCGCCGATGCCAGAGCAGCTCTCAAAGAAGCAGAATCCAAAGACGCTCAGGCTCAAAAAAAGCGGGAGTCCGAACTACTCGCTCCCGCCCCAAATTGGGTCCCCCTCCATCCAAACCACCTCGCTTCAAAGCATGGAGCTGAGCTGTCTGCCGATCCCGAGGGCGTTATCTGGTCCGGTGGAAAACAACCCGACACGGATACTTATGTGATCACCACCGACACAGATCTACCGGAAGTAACCGGACTCCGTCTCGAATTGTTGCCGGATGATCGACTGCCTTCCAAAGGCCCTGGGAGACATCCCAATGGAAATCCCATCATCAGCGAGTTTCGTTTGAGTGCCACCGACAAGAGCGATGGAAGACAAATCGAATTGGAGTGGGCCGGTGCTAGCGCCGACTTTAACCAAAAAGGATGGGATGTTCGAAATGCCCTAGACGGAAACCCGAAGACTGGCTGGGCCATTCATCCAGAAGTTGGCAAAGCTCACTCAGCTTTTTTCCGACTCAAGGAACCTCTCCGACTCTCCGCAGGAGCCTCCCTCACCATCCAACTCGACCAACAATACGGCTCCGGGTCGATTCTGGGCAAATTCCGCATTTCCGTGACTGGCTCACCCATTCCGGAGTCAACACCGGATGATGTGTTGGGAATTCTCAAAACTCCGATCGCGAAGCGATCTGACGCTCAGAAAAAGAAACTCGCTGATTATCTCAAAGAGACCGGGGTTGGGACAGAAACCGCCAAGGCCAAAGCCAAAATCGAGGAAATCACGAAAGCAAAAGGTGCGTTTGAAAAAACAATCCCCTCCACCATGGTCATGGAGGAACGGGCAGAAGCCCGTCCCGCACATCTGCTGATCCGGGGCCAGTATGATCACCCCGGCGACGTCGTCCCCCGTGCCACTCCAACCGCCCTCCCACCCATTCCCGAAGGCGCCCCGAATAATCGCTTGGGATTGGCCCAGTGGATCGTTTCTGAAAACAACCCTTTAACCGCGAGAGTGTGGGTCAACCGCGCGTGGGAGAAGTTCTTCGGCCTCGGCATTGTCAAAAGCAGTGAAAACTTTGGATCCCAGTCCGACTGGCCAAGTCATCCAGAACTTCTCGATTGGCTCGCATCGGAGTTCATGCAGCCGACCTCAGGCATTCATGTGGCGGGAATGCCGGCAAAGCCATGGGATATGAAGGCCATTCTCAAGCTCATCGCCTTGAGCGAAACCTATCGGCAATCGGCTAAAACCACAAAAGAGCTGTTCGAAAAAGACCCGGAAAACCGCCTCTTAGCTCGAGGTCCACGCTTCCGATTAACCGGAGAAACCCTGAGGGACTCGGCACTCTGCGTGAGCGGACTTCTTTCACCAACGATCGGAGGCCCGAGCGTTCGTCCCTACATGCCAAAGGGCGTTTGGGATGAAACAAGCGTCTACGGTGATTTGCTGCGATACCAAGCGAGTCAGGGTGCGGATCTTTACAGAAGGACTCTTTACACGATTTGGAAACGCACTGCCGCCCCGCCCACCGCGCTCCTCTTCGACGCCCCAAACCGTGAGGTTTGCACCGTCAAACGCTCACGCACCAACACCCCGCTCCAGGCTCTCGCCCTGCTGAATGAGGTCACCTTCGTAGAAGCCGCACGCAACCTCGCCCAACGCATGATCCAAGAGGGCGGCTCTACTCCGGAAGATCGAATCCGTTGGGCCTTCCAAAAAGTCACCTGCCGGACCCCGAGCGCATCAGAAATCGCAATCCTCCAAAAGGGACTCGAATCACAATTAGCGCGTTTTCAACAAAAGCCAGACGAAGCCAAGGCCCTCATCGAAACCGGCGAATCCAAAGCAGCTCCGAGCATTCCCCCAGAACAACTCGCCGCGTACACACTCAGTGCAAACGTGCTCCTGAATTTAGACGAATTCATCAGCCGCTGACCTTCCGTCCCCTCACCATTCCAGCACCTTCCGATCCGCTATGAACTGCAACTCCTCTGTCTTTCTCGCGCTCCCTCCCGAGGAACAAGTCCGCCTGAGCCGACGCACGTTTCTCCAGTCCTCCGCCTGCGGCATGGGGATCGCCGCGCTCGGATCTCTCAACTCCGCACCCGCCCTGTTCGGGTCCGCCGCAACAAGCCAAAGCACAACCCGCCTGGGACTCCCCGGATTTCCAAACGTCACCCCAAAGGCAAAGCGAATCATCTATCTGTTTCAAAGCGGCGCTCCCTCTCAAATGGATCTGTTCGATCCCAAACCTCAAATGGAAAAGGAGCGAGGAAAGGATCTCCCAGAAAGCATCCGCAACGGACAGCGTCTGACCACGATGACCTCCGGACAGAAAAACTTTCCGGTGGCACCCAGTATTTTCAAATTCGCGCAGCACGGACAAAGCGGGATGTGGATGAGTGAGGTCCTCCCTCACATGTCCAAAATCGCAGACGAGTTTTGCATGATCCGCTCGATGCACACCGAGGCGATCAACCACGATCCGGCCATTACTTTTTTCCAAACCGGCTCTCAACTGGCAGGGCGACCGAGCATTGGCTCTTGGGTGAGTTATGGATTGGGAAGTGAGAACGCAGACCTCCCAGCGTACGTCGTGCTGACCTCCTTCGGCACAGGACGCAAATCCGACCAACCCCTGTACGACCGGCTCTGGAGCGCTGGTTTTCTGCCTTCAAAACATCAGGGCGTCAAATTTCGCAATAGCGGCGATCCTGTCCTCTTCCTCTCCAACCCTCCAGGTGTCGATTCGGAAGCTCGGCGCTCCACTCTAGACCAAATTGCTTCCCTGAATCAG
>CANFNA010000232.1 GCA_947448395.1 Chthoniobacteraceae bacterium
ACAGACGGAGGGACTGCCGGGAAGAGGGAGAGGCGCCATTGAGAAATGTTTTAGTGCGCTTCTGGGAGCGCATTCCACGCGAAAGGAACCGGCCCGAGAAGGTTCTCAGAGCCGATTGAATTCCCTCTACGAACGCGGTCCCTAGACAACAGAGAGAAAAGAAACCCCAGCTGAGGATGATGCAGCAATTTCCGGATATCGGAATCAATTCGTTGGCAGATGAGCTCCCGCGTTGCTTGAACTAGGCGCCTCGGACTGGGCGTCGATAGCGACTGGATCCAGTAGCGCTGACTCTGCTTCTGGCGCAGGAGCCGGAAGGTTTTCTGCGGTGGTGGGAGGCTCTGAGTGAGAAGAGTCCTCACGGGGGGGCTCCTTCCTCACTTCTTCGAGGTGATCTAATGGCGGTTGATCCAGCGGCTCAGATTCTGCGGTCTGTGGGGAAGCGGGTGAAGAATCTCCTGGAGCTTTGGACTCGGACTGAGACTCGGATTCGAGATCTGTATCGGGGTCGGAGTCTGAGGCGGAGGGGGTGGGAGCGTTTGGGGAAAGAGGGAGATCGAGATGACCGTCCGAGAATTCGATAACGAATCCGGAATGGACGAGGTAATGGAGGTCAGACGCGAGTTGTTTTTTGTGTTCTGAAGGTTCTTGGGACTCGGCTTCCTCTTTTCCGAGGATTCGCAAAGCCAGTTCTCGACGATTAATTCTCGGATGTTCCTCAACGGTCTTCAGGATAGAGGCAGGGCCGTCAGAGAATTGTTGGGAAGATTCAGCTCGTTTAGGACGGACACTTGAGAGGAACAGCACGCGTTTGCGGTGCTTGAAGACTTGCAGATTTTGATCAGCGATGAACTGTCTAAGGCCATTGACCATTCCTGATGGGTAGGCAAGTTCTCTGTCAAATGCCTCTCGGATAGCTCTTGTGACTCCGCGCTCTGGGAGTTCCCGCGCGGCTTTTCCTGAACACTGGAGAGAAGCCCCTGATTTGATGAGGGTCGGTAGATACGTTTTCTTGAAGTGGGCCTCCGCTTCTTGGAGTGAGTTAAAGGTCAGAGGCTCAGTTTCTTGAGTGGTGTGATAAGTTGTTTGTTTGCTGAGTTGAGATTTCCAATCAGCAACCGCCTGTTCTCCGGAAACGGTTTCAACTTCCTCCCGTTGGAATTGAACGAAACTCATTCTTCGACTGAATCGTTCCTCGTAAAGTTTGCGAATTGCGGGTTGATAGCCGTGGTAACTCGTGGGTCCGAGGAGGAGTCCTGTGGAGCGGCATCGGGCCACGTTCGTGTAGTTTCCCTTTGGAGGTTCTATGTCTGTAACCTCCTCACGGTAATAGTCGTTGCGAAAATCGCGGAAGGCAAACCGTTCAAGAAGCGAGCGATCTAAGCAAATGTGCGAATCGCCAATTTGATAAAGAGGGCGGGTAGGGTCATTGGAGGTGATCCGAACCAAATGGCGTTCCGGCTTTTCCAAAAAGAGTCGCGCTGTGTTAAACAGCGGATAGGCGCGTCCGCTCTGCCTAATTTGTTTTGAGATGTTTGTGGCCCCTGTCGGTTCAGGAAGAAACTCGATACGGACGTTGACTGGAGCGAACTCAGCCATGGGTCGGGCTTCGCGTCTTTCTCCACGGAATGCATCATTGCGACCATGCGGTTTGCCTTGACGGTCGCTTGGGCCTCGCTGATCCCTTTGAGGACGCCCAGATCGCTGATCTCGACGACCTTCACCTTCGCGACTCTGAGGAAAACGAGAGGTGCGCCCACCCTCGCGCCTGCCTCCTCGGTGGCGATCATCTCTGGAGTCACTGGAATCGCCTTGAAATCCGGCGTAAGGATTCGAAGGGGCGGATTCCTTCAGCCAGTCGGGAAGGAATTTAAAGTCGAGAGGAGAGAGCGGATCGCTCATGGTATCGAAGCGGAGGTCTGAAAGCGGAAGGAATTTCGATCCGCGTTAGGGTGAAGAGAGGTGAATGAAGTGCCAACCCCAAAGGGAAACGAAATCGGCCGTGTTGACACGATCTTTTTCCACGGAAGCTCGTTATTTAGGGTATTTTCTCGGAAGCGATTTTTTGAAAGAGGCAGCCTTCTCTGGGGAAAGTTGAATATGTTCCCAAGACCAGCCACCGGGAGGTCTCGCTTCATCGATGTTCTCGAGATTGAGATCAGTTTCGATGATATCCAAAGGAAGAGCATTCGGAAGGATTTGATAGGCCTTTTGATAGTCTTGAAGGGCTTCGGAATAAGATCCTAAAGCCATATTGCAATGACCTCGCAGGGTAAGGAATGCCGCTTTTTGAACAGAACTTTCCTCAGCACCAACCAAAGCGAGGTTGATTTGTTCGAGTGCATTTTTTGGCAATCCTCTGGAGAGGAATGCCTTGGCATCTTGGTAGTTGCCGTCTGCAGAGGCTCGGAGTTGCAGAATGAGGGATTCAAATCGCTGGTTGGCGGACTGCAGCGTTGCTCGGTCTTCGGAGAGTTGACGGAGAAAGTAAGCGGAAGCTCCGAAGAGGATGGCAGCGAAAATGAGTGCCCCCGTTGCCTCTTTGCGTCGGCGGGAAAGCAGGAGGAGAAGTTGTCGGAAAAAGCCGGCATGTTCGGCCTTCGTCGCAAATCCATTTTGCCAAGCGGTTATGTCTTCCTGAAGTTCCTCGACGCTCTGATAGCGTTGAGTTGGATCAAAGTGCATTGCTTTCTCGACGACGGCCACCAATCCCTCAGGAGGGCGGCCTCCAGGACAGTGCGCTAAACTGGGAGGAGGCGTCCCGTGGTGGCCCGGGGTGTGAACCATTTCACTCACGGGAATAAATTTGTTTTGCGAGACCGCCTTAATCACTTCGTCAACATCGTGGGAAAGAATCGGGGCACGTAGGGTGAGGATGGCATAAAGAATTGATCCTAATACGTGGATGTCGGAGAGCAGATTTGGAGCTCCGTTGCCTGAAGCTTGCTCTGGCGAGATATAGGGAGGCGTGCCCACAACCGCGCCGTCGAGTGTGTAAAATCCGCGAGGCGAGTCTAATGGTTGAGGTGGGAGTGGGTGGTTCGAGTCTGCAGATAAAGCAGAGGCGGCGAGGCTTCCTTCATTGACTCGCTTGGCTAGCCCCCAATCCATCACGAGCACTTCACCAAAAGCGCCGATCATGATATTGGCGGGTTTTAGGTCGCGGTGGACAACTCCTCTGGAGTGAGCGAATGCGATGGCGTCGCCCACCTTTTGGAAAATGGAGATGAGGGTTGAAAAGGAGTAACGTTTGCGTGCCTCCGCACTCCGATTTTGGAGGCTTAGGAGAACTTCTTCGAGGGTTTGCCCCCGAACATATTTCATTGTGTAAAACGTCTGACCCTGTTCGGAAACTCCGAGGTGGTAGACTGGCACGATGTTGGGATGCTCGAGTTGGCCGGTCAGTTGTGCTTCACCGACGAATCTGAGCAGTTTGTCCGCTGCGTATTCGAATCCAGCGCGGAGAACCTTCATTGCAACAAGGCGCCGGATGCGTTGGTCTCTTGCTTTAACAACAAGGCCCATCCCTCCTTCTGCGATGGTTCCAGTGACGGAGTAAGGATCCTGGGTCAATTCGTTCCGAATCGGCTCCAAACCCAGGTTGGGATCGGCAAGTGCAGCACTGATTTTGGTCAGCGTTTCTTCGCTAAATTGAAATAATAACCGCGCTGAACCGATGTGGACTTCGGTGCCGTTTTGTATGGGCGTGGGGAGAGAAATAGGGATCCCGGCAATGCGTGTGCCGTTGGCGCTTTCCAGATCTTCGATTAGGATTCGGTGGCCGTGAAAAGCGAGTCGCGCGTGCATGCGCGACACGTTGTTTGCTTCGATTGAGATGTGGCAGCTTGCGTCGCGCCCAATCAAATATTCTCCAGGAGGGACC
>CANFNA010000233.1 GCA_947448395.1 Chthoniobacteraceae bacterium
ATAGCGATTATCACCGTCTTTTGTAGTGTGGGAAAAAGCAGGCGGGTTCTCTTGACTTAAAACGATGGTTGGCCAAGGCGGAAGAGGCCTATCCCTTACGCAGATCTGCCCCATCGAGACCATCCAGTCCGCTATGCTCTTTGGAATAACATTCGATCGAAATGTTTGATTCATGATCAATGCGAAGACTAAAAGAGGCCTGTTTGCATTTTGTAGCAGTCACGAGCTATTTCCAACTCCATCTGCTGGTTTAGCTCTAAAAATCGGCAAAAAAAGGGCCCTTATTAATTCCAAAAGCCTTTCTGGGGAGCTTCTCTTGCTGAGGATCAGGGATGGTTTATAAAAGCTAAACCTCCTCCACGATGAGTTCCTCCCCATCTCCCCAGGGCGCTGATCCCAATAACCAGCAAATCGGCGACCAGCAAATCGGCGAAATGACTGTTTCCTTCGACAGCTTCGAGCCGGGTGACTTGTTGCCTGAAACCACCATCGCGTTCGACACGGATAACTCGGAAATAGTCGACGCGAGCCATTTCCCAGCCTCAGTCAGTTATTCGGTTCGGGAGGAAGTCGGACGCGGGGGCATGGCCAAGATTTTTTCGGCGGAAGATCCCCTTCTAAACCGATTGGTCGCTGTAAAAGTCAGCACTGCGGACACCCAAGACTCAGATCCTCTCTTCCTGAGAGAGGCCGAGGTGCTCGCCAATCTTGCCCATCCAAGCATTCCCCCCATTCACAATCGAGGCACGGATGATCAGGGCCGCGCCTTCTACTCCATGAAGCTGATTCGCGGCCAAACGCTTCAGAAAATTCTGAAGCAACTGGCTCTCGGAGATCCCGAAACCACCGGCATTTTCACGTCTCAACGCCTCCTCGAGATTTTTCGAAAAGTTTGCGATGCCGTCGCATTTGCTCACGCCAAGGGCTACCTGCATCGGGATCTCAAGCCAGAAAACATTATGGTCGGGGAGTTTGGTGAAGTGCTCGTGATGGATTGGGGATTGGCCGTAGAGTTTGGCCCGAACGCAAAGCCAGCGGAGACCGACAAAAAAGAGGATACCGGCACCATCCGACTCCAAGGGACTCCACAGTATATGTCTCCAGAGCAAGTCGAAGGGATGGTCGAAGGCTTGGATGAACGATCCGATGTCTATTCGCTTGGGGGCGTTTTATACGCGATTCTCACGACAACCTCGCCGGTATCGGGCACCTCTTTACAGGAGGTGCTCGATCGCGTTCGAAGCGGACAGATTGCGCCGATGCCCGCGGCACGTGTGGTAAATGCTCCCTTTGGCAAAACCGAGACGCCTATTCCTGAAGCCCTCCGTGCGGTGACCTTCAAAGCGATGTCTACGCACCGCTTAAATCGTTACGCCAACGTCAGTGAACTCATCGCGGATATCGAAGCCTATCAGAGCGGTTTTGCGACCAGCGCGGAACAAGCGGGTCTCATTCGCCAAATGACGTTGCTCATCAAACGCAACCGTCTCGCCTCGGCGATGGCGGCTCTTTTGCTACTGGTTGCCATCGGCTTCACGATCCGTTTGGCACAGAGTGAGAAGCTCTCCCGCCTCCGTGCGATCGAAGCTCAAAAGAATGCAGCGGAAGCGGTGGCAGAAAAGAAAGCCGCCCGTCGTTCGGCGGCGGATGCGCAGATGGCCGTCGCTGAAAATGCGGAGCGCGAGGGCAACTCCTCAGAATTAAAACGTTCCTTGCAAGCGGTCCCCGAGGAACTCCGCGACCAAAAGTGGAGCTACTTAGATGACCGCTTGAATGGAGACGCACTGCATCTGGTGTCCAAGACGGACTCCCCGTGGTTAGGTGCGGAAATAATTCCAAAACAATCAGCTCGCTTAGTAACACTGGAGAAGGATGGGGCTATTCGTTCGGTAGACTTAAATAGTGGAGCCATTGAAGAACTCTTCAAAGTAAGCCCAAACAGCCTTGTATCCATCATGGGTGTTGCTGCAGACGGTTCTTTGATCGTGATTTCCCGCACAGTCCCCAAACCCAAAAGCCCACCGCAACCGGTTTTTGAGGCGTACACAATGGCGGACAAAAAACTAAAATACTCAGGCCCGATCGCGCATGCATCCGACTTTTTGATCTTCAACAATCCCGGGACCTTCTTCGGAAGGTGCAGTTACACTTCCGGCGGGAGTTTTGTGGCATATAACTCGGTAAATGGCGCGATTCTTTGGGAGAGGCAAATGCTTGGCTCATTCACCGCTTCATTTTCTGAAAATGGAGACACGCTCAACATTTACTCCGGAAGCAAAGGGTTTTTGCAACTCGACGCACGCACGGGACAAGACCGCAGCAATCCCACCCCAATTATCTATCCCGTTCCGATACCCGGATACTCTCGAATCCTTAGCTTTTCGCCTTCGGGCGCTGATACATTCGTACCCTCCAAGACGGGATTCGACCTTCTCGATTCAAAAACAGGGAAACTCAAATTTAGCATTCAGCAGCCTCTAGGAAAAATTGTCCTCAAACGTGTAGAGGCGGATTGGGCCAACCAACTTCTGTTCTGTGTGTATCGGAAAGGAAATCGCGATTTTCTTCTCCAAGTTCACAACGGTCAGGATGGAAAGAAACTCATTTCGAAAGGCTTTTCGACCCCAAATACCACCACAGATTTACGAATCCTAACCCATCCTCAGTCCAAGCACGTGGTCGTACTGACTGGCAAACACCTAAAGGCTTGGAATATCCAACCAGCTCGTGGCCTTAATCAGCTGGAGCTATTACCGAAACCGCCACTCGGAATCACACACAGCTTTTGTTTCGTTGAAAATGCAGACAATGGACTCGCCTACACTTCAAAAAACCAGGATTTCGCAAAAAATCAGGGCAACGTTCTTTCGCTTCTAGACCTCAGAAAAGGAGGGTCCCAAGAAGTTCAACAAACCAATTTCGGTGCTATCAATGGAAATTACGGTGCCACCTTAGTCTCGAGTGCAGACGGCAAAACAGTGGCGCTAGCAAACAATACACCCAGAGTTGCGAGAGGAACCCCTCGCGAGATACAGATCTGCAAGGCTGAAAATGGTGCATTTACGCCCGTGGTCCGAAAAGACATGGGCGTCTGGGACAACCGCTTCCAACTGAGCCCTTCGGGCAAGATCATCTGGCAAGGCGCTCACTTCGTGGATACCCAAACACTCTCCCTTCTCCCTAAAGTCGATCGCACTGGATTCACGCCCGTCGAGGAACCAACAAGCACCCGATGGGTTGGAGAGGAACGCGTCTTGGAAATCGCAGTGCCACAAGCAGGACTCTCGGAAGAGGATGAGGAAACGCTCGGCCGCGTCCTCTTACTCTGGTCCACATCAGGTGGCAAACCGGTTGCCACTGTGAACGCTCCCTATGCAGTTGCAGTCGCAGCCTCCCCGGATGCATCTCAAATTGTGGAGGCGGGAAGCGATCTGAGGATGCGCATCCGCGATGCAAAAACGCTGGAAACAGTCCGTGAAATCCGAGTCCATGACGCCCCACTCACAGCCGTTGCTTGGCATCCCCATTTACCGTTCGTCGCAACGTCTTCCGAAGACCACAGTGTGAAAATCTGGGATCTGCGCACCGAAAAAATGGTCCAAAAAATAAGCCTCTTTCTAAACACACCCACTGGATTGTATTGGAGTCCTGATGGGAAAAGCCTCGCTGTCCAGCACACAGACGCGTCGACATTTATCGAGTTATTCCGCCCCGAGTCCTGTCAGTAGACACTCCGCGACAGCAGTAAAATTTGGACGCAAACGCAGGGTGCTTGCTCGGGTCAGCCGCAACTTCCCGGTGACGGAACTCCCCCAATTGCCATAGCCATTGGTGTTCGCCTCAATGACTCCTGATTTGCCGTCTTCACGC
>CANFNA010000234.1 GCA_947448395.1 Chthoniobacteraceae bacterium
CGAGGTGGAGATGGAGTTGCATCGCAGAGGCGACTCGTTGGAGGAGGCGCATTCGTGAGCACAGTTGTTCGATCATCCTGTGAATGGAAAAGACAAGGGGCGCGACGGTTTCAATCGGGTGTTCAAAGTCGACGGCGAGTTCGAGGGGTTCAGGAAAGGTCTCGAGACGGAGGACGCTTTCGCGAGAATCGCGCGCGATTTCCCAAAGCATTGCGGCTTCTGGCCCGAGACGTTCGAGAGCGTCTTGGCGCGGCAGGCGCAGGAGTTCTCCGAGGGTGGAAAGACCCCAGTCGTGGAGTTGTTTGAGGAGGTTTGGAGAGGTGCCGAGTTCTTCAAAACGGAGTTCTTCTACAAAAGAATCCGGTTCCTCGACGATGCGCAGCGGGTTGGCTCTGCGAACGGCGCACAAAGCCAGACTGGGTCTTGGGGCAATGCCCAGACATGCTTGGATTCCTTCGGATTGAAGCAGGCGATCTAGAGCCTGATTACCCCAGGCTGTCCAGTTGTTGGAGTTGATGCCTCGGAGATCTAGCAGCCACAGGGCAGTGGACTTTTTTTCTGCGCGAGGAGTGAGGGATTCTACAAAATGGAGGAGTCTTTGTAGCAGAGATTCTTCCGCAGTGGTGGAAGCTGTAAGAAGGATCAGTTGGGGGCTGCGAGCCAACGCTTGCGAGGCTTGCATGCCCGGGGTGATGCCAAAGG
This sequence comes from Chthoniobacteraceae bacterium, assembly GCA_947448395.1. Taxonomy (GTDB): domain Bacteria; phylum Verrucomicrobiota; class Verrucomicrobiia; order Chthoniobacterales; family Chthoniobacteraceae; genus Chth-196. The sequence goes on from CANFNA010000234.1 coordinate 703, forward strand.
TTTCGGCGGATTCGCTGACTTCAAGGAGCATGCCGCGTGTAGATGTGCTGTCTAACAGGGCGATGGGCTGATGGTTCTGTGGGATTTCAGTTTGGTTGGCCTGTATTGAATGGGTTTGGAGAAGAACGGATTGCAGACGGAAACGAGGGACGAGCAGAGCGGCGTAGCGTTTTTGCTGTTCCGAGTGCATGGCTCAGGCGGTTTTGCGATCTTGGATCCAATAGGTGGAGCGTCCCCGGACGAAGACTTGCACGGCGGCGTGAGTGCGCAAATCGGTGCGAGCAGTTTCCAAAGAATCGAGAGTCCACTCGGTTTGTGAGACGACGCGTACTTTGGCGCCTTCAACGGAGGGGGTGGATGTGAGGACAACTAGCGCGTTTTGCTGCCGCTCTACGACTCGGTGGAATCGGTGCCAGTGAGAGCCTGAGATCCGGCGCAGTTCGATAGGTGGAACGCCTTGCAGGTCCAGAATGATCCAAGAAGAATTGCCGTCACGGAGCAAAAGATCAGCCGCTTTCATCGCGGTGAGTGCTCCTGAGCAACGCACCCAAAGCAACCGCCGAAGCTGCGCGCTTGGCCAGTCTTCGACTTCTAACGAGTCTCCAGCATCCACCCAGGCACCGAGCCAGCCTGCACGCGCGGAACTTTCGAGTAAGGCGTCCATGATGAGGCTGGTTCCACCTAAATTGCCAAAGATCTCCGTGATTTCTCCTAATCGAAGTCCCTCCGTTTGAGCGTCCCACTCGGGCACGCCAGTGGGGATGGTTTTTCGAGAGAGGATGGGGGTGTCTATTGTCTGAGGCTGCGTGAAGCGTTCTGACAAAAGAATCCGCAGATCCGTAATGAGCGGATGAGAGAGTGCGGCGCTCATGCTTAAGATGATTGCCGGATTAAGCCGCGGAAGACACCGGCAATGCGGATGGTTTCGGCGGGAATAATGAGGTCGGAGTACGCTGGGTTGCTAGCGCGTAGCAGTACTTCTGTGGCCTGTGAGGCGGGAACGGATTTGCCGTTGGATTGCCAGAAAAGGTGTTTGAGGGTGGCGTCACAATCGCCACCGGCGCCCGTGGCGATGACGGCGACAATTTCGCCTTGATGCACTTCTACTCCTGGACGCAGGAGGACAAGATCGCCATGCAAGATTCCGTCTCCGATCATCGAGTCGCCACGGATGCGAAGGAGAAAATCCGAAGGTTGCGAGCGGAGGAGTCCGTCGACTGGGAGTGTTTCTACATCCTCACGTGTGATGACTTCCTCCAGAGGTCCTGCGGGGATGGATCCGAGGATTGGCAGGCGCCGGATGTTGTGGAGGTGGAGTTTTGGGAACGGAAGGATGGAGCTCGATTTGGACTGGGAGAGCAGTCGTCCTTTTTCAGTCGAAACAATGAGACGTTGGCGGCCTTTGGTCCCGCCGCCTTGGATTTCAAGGACCCCGAGTCGTTCCATGCGCTTGAGGGTGGGCGTGAGACTGCTTTCGTTTCGGAGCCCCAGATCGGCGACGAGATCGGAGATAAAGTTGGGTTTGCGCAGGAGTTCACGACGGAGAACGCAGTCCAAAATCCGATGCTGGGAAGTCGATAGAATGGAGGACGTGGGACGCGGCATGGAGTCGTGTAATAACACGACTGAATGGGCGCGAGCAACCTGTGTTTTCGATTTCGCGGGGTGAAGGGAGCTCTGGAGGGTCGACGCCCTTTTCGGTGGGTCGGGAGCGTGAACGGATTTCGGGACGTTATTGGAGGACTCGGAGGTTTCGGAAGCCGGCGGTTTCGCCGAATACCAAGAAGTTGAGGGCGGTTTTTTGTTTTCCGAAGACCTCATGGGATCCTCGGATGACGGTGTCATTGATTTGTGCAACCGCCTCGTTTCCACGGAAGGTGACTCGGACTGGATACCATTGGTTGGAATCCAACTGCAGGGTTTTGCGTGCGACAGGATCCGTTGCATCCGGGCCTTCGCCTTTGGACGGATTTTTGGTCAACCCGATGGCGGAGCGTGAGAGTTCGATGCGGAAACTGCCGGTACGGTCACCCCATTCGACTCGAAGAGAGGTGCGGTTAGCGCCCTTGAAATTGATTTCAAACTCAACAGTGCCGTCTTTGATTTGAACGGGAGTGCGAAGGGTTGCTGCCTGATCTTCTTTTCCCTTTTGGCCTCCCCAAAGAGCATCGTCTTTCGGCACCCATTCTCCCGTGGATGCGGTCCAAGGTTTGAGTGGGATGGTTTGGAGGGATTCTTTGAGAAGAACGGATCCTTCAAGGGGAGGGAGGGAGACGATTTTCAATGAGGCAGGTTTTACATCGGAGGGAGGTAGTTGCCGGCTGTAGCCCCCGTCACGATAGCGTCGGAGGAGGTCGCGCATTTCAGCGACAAGGGCAGGATGTTGTGCGCTGAGGTCTTTGGTTTCGGTGGGATCTTCAACGGTGTTGTAAAGTTGCTCGCGATATTGGTCTGCGTTGGCCTTTCGTGTGGCGGGTTTGATTTCATCAACAGGGACGCCTTCGATCCATTTCCAAGGGCCTTTTCTAAGAGCGAAAATACCATCGGCGCTGTGGACGATCATGTCCTCTCGGATTGGCTTTTTGGGGTCGCCGAGGATGGCGGGGAGGATGCTTTTGCTGTCTTCAGCGGCTTGAGAGACGGGCGGCAACGATTCTCCAACAATCTCTGCGGTGGTGGCTAAAAGGTCTGCGATGCTGACCATTTGCGAACTGCTGGAACCGGGGGGTACTTTGGCTGGCCAGCGAACGAGGAAGGGAACTTTGAAGCCGCCTTCCCAGACATCATGTTTTCCACCGCGCAGTTCGCCATTGATTTTGAGTCCGGCGTTGAATGCGGTGGTTTGAAGGAGTCGCTCGTTCTTGGGTTTGCAGACTCCTCCGTTGTCGCTGGAGAAGATGACGAGCGTATTTTGGGAGGAACCGACTTCGTCTAGAGTATCCAAAATCCGGCCTACACTCCGATCGAGTTCATGGATCCAGTCTCCGTAGAGGCCGGCGGCGCTTTTGCCCGCGAGGTCTTTGTCTGGAGTGACGGGATTATGGACGGCGACCGGAGTGAAGTAGAGGAAGAAGGGTTTGTCTTTGGGCTGCTGACGGATCCACGACGTCGCCTTGTCGGTGAGAACTTTCATGACTCTCTCGTTTTTACGGCGTGGTGCTTCTAG
>CANFNA010000235.1 GCA_947448395.1 Chthoniobacteraceae bacterium
ACCAGCATTAAACCAATCTTCCAACGCCTTGATGGACACATCGAGCTGTAGCATCTGCAAATCCGTAACTTTGCGCGCAATCGCCGGATCGCCACCATTCAACAACTCGCTGCAATAGCTGTACCACTGGACCGCCCCAGCCAGATCATCGCCATTCTGAGTCTGCTCATACTTCAGCTCCATCAGCTGAGCGATCTGTCGCACGATATCCACGCTTTGGGGATGCTGCTCATACTTGGAACTCCATTCCGAAAGCTGCGAATCAATCGTAGCAACATCTTTAAAGGTCCGATTGCTCTGCTCCAAAGAAGCCGCCTCATCCTTGTTCTTGATGAGATCACGATAACTTTTCGCCGTTTCCCACCCTCCCGATTTCATAGTGGCTGTCGCCGCGGCATCCTTCGCTTTCTTGATCGCTACAAGATCACCAGGGTTGATCTGTCCAATCCGGTTGTAAACCTCAAGAGCCTTGTCGTTCTGCTCCGCCGCGAGATAAATCTCCCCCAGTTCATGCAGGACCTTCGTGTCCTTCGCATTCGCCTTCAACAGCGTTTCCAGGCAAAAAATGGCCACCTCCGGATAACCAGCCGCAGTCGCAGCTTCCTTGAGTAAATGATTGGCCTGCGCGTTATAGGGATCAGCCTCGAGAGTCTTCTCGGCCATCTCCATCGCAGCCATCGGATCCTTCTTCACCGAAGCCGATCCTCGAAAGGAAGTGGACGTCAAACTACCCAGCAGACTTCCGCCTGTCTTTTTTCCGGCCAACTGGGAAATCGCAATCGCTCGAAGCGCTTTGCGACCATCCAAAAAACCGGGGCACTCCTTGAGTACCGTTTGAATCAACGAGGTTGCGTAACCGTGGTTTTTGAGCTCCGCGGCACTCTTGGCTTTTTGCCAAAGCATGCGCGCTTTTTCTGGGAGCTCCTTTTCAGAGCAAATTGGCATAATGAGGGGAATAAGGCTTTTATTAGACGTTATCCGTGGTTGCAGTTCAAGAAGGGAGCTCTCTGCAAAGCGAGGTATTGCTGGCGCTTCAGTCTTGCATATTTGCTTCTGAAGCTTTCCTGACTTCTCCAAAAGCGAACGGCAAAGTTCAAAAAATAAAACGTCCGGCCATAAACATTATCCCCCATGCAATCCCGTCGCAACTTTCTACTCCACGCATCCACCCTCTGCCTTGGGGCGGCCTCATGGTCCCACCTCTGCGCCAAGCCACCATCCATCAATCTCGGTTTCAGCCTTTACGGCATGAAATCGCTTCCCCTCAACGAAGCACTGCGTATTTGCGCTCAAAACGGGTTCACCAATGTTGAAATTTCGCTCCTACCTGGATTCCCCACGGAGCCCAAGTCCTTCGGGAAAGAACAACGCTCAGAGCTCCGCAGTCAACTCGCCAAGAACCAACTGTCCGTCTCAGGTTGGATGCTCAACCTCAGCCTCGCCGTGGATGACAACGCACATGCCAAGCACCTTGAGGCTCTCACTGCGGGAATCGAAATGGCCCGCGATGTTCTGCCCGATCAAGCCCCCCTTTTTGAGACGGTTCTCGGTGGGAAACCTTCCGAATGGGAATCCATCCGCGAATCCATGGCCAAGCGACTCACCGACTGGTCGGCAATTGCCGCCCAGCATCAAGCTGTTATTGCGATCAAAGCCCATGTCGCCAGCGCCGTGAACCACCCCGAGCGCCTACTCTGGCTACTCGATCGGGTTCAAAATCCATCCATCCAAGTCGCGTACGACTTCAGTCACTTTCAACTCCACGGACTCGCGCTCGAAGAAACTCTCAAACCGCTGATTGCTCGCACTCGCTTCATCCACATCAAGGATGCCCAAGGCGACCATCAGAAATTTCGTTTTCTGCTGCCGGGCGAAGGAACGATCGATTATGCCGTCTATTTCAAACTCCTAATCGCCTCCGGGTATACGGGCCCCGTCGTGGTCGAGGTGAGCGGGCAAATCTTCAATCAACCGGGGTACGACCCCAGCCAAGCCGTCGAAAAATGTCGCTCGGCACTCGCCACAGCGCTCCCTTCCTAAGAGCCCACGAAGCGCCGCAGTCAGCGACCCTGCCAGTTTATTCAAAGGTTCAAAAGCACTCAAACCAGACTAGATCGGGACGGAGAGCCAATAAAAAAGGGCGCCTTCACCTGCCCCCGACCTTCTAGCCCTTGGAACTCAAATCCCTTCTGAGCACTAAATGCGTGACCTCCGCAGGCGCATTCGTGCGAAGCGGAAACCAGTTCCCCACCCCGTTCGAAACCACCAACGAGCGATTCTGTTTCCGATACAGCCCCGACCAATACCGAAACATCACCGGTCCAACCCCAAGCCGCTCATTCAGCATCAACTGCCCCCCGTGAGTGTGCCCAGAAAGAGTCAGCGGAATGTCCCCCGCTGCATCGAAGACGTGAGGATGATGTGCCAGCAAAATCCGAAAGGCTCCGCTCCCTCCACCACCAATTTCTCCCACCAACGGAATAGGATCCGATCCCCATCCCAAACCCAGTAAATCGACGTCGCACCCTCGCACCTGAACGGTTGCTTTTTCGTTCACCAACAGGGGCACCACCGCTCCAGTTCTCCGCCGAAACTGCCCGCCATCCACAATCAAATCGTGGTTGCCCTCCACCGCAAATACGCCGTGCTTCGCGCGAAACCCCTTCATGAGATCTAGCCCCGCCGGCAGATCCTCCAAAGAGTAATTTACCAAGTCCCCCGTAAACGCCACCAGATCCGCCTCAAGCCCGTTGGTCACTTCTACGATCCGCTCCAAAATCGCGCCTCGAGTAAACCGTCCCACATGCAAGTCACTCACGTGCGCAATGCTCATCCCATCCAAGGCCTCAGGCAGATCCGGAATCGGTACCTCTAGACGCTGCACGCGGAAATGATCCAGCGAGATTAAGCCACTCCCCGTCGCCCCAAGCGCAACCAACGCAGGACTCGACCCCAGTGCTGCTTTAAAAAAGTCACGCCGACTCGCAAACCCAAATCCGACCGATTCCTCCACTCTCCCTTGAGCGTTCACCGCCGCCATTAACCTCTCTTCCTCCGTTGAGCGATCGCAATCCTGAGTGGACTCTGACAAAACCGCCCGTTCGCGGCTCCCTCCATCCAATCGCTCCGGAACTCCTGAACAAGAGGGTTCACGGCCTTCGAAGACATTGAACCGACTACCCGGAAACCACCGACTCAACCACTCCTTCAAAACCCCAGAACCAAACCCAAAAAAGGAGACGGCGCCCCAGCTTACCAAAACCATCGGAAGAACCACCAAGTGCCACACATACACGAGCGCAAACAACCAACTCGGAAAGGCACTCTCCGGAAGCCATCCCGAAAACCGCATCCCCATGAGGAGCAGCAACCCACCCCCCATTAACCCAATAAAACCACCCAAAATCCCCCTCCATAAAACCGCCCTTTTATCAACAGCACTACCAGAAAACGCCTCACCCCGCAGGAGACGATGCATTCGCCACCACCACGCCAGATCCCCTGCCAACAGCCCTAGAATGATCATCCAGAAAACGGCCTTCACGATAATTCCACCTTCCTCCGTAAAGACCGTTGAGGCAAGTGGGCAACTGCCCAAATCGAAATACGGGAAATGCCCTTCCCTCACCCAAAGATGCGAAAGACCACTCTCCTTTACCCCCCTAGAGTCTCCTCCCCATGAGCCTCCAAAAAACGCTCGGAGCCCACCTCCTCCAAAACCTCAGACCCTTCGTTGTCTATTCCCTTTGCGTTCTGTCCTCTCTGTGCGTTGCGTCCCCCTCCGAGGCAGCCCCCAAAAACGAACAC
>CANFNA010000236.1 GCA_947448395.1 Chthoniobacteraceae bacterium
GATATCCTTGGCATCTACTTCACCTTGGGGGCTTTTATGGCGGGGGGCCTTAGGGGCGGCTGTGGAGGGGTCGTTTGCCGTTTCAGACTTTCCACGAACAGAAAGCGTGGGATCCTTTAAAAAAGAAGGGGGAACATTCCAAGTCCCTGAAACGAGGGGAACGCCCTCGGCTCCGAATGAAAGGGCAGACAGTAGAAAACTGAGAGTAACGCTGGAGGCGTTTGCTAGGGTGCGTCGGTCCATAGTGAGGCCAACTCAGCATCGATCACTTCATCTAAATGAGCAAGGAGCGCGACATCCCCACTGCTAAATCCTTGATCGGCAATCGCCGCTAAAATGGCATCTTCCTCAGAAAGGGATGAATGTGTGGAAAAGTTCATGCTGACGATCAGCAAAGCCGCTGCAACCGCTCCGCTAGCAAACCATGTGACAATCCGGTGGAAGCGCCGCCCTTTTGACCTTTCTGCCGAATCCACCGCTTCAGAAAGGCCTGATTCCAAATGCGAAATCGCGTGCATGACATCCTGTGCGAACGAACGTGGGAGAACCGGACGGTGTGCCCGGTCGAGGAGTTTCCAGAGAGAATCGTGTTCTTCAGAGTTAGGGTTCATGACTCAAGGACAGCTTGCCTAATAAGGCAAACACCGCAGCAACCAAAAAGTTGCTGCGGTGTTTGGAATTTTTAGATTTTCTCCGAAGATTAAAGCTCAGAAGCGTCCAAGAATCCTTCCAGTTGGCGGATACGAGTCGGGTGACGCATTTTTCGAAGCGCTTTCGCCTCAATCTGCCGAATACGCTCGCGAGTGACTCGGAATTGGCGCCCGACTTCTTCCAAGGTCCGGCTGTAACCGTCGACCAAGCCGAAGCGCTGCTCCAAAACCTGACGTTCCCGTTCCGTCAGCGATTCTAGGACGTCCCGAATTTTTTCTTTCAACAGGGCGATGGCCGTAACATCCGAAGGGTCTTCGGCGGTAGTATCGGGAATAAAGTCGCCGAAACTCGTGTCGTCGCTTTCACCGACAGGGGATTGCAGGGAGATTGGCTGTTGGGCCATCTTCAAAACTGCCCGAACCCGCTCAACGGGGAGATTGATTTCGTCGGAAACTTCTTCAGGGGTGGGTTCGCGACCAAAATCTTGAACAAGCTGTTTCTGCACTCGCATCAGCTTGTTGATCGTTTCAATCATGTGAACCGGAATCCGGATCGTGCGCGCCTGATCCGCAATGGAGCGAGTGATGGCCTGACGAATCCACCAGGTTGCATAGGTGGAGAATTTGTAACCGCGACGGTACTCGAACTTCTCCACGGCTTTCATCAACCCCATGTTGCCTTCCTGAATGAGATCCAAGAAGGAAAGGCCGCGGTTGGTGTACTTTTTCGCAATGGAAATCACGAGGCGCAGATTGGCTTCCACCATCTCTGTCTTGGCGCGTAGTGCTCGGCGCATCCACAAGCGCAACTCCTGATAATCGGCCAGATACTCTTCAGTAGACATCCAACTTGAGGTCTGAACGTCCTTCAACCGGTTTGGGAGATCCTTCTTGGCTATCGAGCGATCTTCGCGGATGTGTTGCAAGTTCCGAACGGTTAATTCGGCGGAAGACACAAATTCCTCAGTAACTTTCTGCTTAAAGAAAAACTTTGGATAGAGTTTCTGAAGTGCAGCGTGGGATTTTTTGAATTCTTGGTGGACCTTAGATCCAGTCCCTTTTGTCCCAAGTGCGAAGACTTGTTCATAGAACTTGGAGCATTCCTCGGCAGCTTCCGCCAAAGTACTGATCATTTTCGGAAGGCTCTTCATGTAGCGCTCCCGGCTCTCAATCTTTTTATCCTGAATGACGCGATCAAAGCGCTCCTTCCCGTCCAGAAGCTTCTGCGCCAGATCAAGATACAGCGGAACAACAAAGCCGTAGCGATTGATGTGCTTCAGCACATTCATTTCGGCGTCCTCAATCCGCTTGGAAATTTCCACTTCCTGTTCGCGGGTGAGAAGGGGGACTTGCCCCATCTGCTTCAGATACATGCGGACAGGGTCGTCGAGAATATCCGCGCGCTGTTCCGCGGACTTTTCCTCCTCTTCGTCGTCTCCATCCTTCTTGCCGTCCTTGACCCGATCGACGTCAGAAGCCTCGATGACGTCAATTTCCATCCCTCGGAGACGACTCATGATTGCCTCCATTTCCTCTGGATCATTCACAGAGTCGGGGAGCGCTTCGTTTAGGTCATCAAAAGTGAGGTAGCCCTGTTCTTTGGCGAGGCGGATGAGTTCTCGTAGCTTCTCGTTAACATCAAATTCAGCCACCAAAACCGATGCTTTTTGAGGGGTTTCCGAGGTCTTTTGCCTTGAGTCGGAAGGTGATTTTGAGGGCGCAAGGGACGCTTTGGCAGTTCCCTTCACCGTTGGGGTTGCCGCACGCTGAGTGCCAGCGCCAGAAGAGGCAGGCGCTTTAGCTGAAACTTTGGGAGTTGCGGAACTCGTTGCCTTTATTTGCGAAGGTGCGGAGGACTTTGCGGAGCCTTTTTTAGCCGAATCCTGGGATGCAATGGATGCCTTGGTCGGCGAGACTTTCGCCGTTGGAGTTGATGATGTGTTCTTCGATGGTGAAGTTGACTTCCCTGCGAGTTTCGTCGGCATCGCTGCAACAACTGCTGTGGCGGGTTTTTTGTCAGAAGTTTTTCCAGCAGACGTACCGATCTTCTTTGGGACTTCTTTGGACGGTTTCGCTGCGATTGAAAGAACGGGCGCCCCCTTGTGTTTGGCTGGAGTCGGGGACCCCTTCGATACAACTTTCCCAGAAGCAGCCTTAGGAGTGGGCTTGGCAGGCGGCTTTTGTGCCGGTTTCTTCGGTTTAGCGGGGGCGGCGGTTGGGGTTGTTTTTTTAGAGGGCACGGAAGGGCGGGCTGTTAAATTTTCCTTTTTAAGGGATCGATTGACCCAGTCCGACGGAGCAGGATTCGCACCACTTGGTGCTTCGTCAGGCGGGGGAGTGTGTAGAGAGCGTCTGTTTCTGAGTGTTCTAAGGACCTGTTCAAGAGGACCCTTGGGTGAAGTTAGGTAAATTTTTGAAGCCGTGTTTTTTAAGAAAGCGGGACGGTTTTCGATTTTAGGCGAGGGCCCCCGATAGGAAAAAACGACTCAAACTTCATCGTCACACCCACAAAACCAAAAGGAATGGGCAAAAAACGCTCTACCTAGGGACCCGGAAAAAATGGCCGTGAAATATCCGAGAGTCGTTTTTGCAGGTCAAGGATTTGTTGATGAAGGCTTCCAGAGTCTTGCAAGGAGAGGTTGGGGCTTCGTTGGCTCGCTTTAAGCGCGTCAATTCGCCGCCGAATCTGCTTCCGCTCCAATTCATTCCAGCAGTCGTGAAGCACGGGAAGGGGATGCTCTGGGGGGCGCTCCGTTAAAAGTTCGGAAACGATGGACTCTTCGGCGGAAGAGAGGGAGGCCAGAAGAGAAGCCGCGCCTCCAGCCGTCCTCAGATGATCGGACCCCTCTAGGATTCTAATTAGCACCTCCCCCTCAAGCTCAGGAGCCAAACGAGCCCTCCAGTCTTCTTCCATCAGCCACTGCCGAGCCTCCTCTGAATGCAGGATCGTCAGGGCCAGTAATCGAAGCGTTTGGTCCGTAAGCGAGATGGTCGCAATTTCTTGGTTGGGAGACCTGGCGTCTTGGCCCTGTGCAAAATCCCCTGTGGGTGGAGAATTCTGCCCCCTCGCAGCCGCTTCCCGCACCAAATCCCCCACCGAAACGGGATCCAACCCCAAACCTGTGGCGACAGCCTGAATCTGTACA
>CANFNA010000237.1 GCA_947448395.1 Chthoniobacteraceae bacterium
GGTCGGTTTGTGATTGTGGACGATCGTCAGGTGGCGGGTGGCGGGATTATTTATGGCGGGGTTTACGCGGACCGCACCAAGGTGAAGAGCGCGAATATTTATTGGTCGGAGGGCAATGTGCGTCCCTCAAACCGAGCTTTGCGGAATGGACATCGAGGTGGGGTGATCTGGCTTACGGGGTTGAGTGGGTCTGGCAAGTCGACTTTGGCGCGGGCAATTGAGAGAGAGTTGTTCAACACTGGGCGTCAGGTTTACGTGCTCGATGGGGATAACTTGCGACACGGATTGAATGCGAATCTTGGTTTTTCTCCGGAGGATCGCGTGGAAAACATTCGGCGAGTGGCGGAGGTGGCGAAGTTGATGGCGGAGGCAGGGATGCTCGTGGTGACCGCCTTTATCTCGCCATATCGTGTGGATCGCCGTCGGGCTCGTGAGATTGTTTTGGAGGGAGGGCATGAGTTTGCGGAGGTTTTTGTCGAGGTGCCGTTGGAAGTGTGCGAACAGCGCGACGTGAAGGGGCTCTATAAGAGGGCGCGAGCGGGTGAGATTGCCGATTTTACGGGCGTTAGCGCGCCATACGAGGCTCCGGAGAATGCGGAGTTGGTGGTGCGCACGAATCTGCAAAGCGTTGAAGAATCTGTGGCGCTGATTTTAGAGCACGTGCTCCCGCGTGTTCGAATTGTCTCTGGCGATGAAGTTTCGATTTGATCGAAAGCGCTTAGGGTAATTCGACGTTGGGTTTTTGCCGCAGAAGTTGCTTAAATGGGAAGCAGTATGAGCGTGCCTCAAAAGATCGCGATTGTGGGAGCCAGTGGATATTCCGGAGAGGAATTGGTCCGGTTGCTCGTTCGTCATCCGGAGGCTGAGTTGGTTGCGCTCACGTCTCGGCAGGTGGCAGGGCAAGCGATGGGGTCTGTTTATCCGCGTTTTGCAGGGATGCGATATGCGGATCTTGCGTTTATTCCATCGGAAGTGGACGCGATTGTGAATAGCGGGGCGAAGATCGCTTTTTTGGCGTTGCCCCATGGGGTGGCGCATGAGTTTGCAGGTCCGTTATTGGAACGGGGGCTGCGAGTGATTGATTTGAGCGCAGATTTTCGGATCAAGGACGTGGCGGTGTATGCGGATTTTTACGGAGAGCAGCACCATGCTCCGGAATTGGCGGCGAAGAGCGTTTATGGGCTGGCGGAGGTTTATCGTAACGCGATTCGGTCGGCGCAGTTGGTGGCGAGTCCTGGATGTTATCCGACCAGTATTTTGATTCCACTCATTCCGTTGTTGCGTGCGGGTTTGCTGGAGGTTGATTCGATCCAAGTGTGCAGCATGAGTGGGGTGAGCGGCGCTGGGAGGAATGCGAAGGTGGAGTATCTTTATGCTGAGTGTAATGAGAGCGTTCGCGCTTACGGTGTGCCGAAACACCGGCATTTGGCGGAGATTGAGCAGGAGCTGACGCTTGCTGCGGGAGTTTCAGTGACGATCAACTTTACGCCGCACCTCATTCCAATAACGCGTGGGATTCATTCGACAATGTATGCGAAGCCGCGTGCTGGGGTGAATCCGGAGCAGATTGGGTTGGCGTTGGAGGAGGCTTACCAAGGGTGCCGCTTTATTCGTCTGTTGAAGGGCGCATCGTTCCCCGAGATCAAAAACGTGGCGCACACCAATTTTTTGGATGTGGCGTGGCGTTGGGACTCGAGAACGGGTCGATTGGTGTTGTTGAGCGCTGAGGATAATTTGGTTAAGGGGGCGGCTGGGCAGGCGGTGCAATCGATGAATTTGATGTGTGGTTGGCCTGAGGAAAGCGGGCTGGTATGATATAAGCTTCTCAATAGAACTTGCGCTTGTCGTTTTACGACGAGACCGAATCCATCCCTCGAATGTCCTCTGTTTATTCTGAAATTTCCGGTGGAGTTACTGCTCCTGAAGGCTTTTTAGCCGGCAGCCGTTACTGCGGCATCAAGGCTAGCAATCCTGATCGTCCTGACATGGCGATGATCTATTCGCCCCAACCCACGGTCGCGGCTGGGACGTTCACCACTAACCGGGTGAAGGCGGCTCCAGTGCGTGTTTCAGCGGCTCATTTACGTGGGGACGACGTTCGTGCGATTATTGCCAATGCGGGCAACGCCAATGCTTGTACTGGGGTAGGTGGGATTGAGACGGCGAAGCGAATGACTCGTAAGGCGGCTTCCGCATTGGGGTTGAAGGAGCGTCAGGTTTTAGTGTGTTCGACTGGGCGAATTGGAGTGCCTCTTCCGATTGAGAAGATGGAGGGGACAATCGGGGAGCTGTCCGTGAGTTTGAAACGGGATGGTTCAAAGGCGGCAGCTGAGGCGATCATGACGAGCGACACCTTTGCGAAGGAGGTTGCGGTGGAATTTCAAATTGCGGGTAAGAATGTTCGGATTGGGGGCATTGCCAAAGGGGCTGGGATGATTGATCCGAACATGGCGACGATGCTTTGTTTCGTGACGACGGACGCGTTGATTGAGAAGGCTGAGCTGCAGCAGGCGCTTTCCGTTTCAGTGGAGAACTCGTTTAACCGGATCACGGTGGACGGGGATATGAGTACCAACGACACCGTTCTGATGCTCGCTAACGGAGCGGCTGGAAATGAGACTCTGCGTGCTGGTTCGCCGGATTTCGAAGTGTTCCAACGCGCTTTGGATCATGTCACAATAACCCTCGCGCGGATGATTGTTGAGGACGGGGAAGGGGTGACGAAATTTGTAGAGGTGTGTGTGAATGGGGCTGCGAGTTTCTCGGATGCACGGCGTGCGGCTGAGGCGATCGCAAAATCAACGCTGGTGAAGTGCGCTTGGTTTGGGGGGGATCCGAATTGGGGCCGGATTATGGATGCGATTGGCTATTCGGGAGCGCGGATGAGGGAGGAGTTGGTGGATGTGTATTATGACGGGCTGATTGCGGTGAAGGGAGGGGTTGCGAGTGCGACGCCCTTTGAGAGGTTGCAGCAGGCAGTGGCTCAAAAGCGGTTCCGTGTGTCGGTGGACCTTCACCTAGGCACGGCTGAATACATGGTATTCACCACCGATCTGAGCACGGATTACGTGCTTCTTAATATGGGCGAGTAGCTTCGCTGAGGAAGCGTTGGAAGTCTGGGGGAAGAGGTGCGATCCAAGTATGGCCTGTTTCTTCCAATGTGAGTTGCTCGGCGTGCAGTGCGTGCCGGTTCAGAAGTAGTTGAGATTCGAGTCGCTCACTCCAGCTAGTCTCAATGAACTCGAGGTAGCAACTTTCGTCAGGTCCGTAAATTTTGTCTCCGACGATGCTGTGTCCACTTTTTTGAAGGTGGACGCGGATTTGGTGCATTCGGCCGGTTTTAGGGAAGGCGCGCACAAGTGCAAACCGGGTTCCATTGGAGGATGGGCGTTCGAAGCGTTGGAGTACCGAAAAACGGGTGGATGCGGGGCTGCCTGCGGGATGGATGGTTTGTTTGAGCCAGATCTTGGAAGGTGAGTGGAGACCTTGGCGGGCGAGTGGTGCATCCACTTCCCAGGCATCTTGGACCGGCCACCCCCAAACCAGGGCTAGATACGATTTTCGGACCCGGTGTAATTCCATTTGCCGGCATAAAGTGCGGGCTGCGGCGCGGTGCTTAGCAACCAAGGTGATCCCGCTGGTTTCTCGATCCAAGCGCGTGATGATGGATATTTGTCCACCATTGACACATTCGAAGGCGAGCAGATCGCTGAGGTAATGCCAGAGGGTGGCTCGATCGGAGGGTTTGCTTGGGTGAGCCGCCATGAAGGGGGGTTTATCCACCAAGATCCAC
>CANFNA010000238.1 GCA_947448395.1 Chthoniobacteraceae bacterium
CCCGGAGGCAAGCCCGTGAAGGCTCCGAATTCCGACCGCAAGCAGGTCACTCTGAAAGTCAGCCGCGACGATGGCCGCAGTTGGATTTTGTCAAAAATCCTGGAGTCAGGCCCATCCGGTTATAGCGATTCCGCTACGCTTTCTGACGGCACGATCCTCTGCCTATACGAAGCAGAAATTGTCTCAGGCATGTGCGACGACCGATTCCTTCGCCTCGCCCGTTTCAACCGCGATTGGCTGGAGCAACCCTAGGAGCTGGCACGATCTCCGCTCACAGTTCCCCGCCCCTCTTGCCCTTCCCCCGATTCTTCCGCGACTCAGCCTCTTTCTGTTCAGCATTTGCCGTCGGCATCGGCGCACTAACCGCCTCACGCCACGCCTTCATCTTGGCCTTTAATTCGGCAACCTTCTGGGGTTGTTCCATCGCCAGGTTCACCTTTTCCCCGAGGTCATCCTTCAAATTGTACAACTCCAATCTTTGATCCTCGAAGTACTCCATCAATTTCCAATCTCCCGCCTGAATCACACCCACTGGGGTGGTTCTCCACAAGTCGGTGCCAAATCCGAGATACCCTGGAAAGTGTTGGAAAATCGCTTCTCTTCGCAGCGATTTGTCCGGATCCCGAATCACAGAAACCAGACTTTCCCCGTCGAGAACATAGTCTTTGGGGGGCTGCGAATTCGTCATTTCCAAGAGCGTCGGATACATATCGACATGAATCGAGGGCACGTCCGAAAAGCTTCCCGGGCGCGTGACTCCGGGCCACCGGACAATAAAAGGAACCCGAATCCCTCCCTCGTAGAGACTCCCCTTTCCACTCCTGAGCGGAGTGTTGTCAGTGATGCTATGGCTTCCCTTCCGAGCCGGCTCCACCGCCTCTTTCCCTGTATAAATAACCCCTCCGGGCTTCTCGTAACCACCCACGCCACCGTTGTCGGAAGAGAAGATGACAATCGTATTATCCACCAGCTTTAGCTCGTCGAGCCGCTTGAGAATTCGTCCTACACTCTCATCCACACTCGCAATCATCGCAGCGTAAACCGGGCTGGAATGCCCCTCAACAGCAGGTTTCTCATTAAACTTCTCAATCCACTCCGGCTTCGCTTCGTGCGGCGCATGCACCCCAAAGTGCGGCAAATAGAGAAAGAACGGCTTCGAGGCGTTCCGCTGAATAAAATCGACCGCCTTTTCGGTGAGAAAATCCGCAAGGTACTCGCCCTTTTTCAAGGGCTCTTTCGGGTCCGTCTCGAAGTTGAAATGGTGTCCCATCGAAACAATTGCCTCATCAAATCCCCGCGCCCCAGGATGAAACTTTCCTTTCTCTCCCAAATGCCATTTTCCAAACATGGCCGTCGCATAACCCGCCGCCTTCAAGCTCTGCGCAATCGTCACTCGGTCAAGCGGCAGCTCCTTGTTGTTCTCCACCGGACGCAAAGGCCGCGTCTCCCACTCAAAACGCCCAATCCCGCCCACCGTATACACTCCAGTGCGGGCACCGTACTGCCCGCTCATCAGAGCGGCACGGGTGGGCTGACAGTTCTGACAGTTGTGATAATTCCGCAAACGAAACCCCTCTGAAGCCAGCCGGTCAATGTTCGGCGTCTCATAATACCGCGAGCCCTGACACCCTAAATCCATCCAACCAAGATCATCCGCCAGAATAAAAATGACGTTTGGCTTTTTCGCCGCCTCATCCGCGTGCAGGACGCATGCCCCAAAAAACAAAAAGACGAAAACAAGAACGGAGAGTAAGCGCTTCATAGCTGTGACGGGTACAAACACCGCCCTCCCGTTAAAGTTTCTCGCCTGCTTCAGAAATCCAAATCCATCGCACTCCGGATTGCCTTGATCAAACAGGCACGCCATCGTTTCGAAATGTCGATTCCCCCCTCCCTCCGACTGCTCTGGATTGCCATGGCGATTCCACTCGCCATCCAAAGCACCCGCTCAACCTCCGCTGCCGCGGCCACAGCCGTCCAAAAAACAAACGTGCTGTTCATCATGTCGGATGATTACCGCGCGGAACTTTCCACCTACGGATCCCAAGCGGTAACCCCCAACCTCGAACGGCTCGCGAAAAAGAGCGTGCAGTTCGACCGCATGTACGCGCAGCAAGCCGTCTGCAATCCATCTCGCTCGTCGCTTCTAACGGGACGGCGACCGGACACGCTACGCGTCTGGAATAACAGCACGCACTTCCGCACTCCAAATCCAGACGTCATGACCCTCCCGCTTTGGTTCAAACAACACGGGTATTCGAGCCGCTGCGTCGGAAAGATTTTCCATAACTGGCACACCGAAGAAAAAGGCGACGCCCGCTCCTGGAGCGCCCCAGAGTTTCTATTCTACGCAAACCACGGAGATGACGCGCCCCAAGGCCAACCCATTTCAGAAAGCGCGCCCATGCAAACGCCTTTGCGATACGGAGCCGGTCCCCTCTGTGAAATGCGGGATGTTCCCGATGAAGCCTACTACGACGGCCGGGTTGCAAAGGAAGCGGTCCGCGTCATGGAGGAAGTGAAGGATCAGCCTTTCTTTCTCGCCGTGGGCTTTTGGAAACCACACGCACCGTTCAACGCGCCCAAAAAATACTGGGATCTCTACAAGCGCAGCGACTTCGAGAAGTTTAATGGTTCCCGCCCCGAAGGCGCCCCCGACATCGCTTTTCACAAATCCACCGAAATTCTCGGTAAAAATGGAGATGCGGCTTCCCTCCCAAATGCGCAAGCCGCCGAGATGCGTCACGGATACTTTGCGAACATCTCCTACCTCGACGCGCAAATCGGAAAACTACTCGATGCCCTCGACAGCAATCACCTCACTGAGCGCACCGTGATCGTCTTCATCAGTGACCACGGCTACCATGTTGGTGAACACGCCCTCTGGGGGAAAACATCAAACTTCGAACTCGATGCCAGAGTTCCCGCCTTCATCTCAGCTCCCACGATTTCTTCGGCTGGAAGAAAAACCAGCGCACTCAGCGAACTCGTTGACCTATTCCCGACGCTCAACCAACTGTGCGGATTACCCCAGCCAACAGGCTTAGAGGGACAAAGCCTCCTTCCGATTCTGAAAAACCCAAATGCATCTGGGAAGTCTGGCGCATTCTCACAACACCCGCGCCCTGCATACTTTGATCGTGAGCCTTCGAAAATGCCGCAAGCCATGGGCGTCAGTATCCGCACAGCATCGGTGCGCTACACAGAATGGCGCGATTGGAAAACCGGCGACGTCATCGCAAAAGAACTATACGACGCGACGGACGACTCCGCAGAAACGAAGAACCGCGCAGACGCACCAGAGTTTTCTGCGAAACAAAGCGAAGCGGCAACACTCCTCCTCAAGCAATTTCCCACAACTCCACACCCCTAACGCGGGTTTACCGCACACATCACCCCATGGCCGAAATCGCCCTCATTTCCCGCGCTAAAAAACACCCTCACTCGGTCGCGATTCAAACTCCTGCGAGTTGCCACACTTATCAGGACCTGCTGAACCGATCCGCTGAAATCGCATCCGTTCTCCTCGACGCTAAACCCGATCTGCAAGAGGCTCGAGTCGCCATTCTGATTCAGCCGGGGTTCGAGTTCGTTGGCGCACAATGGGGTATCTGGCGGGCTGGAGGCGTCAAAGTCCCCATCTGCCTCTCCGCCACAGAATCCGAGTGGGAATACTCTCTCACCGACTCAGCCGCATCCATCGTTCTCACAGAC
>CANFNA010000239.1 GCA_947448395.1 Chthoniobacteraceae bacterium
CCGCCCAAATTAGCGGGAGCAGAGGAGACCTTCTTTCAGTACGAGCTCGTCTACCCCTCCATTGGTCCACTCCCGCCGGAAATCACTTTCCAACACGAAATGCTCAAGGAATGGGCCTATTCCCCGGGCGTGCCATGGCAAATCAGCTACGTTCTCCGAGCCAAAACCCGCGACTCTAATCAGTTTACGTCGTGGCTGCTCGCCTCCGGTGCGTCTCTGAAAGTGCCTAAGGACCTGGGCATGCCCAGCGAACAAATTCCCTCCCAGTCCAAAAAGGCGGCGAGTGATACACCTCTCCCCGCAAACGGTTGGTGGGATGGACTTCCGGCGGCGTTTTTAAAGCTTTGGAGCAACCGCTAAGGTTAGCCTAGGAATCCAAGCCCCAACACGTACCTAAAAAAAGCCCGTAAAGGGTGCAGGACTTGCTCTGCTGAGCGTCCGTTCTATCACTTTATGACGTTCAAAAAGCTTATCCGGAAGGCGAACTCTTATCTTCGCGAAGCGAAGAAATATCGCAAATGGGTCATCCTAGCCATGGCACTCATTACGATGGCCATCAGCTATATCTTGGCTGAAGGATTAATTATCGGAAACCAAGGCATCCTCCCCCCTTCCGAAACAGTCGCAAAACTGGAGGGTAACTCGATCGATAAGCGGTTTTTAAAACGCAATGAGAACCCGCTGCGGGCTCATCCCAATACCGCCCTTGTTGGAATTAATACAACCTCTCTGGATCAAAGCCAAATTGGCGCTCTTCTCGAAACGGCAGAAAAGGAGGAAGAAGAACGAACCGCCGCAGGCAAAAAACAAGCGATTCCTTACATCGAGGCGCTTAAGGCCATGCAATCCGGAGTCTATCCGTTAGACCGGAAAGTATATCGCTACGCCATTGAACGCGTTTTTGAGCTCGGTGCGAAAGTGGTCGCCATCGACGTCCTTTTCGTCGCGACTCGCGATGGAGATGAGGAATTCGCCGCTGTCCTCAAGAAACACGAAGGAAAAGTCGTCCTCGCCTCGAGCAAAAACATCCAGACCGATGACGATGGCAATAGCACCGTCCAGATCTTGCGCCCCAACGAGACCTTAACCAGTGGTCTGGGCGGAGACGGAGTTGGCTACGCATTCTTCAAGCCAGACTCCGATGGCGTCGTTCGCCGCGTCGTCCGCATGACATCGCAAATGAAAGAAAGCGGTTTCGCGCATATGGCTGGCGCGGATGATTGGAAGCGATTCTCGCCACTGGCCGTCTCGAAGTTCACGGGGGAACCTGTTGTGCAGGACGAAGAGTTCATCAATTACCGGGGAGGTGCTGGAACCCACGTGGTTCTGCCCATCGAGGAGCTATTCGTTGACCGTTTTATTAAGAACGACCCTCGCTACCAAGGCGGCGAGGTTTTTAAGAACAAAATCGTTTTCATTGGACCAATCGCCGAGACCTTCCATGACGAGCACCCCACGCCTCTCGGTGTTCAACCCGGAGTCGAAATTCACCAGCACTACGCCGACTCCCTTTTGGACAAACTTTACATTCATGGGCTTCCAAAACAGTGGAACCCCGCCCTCTGGGCCTCAATGATTGTCGTCGCCGCCAGTCTGGCTCTCCTCATTGAACGCGTACTCCTACGCCTCTTTCTGATGATCGCTGCCGGATATGCTTACTGGTTCGCTTCGTATTATTACTTCGCGGATCTACGCCTCGTCATTCCAACCGTCCTTCCACTGCTTTCGTTCATCTCCGTCGGCGGGATCATCACGCTTTTTGACTTTGCCGTCGAACAGTTAGAGCGGGCTCACGTCAAAGGCGTATTGGATAAATACGTCTCCAGCAATGTGGCTAATTTGATCGTCAGTCAGGGCGATTCGCTTGAACAGGCCTTACGCGGGCAGACTAAACCCGTAAGCGTCTTATTCTCCGATATTCGTGGGTTTACCACCCTCTCCGAATCTCGGACTCCTGAAACGCTCGTCTCCCAGCTGAACGAGTACTTCTTACAAATGGTCGACAAGGTTTTGGTCGAAGGCGGGACGCTCCAAAAATTCATCGGAGACGCCATCATGGCGGTTTGGGGGGATACCCACTCCAAAGGGTTGCCAGAAGATTGCTCGCACGCAGTTCGCGCCGCTTTGAAGATGCGGGACGCACTTTTGATTTTGAATCAGGGATGGGCCGGACGAGAAGATCGTTTGGAACTGAGTATCGGGATCGGCATCAATCACGGAACCGTCGTCGTTGGGGAGTTGGGTCACCCGCAACGAATGGAGTTCACCGTTCTCGGGGATGGCGTGAACCTTGCCGCCCGACTCGAAAGCGCCACCAAGCAATTCGGTTGCGACATCTTGGTCGGGGAAACCGCCCATGCATTGACCAAAGACCTCTTCGTCTTCCGTCGGGTCGACCGCGCAGTCTTCAAGGGGAAAACCCAGCCCATTCATGTGTTCACACCGCTCGGGGAAGTTGGCATCCCAGTCCCTGAATGGCTCGACCATTACCACGCCGCGTTGGATCTTTTCTACGAACAGAAGTTCGCCGAGGCCAAGGAACGTTTCAGCGCCGTCAATCAGGAGATGGGCGGCGATGACTACCTCTGCTTGATGTACAAAAAGCGCTGCGACCATTTCATCGCAGAACCCCCAGAAAAAGATTGGGACGGCAGATGGGTGCTTTCTGAAAAATAGCCCCGCGCTATTCGGAACACGATCCGGACGTCGTTTCAGTCAATGGTTCCGACGTCTTTGGATGACGCCAACTGGACAAGGCGAAGAGCTTGCACCGTCTCTTCCTTTGCTCCGGTTGGCGGAAGCCCAGCCTCGGCCAAGTTGACGACATCAAGGCGCTCAGTGAGGCGATAGCACCTTGATCGCGGCCCACGCTTTGCCCTTCCACCACTTCCCTGTGACGTGAATATTGTGCGGCGCAAGTAGAACGCGTCCCATCCCAGCAACGCGCTGGCGTTCGCGCGGGAGTTGCTGGCGCTCCCGACTCATCGCGCGTTCCCGCTCTTCGTCCACCGTCGGAATACGCACCGTGCTAAACGCTTTTTTTCCACGCTCATAACGATCCAGACGTTGGCACAACGCTACGGCATCGAGCCGGTCATTCTCCACCCCTTTGCCTCGCTCATCCCAGTCCTGGGGTTGCACCACATAATTCTGGATGCCGAGTTCCTCCAACCGACGGTGCAAGTGGAACCCGAATGCACCCGACTCATAACAGGTCACGACTTTTTTCGTGAGCTTCTGCTGTTTTACCACGAAAAGAAGTAGTTCGTCGTAGGTCATCTTCTGCACGACGCTGCGGAGTCGCCCCGTCAACCTGCCGGCTTACCCAGTAATATTGGGCGTGGGCGTCGATCCCGAGTTTGATCGCTTCGTAAGAGAGGCTGGATTGGGAGGGTGTGGATGTTGTCATCGCTTTTAAGATCGCGGGATCTCGCGTGGCTCAACAACCTCATGTCATCTATCACTTCAAGGGACGAGGACGACTCCTCCGCTTTCCTCGCGGCATCGAGAATCTCCAACACGCGGGTCCCATCAGTGAAGAAATCACTTTGTCGTTCTCGTCCCAAATCGTCACAAAACCGCATGCCTGCCACAGACGATAATCATCAGGCGGTCGCATGAC
>CANFNA010000240.1 GCA_947448395.1 Chthoniobacteraceae bacterium
ACACACGATCAGCGATGAATGCCGCATCTTGCCAAAGATCGGCTTTGAGGAAGGCTCGAAACGCCTCTGAAAAATTGCCGAGTGAGAGATGAATGGAGGCAAGGTCTGCGGCTGCTGATTGATAGGGTTGGTAGCCTGCGTCCCCGTAGTTGACGAAAAGTGAATCGGATCGTTCTAGCGACGTTTTGGCGTGGGTAGCCGTCACCACTTCCTCCATCGCTTTTGCGGCTTCGACGAGTTTTCCATCACGTCTGAGGAGCTTTGCTTTGAGCCAAATTCCGGCCGTGGAATCGGGCCTTGCTAAAGCGAGCCAGTTCGCCGCCTCTGCATAGCGACCCGCAGAGTATGACACCCAGCCGATATAATCTGCATTTTCGATGGTGCGGATGTCGGCCTTTTTGAGGGTCGCGAGCCAGCGTCTGCAGCGGTCCCCCGGCTTTTTATCCATGGATTCGGCATCCATTCCATAGCTCCAAAACTGCTCCCATGTCTCGGTCGCGAGAACGTGGATGGTCTGTAGACGACGAAGGATCGGGCTGTTTGCTGCTGCGTCTAGTCGCGCCTGAATTTTTGGTGCCTGTTCCCTTTCCCAGTGCTGGAGCTCTGTGAGAGTTGCGTTTTCAGGGGGCTTCTCGCCGTAGTTTTTCATTCCGTCGATGGTGGGACGGTCTGGGATGACTGCTTTGAGCGAAACAATGGCGCTTGAGTCACCGAGTGCCAGTTGGGAGAGATAAAGTTTAGCGGCAGACTCATCGTTCCCGCGCTTTAGTTCGCTGAGCGCCTGCCAGCCGTAGCTATCCGCGGCAAGACCGAGCGAGTCCGAGAAGCCGGACTTTGCGAGTTCGCGAGTCATGACAAACCACTTCACGGCGTCTGGTCTGTTTTCGGCGAGCGCCAGTTTGCCGAGCATAAAAGCCGCCCATGTCGAGCGGTAGTGACGCTCCTTTTTTGGGCGATTTAGCAATGCCTCCCAAGTGAGACGGGCCTCTGCAAAATGCGCAGAGCCCTTCCGAAAAGCAAAGGCGCCGCGGTGATAATCGGCAAACTCGGAAGGATATTCTGTGGGGAGCGCCGCCACGCTCGTGTTCTTTGCCTTGCTCACGATTTGTCGCGCTGTTTCGTGTGCCGCCCTCGCGAGCTGGGGGTCATTCGGGGTGAGTGGTCCGTTGAGGAGAGCGTCTTCGAAATCTTTCGAATCCATCCGCTCCGTGAAGGTCGAGCCTGCGGCGAGTGCTTTTTCGGTCTCGCTTAAATCGGACTGACTTTCCAGTTGCTGTTCATTTGTGGGAGGAGCAATTCGTTTTTCGGTCGGTGTGAATTCAGCTGCCATCTTCCGGAGTTCGAGCTCCCAATAAAACTCTGGGGACATCTCTGAGGCTATGCCTCCATGGTCGAGCCAGCGGGAGGGCGCGAACCGGCCTGTGGCTTGTACGAGGGTCGAGGCAGCGATCAAAAAAATGGAACCGTATAGAACGCGTGCGATCTGGTTGCGCATGGGGCTAATTTTACCTGTCCAGTGTTAGGCTAGCGAGTTATCTCGGCTTTGAGATTCAGCCCTTCCTTCGGGCTCGATGCGTCGAATCGGAGCCAGCCAATTTCGCGGCGGGCTCCCGGCAGAAGTCGCGGTAGGGGACCGGGGGTTCGCTGGAAGCGGGCTTCATGCTCGGCCTGTGAAACACGCCAGCCGCGCAGGGCTTCGCAGGTCACGGGTGGTAATCCGGTCCAGCGAACGATGATGCTCATGTCGAGCCGCTCCTCGGACTCTCCACGGTTGAGAAGGCTGATATCCACCGGATTCGATTCGCCCAGAACGACGTCGAGTTCTCGACTGGGCTGTCTTCCATCGACGATGGCGGAAAACGTCGGCCAACGCCAATTTCGTTTTCCGTCCACAGGCAAACGATACCAAGCGATGCGGTTCATGGCGGATGGGTGTTCCTTGTGGAGGGTGGCCACGAGGAGCGCCATTTCAGCGGGATCCGAGTCAAACTCGACAATACTGGTCCCAGATGGCCATTTGGGTTGCACGCCATCCGTGGCCATACCGAGCGAGCGACCTTTTTGGTCATAACCCACGAGGGCCGAGTAGGTGGGAATGGCGACCGTGAATGGCGTTTGAAATTGAGCGGCTTGGGCGATCCAGCGTTTCGCTCGCTCCGGCTCGCAGAGGGCAACTCGATCGTGAGTATTGCGTGTTGGGACCGAATGGACCTGTAGGACAAAAGAGTCGACGACTGTGAAAAGGCGTGCTGCTTCTGACTCATTGAGCCAGGACGGCAAGGCTGTAATCACAAGACGTGCCGGCTTCACCGTCTCACGGAGCGGAGCGAGCCATGAGCGATACTCTGCTAAACGCTTTTCTGGGGCATCGTAGTCCACTTGAAATTCTTCGCACTCCACGCCGTGCGCATGCGCCTGTTGAATCAACGAGGCTGCGAGTTCGGAGAAATACGGCGCGTGCTCTTTACGAGCCGAAGGTGTGTCCGGAAATGGATTGATTCGAATCGCGATTCCGATGCGTTTTCCTGTTTTTTGAAGCGCAGACCATTCGATCGGCGGACGCAGCACCTGCGGCTGTCCATCTCGCCAGGAGATTTCTGCGCCCAGGACGATGAAGCCATCGAGTTTTGTTGCCGATTGATTGAGCGCATCGGTCACGGACGAGGACCATTCGCGTTGCCAAACGTAGGCCCATTGGGGCAGGGGCGCTGTGCTGCTTTCGCTTTTTCTGCAAGCCGTTGGCGTTAAAAGGCAGACGGCGAGAACGCGGAGCCAATTCAGAAAATGCCGTGGTGAGCGCATCACCCGTTGGATCGCGCACTGGGAAACTGATCGGGGAAGAATTCCGAGACGCAATGCCATTGCGAGTCTCCGTCAAAGCGTAGCAACGGATCTGCAGGAAATTCTGAAGTCTGGATGCGCTCTACGAGTTCATCTTTCGAAAGCGGGCCCAGTTCTCCGGAGTCGGATTTTACAAAAATCCCGTGGGTGGCGTTGGTAGGCAGTTTTGCGAGGGTTGCCTCGGTGAGCTTCAAAAGGACGAATGCACTGAGGTCCGGATCAATCAGTGCGGACCGGTCGTGGAACTGCTGTCGGAGTTTCTTAAAATCGTAGAGACCACCGGCGACGGGCATTGGAGTGGCTTTGGCGTCCAAGGGACTGGTTTCTCCGGAGTCCATGCGGGTGTGTGTAAAGGAGCCAGTGTGAAGCCAAGTGAGAGAACGTTCCTCGCGCTCTTTGTCGTAGCAAAGTTGAAACCCGTACAGGTTGCCATCGGGCAAATACCAGACGATCAAATCCATATAGGAATCAATCATCCACATGCGCGGTCGATCGCCTTCAATTTCTCGAATGGGAGCGGGTTTAAGCATTGGCAAAAGGATGGGATAAAAGTCGTATCACGATCGGCCTTTGTGTGTAAGCGTGAGCGTGACGGAATAGTCAGAAAGGAAGGCAATTGCACTGAGGTTGGCAAGCTCCGGATAGCGGCGGTGTAACGAGTTCGAGTGGATTGCCTGTTCGGATAAGCAAGAGCCCGCTTTTTGGCTTTGGAGTCAGTATCAAAAGGAGTTTGCCAGAGG
>CANFNA010000241.1 GCA_947448395.1 Chthoniobacteraceae bacterium
GCCAGGAGAAGGGGGAGCAGAAACGAGATGCGTCGAAGTAGCTGCATAGATGTGAGCGGAATTTAATGCGAGGGGGTTGCTTCACTTGGGCGGATGCGAAGCACGATGAATACCGAGATTAAAGCGAGACCCGCGAAGGCTCCAAAGGTGACACTCAGGGGCACCTGACGGTCCCGTAAGACTCCAAAGAGCCAGTCGCCCAATCCCCCGCATCCGATGCTAACTAGATTCATCAATCCGTAGCCCGTTGCGCGCCATTCGGGGCGGGTGATTTGGCAAAGGATGGGCATGTTGTTGCAATCAAAGAATCCCCAACCGAAGCCAAAGACCAATAATCCGAGAATCGCCGCTGGAAGAGTGCCGGCATAGGCCACGCTGAACAAAGCAGGAAGGAAAAGGGACATTCCAAGGGCGCTGGTGAAGATTCGGCCTCTGGGAGTCGTGCGCATCCAGCGGTCGGCAAGGCTCCCGCCGAGGACAACGCCAAGCAGGGAGGCGATTTGGACGTAAAGAATGGCACTCACTCCGGCCTTTCCTTGAGCGAGGTTGAACTTCTCCTTGAGAATGTCCGGCATCCAGTCGCGCACGACCCATCCGGCGATGGCGGGAAGCGTGAAGTAGAGAACGAGCATCAGGAAGTTTCGGTTGCCAAGGAGGCCGCGAAACACGTTTTGGCTGGGGGATGATTTGAGATCAGGGTCTCGAATTTGGGATGTTTCTTTCGAGGGATCGCGCAGGAGGATGAGGAGTGGAAGCGCGTAACAAAGGCCGATCCAACCGCAGGTGCTGAAGGCCCAGCGCCAGCCGTGGTCTGGAGAGTCGGCAACGTAACCGGCAAAGCCTCCGAGAATTTGACCGATGTAAATGCCAGTTTGGTGAAAGCCAACGGCTCGGGATCGAGTGAAGCCCGTGTGGTATTCCGAAATGAGGGCGAGTGCCGTTGGGATGTAGAAGGCTTCGCTCACCCCCATCAGGGCGCGCGCGGCAATCAATTCATGGAAGGTCGTCACGTGCCCGGTCCACCAAGTGACGGCAGACCAAGTTGCGAGACTTCCCACGAGGACGAGGCGCTTGCTGAAGCGGTCTGCGAGAAAACCGCCGAAAGGGCTCAGGAACGCGTAGATCCATTTGAAACAGGCGAGCACCATGCCCCAGTCTGCGTTGGTTGCGATGGATGGGATGTCTGCGACCATGGATGACTTCATGGTTGCGAGCATTTGCCGGTCTAGGTAGTTCAGCAGCGCGACAGGGAAGAGTAGCGCGACGATGAACCAAGCGTAGCGCAGGGATGCGGCGCCGTTTTTTGGGAGGGTCATGGCGAGAGGGGGAGCGTGAGTGAGCGCCCGCCGCAGCGGGGCGGGCTAGTCCCCCTTCGCTTTTCCGTCAAAGCGGTGGAGATCGATGATGCCCGTGTTGGGCTGGATGTCGCCTGGAGTGCTGCGTCCGTCGACGACGTATTTTTCAATTAAGGTCAGGAGTTTGGAGACCGTTTGAGGGTTTTCAGCTTGTAGGTTGTATTTCTCGCCGATGTCGCTGGAGAGGTCGTAAAGCTGCACTTTGGGCAAGGCCTTGGCGGCTGGGGTGCGAGGCTTGGGTTCGCTCCAGCCCCCAGAGTCGGGGCAGAGTTCGAGTTTCCATTTTCCCTGCCGGATGGCGAAGGATCCGTTGACGGAGTGGTGGATGAGATCTTCGCGGCCGGACTTCTCAGAGCGGCCAACGAGGACTGGAAGGAAACTGATGCTGTCCTCGGCGGTGTTGGCTGGGAGTTTGTCGCCTAAGAGATCGGCGCAAGTTGCGAAGAGATCATTGAGACAGGTGAGTTGGTCTGTTTTCGAGCCGGCTTTGACGCGGTTGGGCCACGAGACGATGAATGGGATGCGGTGGCCGCCATCAAAGATATCGGCTTTGGTGCCGCGAAAGACATGGCTTGGGTTGTGGCCCTTGGCGAGCAACTCGGGGAAGTTGGCTTGAGGGGAACAGCCATTGTCACTGGTCATGATGACCATCGTATCTGAATCGATTTGTTCGGCTTTTAATGCATCCAAGATGCGCCCGACGGTGGCATCGGTTTGCATGACGAAGTCTGCGTACATGCTGATCCCGCTTTTGCCGATCCACTCCTTGGACGGGACGATAGGGGTATGTGGAGCGTTCAAGGGCAAGTAGAGGAAAAACGGGGTGCCCGCTTTTGCCGCCTTGGCTTGTTCGTGAATGAACTGTTCGGCTTTTGCTGTGAGGGTTGGCAGGACTTGATCGGCTTCGAATTCGGGAGCGGCAGCCCCTTTTCGAGTGTGGCCTGGTTCTTTGCCAAGGGTCATTGGGAACTCCTTGTCGACGCTCGGTATGGCGGTGACTCGGTCGTTTTGCAGGTAGGTGTAGGGAACCATGTCGAGGGACGCTGCGATTCCAAAAAAGGAATCAAAACCGAGGGTTGTTGGACCGTTTTTGAACGGTTTAGTGAAGTCCGCCCGCCACGATTCATGGCCCTGTTCAATTTTGTCTTCGAAGGCGAGGGTGTCGGGTTTGCGCTCCCAATCCAGACCGAGGTGCCATTTTCCAATGCAGGCCGTTTTGTATCCATGCTTGCGGAGGTAGGCAGGCACGGTGAGTCGACCCGGTTCGATGAGGGAGGGGCTGAACCCTCCCAGAACGCCGGATGGAAGACGGGAGCGCCAGTTGTAGCGTCCGGTCATGATGCCGTAGCGAGTGGGGGTGCAAACGGAGGAACTGGAGTGAGCGTCCGTAAAAATCATGCCGGAGGCGGCGAGCCGATCCATTTGAGGAGTGGCGATTTTGCCTTCGGAATTGAGTGCATGGACGTCGCCATAGCCGAGGTCATCTGCGAGAATGAAGATGATGTTGGGTTTGGCCGCGGCGGCGTGGGCGGGGCTTTGCAGAAAGGACGTGAGAGCAAGCAGAATGGCTGCTTTGAAGCTCAGTGAGGAAAGGTGGCGCATAACGAGGTTGGAATCGGGGGAACGGGCTGCGGAAGTCAAAAGAGGGTTTGGATTAACGGCTCCAGTGCCGTTTGCAGAATGTCAGATAATGCTTCCAGTCCTCGGCGTTGATGTCATGTGGGCCGGAGCGGATGTGATACGAGACGAAATCGCCGGTCGCTTCGCCGACTGGAGGTTGTTCTGTGGCATCGATGCCTTTTTTTCCAAAGAGGGCGTAAACAGGACCGGCATTCTGTCCGGAGAGAAATTCTCCTTTTGGATCAGCCCAACGGTCATCGACAGCGCTACCGATAGCAACAGGGCGCGGGGCGGCCAGTGCGATGAGCATGTGTTGGTCGACGGGGCAGGTGGATTCCTGCTCGGCGTAGGTTTTGAAACGGGGAGCGAACCAGTGAGGGAAACTGGAAGTGATGACGTTGACGGTTTCACCAAAATTGCGGCGCATGAGGGAGGCGCCGCCTTCACCGGAGTCGTTAGAGATGACGATGGAGAACCGTTCATCGCGAGCGCCGGCCCAGAGAGCGGTCTTTCCGAGGCGCGAGTGTCCGATGACGGCGCAGCGTTTCGAATCCACTTCGGGGGCAGTGACCAGATAGTCGAGGATTCGGCTTAGGCCCCAAGCC
>CANFNA010000242.1 GCA_947448395.1 Chthoniobacteraceae bacterium
TATCTGTACACGCTGGCATGCGGGTTTGAGCGACTGGCTTGCGAGGAAGGAAGAACGCCGCTTGGAAAGGTTCTTCGGGCTCCGTTGTTTGAGAATTGTCTCGTTCAACGGTCGTCTGATTTGCGTGCCTGTCGGGACACGCTTTCCGAGCGGTTGGCCTATCTTCGGATGGCGCTGTCGCGAGCCATGCTGCGTTGTGGCGATGCACAGGGCGGATTGCATTTATGCGAGTTTCTGAGCGAAGGGAGGTTGTGTTTGGCGAGAGCCGCTCGTGCCGAACTCGTAGCTGCCTCTGGAAAAGACTTTGGTTTCCGGGCAGCGGCGTGGAGGGATTGGTTTGGTAAACAGGCGCACACGCTTCGTGTGAATCCGCTCACACAGGCCTTTGCATGAGATCGGAAGAGTCAGTGGCGGCAAAGGTGCTGACTTGGAATCTTCCGGCCCGTGTGACGCACTGGGGGTTTGCGCTTAGCTTTAGTGCCTCGTTGTGGATCGGTTTTTTCAATGATCCAGAAGGTACGGTGTTTAAATTTCACATTCTTGCAGGCGTGTTGGCCCTCTGGTTTCTGGTGCTTCGAGTCATGATTGGATTTTTCGGATCGCGCACCATGCGGTGGTCGGGATTCTTTCATTCGCCTGTGAGTTTTGCTCGGTATGTCGTCCGCGTTTTTGCGTGGAAGCGGATGGAGTTCGTTGGACTGAATCCGGGAAGCGCCTTATTTGCGCAGTTGATCTACATAGGCCTCGTAGGGCTGCTGTGGACGGGTTTTGTTGCTGAGTGGGTGGAAACATGGCATGGCCGAATCGCCTGGGGGACGATTGGGCTCATTGGACTTCATCTTCTGGGTTTGCTGCTACACGCGTTGCGACATCGGGGTGATGGGCCACTCGCGATGGTGCACGGATGGGAGCGGCGTTCTGATCCAGTCGGGGTGCTTTCTCAAAATATCCTGGGAGGCATCATTCTGCTAATTTGCAGCGTCGTAGTTGCTTGGGCCCTCGTGCATTTCTTTGATGAGGGCACCGCGATATTGAGCATTCCGGGCCTTCCGGAGGTTGTCTTCCCCTTTATCCAGAAAGGGTGAGAGGCGAAGCGTGAGAGCGGGGAAGGTGCGCCGCGGTTGCGAACGACTGGTGACGATGAGTCCGCGCTAACGGGTCACCTTCATAAATTGTCCGGGAGCGGTCTTTAAGTACCAAGACGGGCCTCCCAATTGGGATTCTCCATTGAGCCTTTCGACCGGGATATAGAGGCGGTATTTCGGCTCTTCAGTTTCGCCCTCAAAGATCATCCGTGAATCCGGCATCGGAACGGATGAAGTGCCCGAATACACGAGCCTAGATCCGTCGTAGCGAAGGCGGATGAGATCGCGGTCGGCGAAGGGGAAGTAGTTTTTATCTTCCACCGAAGTGCGTTGGACTACTTTTTCCAACTCATGTCTGTTACCGCGATCTTGGCAAACAGAGGTGGCGGATATCCCGATCCCAACAAGCAGCGCACAAATCCAAAACGCGGTGGCGCGAGGGAATGGATTAGGTGTTTGCGTTTGGGAAGGATCGGGTATGGCCGTCATTGATGAAACAATCGTTTGGATATCTCTTTTCGAGTGGGCTCAGTCTTCCTGAGTGCTGAGCTTTGCGAGGATGGAGAGGTCTTCGAGTGTGGTGGTGTCGCCCGTGACTGTGCCACCGCTGGCGATTTGTTTTAGGAGTCGCCGCATGATTTTTCCGGAGCGGGTTTTCGGTAAAGAATCGGTGAATCGGATGTCATCTGGGGTTGCGACTGGGCCGATGACGTGACGTACATGCTTGCGCAGATCATCGCGAAGCTGGTCGGTGACTGTGACATCCATTTTGAGGGTCACGAAGCACACCACAGCTTGTCCCTTTAACTCGTCAGGGCGTCCGACGACTGCGGCTTCGGCGACCACAGGGTGCGAGCCGAGAGCGCTTTCCACTTCATTGGTGCCAATGCGATGTCCCGCGACGTTGAGGACGTCGTCGATGCGTCCTTCAATCCAGAAGTAACCATCTTTGTCGCGGCGTGCGCCATCTCCGGCGAGGTAGCAGCCCTTGATGTCGCTCCAGTAGGTTTGCTTGTAGCGGGCTTTGTCTCCGTGAATGTTGCGAAGCATGGACGGCCAGGGTTTGCGAATGACCAGTTTTCCGCCCTGACCAGCGGCGACTTCCTTGCCGTTGTCGTCTACGATTGCGGCGTCGACTCCGAAGAAGGGGAGTCCTGCTGAGCCGGGTTTGGCGGAGGCGGCTCCGGGCAGAGTCGTGATCATAATGGAGCCCGTTTCGGTCTGCCACCATGTATCGACGATGGGGCAGCGGCCGCCTCCAATGACTTTGTGGTACCAGTTCCAGGCATCTGGGCTGATGGGTTCTCCTACGGTGCCGAGGAGGCGGAGGGAGGAGAGGTCGTGCTTGCGAATCCACTGGTCGCCCCAACGAATAAAGGCGCGGATGGCGGTTGGCGCGGTGTAGAAAACGGTGACTCCGTATTCTTCGATGATGCGCCAGAAGCGGTCGTTTTCAGGCCAGTTTGGAGCGCCCTCATACATGAGAGAGGTTGCGCCGTTTGCGAGCGGGCCGTAGACGAGGTAACTGTGGCCGGTGACCCAACCGATATCTGCGGTGCACCAATAGACATCTTCGTCGCGGAGATCGAAGACGTACTTGGAAGTCACGTAGGCGCCGGTGAGGTAGCCTCCTGTGGTGTGTAGGATGCCTTTGGGTTTACCAGTGGAACCGGAGGTATAGAGGATGAAAAGCGGGTGTTCGCTATCGAGCGGAACGGCGGGGCAGTCGGAATCGGCTTTTGCCATTTCCTCGTGCCACCAGAGGTCGCGTCCTGACTTCATGGAGATTTCCTGACCGGTGCGTTTATATACGATGACGCTGCGGATCGTTTCTGATCCCTCTTTGAGGGCGTCGTCGACATTTCGCTTAAGGCCGACGACGCTGCCGCGGCGGTAGCCTCCGTCGCACGTGATAATGAGGACGGCCTGAGAATCGGCGATGCGGTCCCGGATGGCTTCGGCGCTGAATCCGCCGAATACGACGGAATGAGTCGCACCGATGCGTGCGCAGGCGAGCATGGCGATGGCGGCTTCCGGCACCATGGGCATGTAGATCAAAACGCGGTCTCCCTTTTTGACCTTCTGTTTTTTTAAGACATTGGCGAACCGGCAGACTTCGCGGTGGAGTTGCTGGTAAGTGAGGGTGCGTTTTTCGCCGGGTTCACCTTCCCAGAGGATGGCCGCTTTGTTTTGCCGAGGGGTTCCAAGATGCCGGTCGAGGCAGTTTTCGGAAACGTTCAGTTTGCCTCCGAGGAACCATTTTGCGAAGGGCTCCTTCCATTCGAGGACCTTTGACCATTTGGTGCTCCAAACGAGTTCAGAGGCTTCCCGAGCCCAAAAGCGGTCGGGGCGTGAAATGGATTCCTGCCAAAGTTCCTTATATTTTTGGAGGCCGCCGATTTTGGCAGCCTTGCTAAATTCCCGAGAGGGTTTGATGACCTGTTGTTCGATCTTTGCTGGGGAGGATTTCTTTTTGCTCATGGGAA
>CANFNA010000243.1 GCA_947448395.1 Chthoniobacteraceae bacterium
ATGAAGGGGGGTTTATCCACCAAGATCCACTCGTCTGATTCATCGAGGATGATAGGTGGACGCTCCGCGAGGGTGACGGTTTTTGGGAAGATCTTGGGGTCTGTGTGAGCGGGATTCACAGAAAAAAGAAGGAGGGTCCCCGTTGCCGAAGACCCTCCAAAAATAGACGAAGCCGGTGGTTTTAAGTGATTAAAAACAACTAATTCGGCAGTTTCTTGAAGCGACTAATTTTGGCGCAGCGGCTGCGTTCCTGAAACTTGGGCGCTTTTCTTGGAGTTAGCGTCAGCAGCATCAATGCGGCCTGTGGCCCAGAGAATGCCGCGGGTTACAAAGTCGAGGTAGCGGTCATCTCCCACCGTGTCGTTGTTGTGACCGATGGTGGTACTGAAGACGCGGGTTTTGCCCTGATACGTGTTGGTCCAAGCGACGATCGCCTGTTTTTCCTCTTCGGCCGGTTCGCCATCTTTGGGATTCTTCTTTTTGACCATTTGAGTTCCGCGGGCGAGAGGTTTTGCCGAATCAAACATCTTAATATTGTTGTAGAGCTCTTCTTTGACTGTGGTCCAGTCGCTCAGTCCTTGGGTGATGGGATTGGCCTTTTCGAGAAAGCTAATCGAGATCGGTTCTTGGGGGCCGTGTCCGCTCGATTGGAGACCCAAGTATTCGAACCAGTATCCGTGAGGAGTGTTGATTTCAGCGGGTTCTCCAGCTGCACCGATTCGGTAGCAATGCATGGCGCAGTGGAGATTCACTCCAGGGATGCCCTGTTTATGGGGTGCGAGGACCCCTTGGATGACGGCTTCGTCGCTGATTCCCGCGGCGCATTCGTCATGGATTACGAGGTCGTAGCCCTTGGCGTAATCTGGGTTGCCGTAGATGGCCAATGGAGGCTTGGTGGATTTGTCGTCTGTATGGACTTGGTCTACGACGGCGCTAATTCGTTTTTCGATACCTGCTTTGAGCAGGTCTTTCTGGGTGGCGTAATCGTGGCAGCACCCGCCAGTGATCAAAAGAATGCGAAGCTGTTTTGAAGCGTTTTCTGCTTGGAGGGGAGTGCTCAATAGAGCGGCTCCAATGAGAAGGGAGGTAACAAATTTCATGGAATGGGTAGGGTGGTAGGGTGGTAGGGTCTTTTCCAAAACGCAATCGGCGATAGAGCGGAGGGGCGTTTTATCCCAATTTGGGGAACAGATTTACGGAGGTGCGAGTCTCGTCTGGACACGCTTCGGCCCCCCCGCTTCGATCCTTCCCACTATGAGCATGCTTTGGGATCGGTTTCAGCAGTATTACCTCCGTAACGCGGACTTGGGTATTTCTCTCGATGTGTCGCGGATTGGTTTTTCGGCGGCGTTTTTGTCTTCGATGTCAGAGTTGGCAAAGAATGCCTTTACGGCGATGAAAGCTTTGGAGGCAGGGGGGATAGCGAACCCGGATGAACAGCGGATGGTGGGGCACTACTGGCTGCGCACTTCCACGCTGGCTCCGGATCCTGAAGTTGGGAAAGCAATCGACCAGACTAAGGCCGCAATTTCTGAGTTTGCGAACTCGGTGCATGCAGCAAAGAAGATCACGGAAGTTTTAGTGGTTGGAATTGGTGGATCTGCTCTTGGGCCGCAGTTCATTTCCGACGCCTTGGGCGCGCCGGAGAATCCGATTACGCTGCACTTTGCTGACAACACGGATCCGGATGGTTTGGACCGTGTTTTTGAGCGACTGCATGGCAAATTGGAGAAAACCTTGGTCGTAGTGATTTCGAAGTCCGGAGGGACGAAGGAAACGCGCAATGGCATGTTGGAGGCGGAGCGTCAGTACAGGACTGCCGGCGTTTCTTTTTCGGCGCATGCGGTGGCGGTGACTGGAGAGGGTAGCGAGCTGGATCGTTATGCAATTACGAATGGTTGGCTTAAGAGGTTCCCAATGTGGGACTGGGTTGGAGGTCGGACATCGGTGATGAGTGCTGTGGGTTTGGTGCCACTGGCACTGCAGGGGATCAACGTGGATGGATTTTTGAAGGGAGCTGCGGCGATGGATGTGTGGACACGTGAGGAGGATATGTTGCGGAACCCCGCGATGCTATTGGCTTTGATGTGGCACTATGCAGGGAAGGGTCTTGGCCAAAAGGACATGGTAATTCTTCCGTATAAGGATCGCTTGGTGTTGTTTTCAAAGTATCTGCAACAGCTGGTGATGGAGTCCCTTGGAAAGGACACGGATTTGGCTGGAAACCGAGTGCAGCAGGGGATCGCGGTTTATGGGAATAAAGGGTCGACTGACCAGCATGCATATGTGCAGCAGCTCCGTGACGGGGTTCACAATTTCTTTGTGACGTTTGTGGAGGTTCGTAAGGATCGCGCTGGGGCGGCATTTGAAGTCGAGCCTGGCATTACGAGTGGGGATTATCTCCAAGGTTTCTTGAGGGGTACACGAACGGCTTTGTTTGAGAGCGGTCGCGAATCCATCACGGTGAGCTTGGGTGCCGTGACACCGGAAAGTGTCGGGGCGTTGATTGCGTTGTATGAGCGGGCCGTTGGGTTCTACGCGTCGCTTGTGAATATCAATGCGTATCATCAACCTGGAGTTGAAGCTGGAAAGAAGGCGGCGACGGCAGTGCTCGAGTTGCAGAAACGAGTGTGGGCGTCCTTGGGGAGTGTTGCGCTAACGGCGGCTGAGATTGCTCCCAAGGTGGATGCCGACCCCGAGGCTGTCTTTCATGTTTTGGAACATCTCGCGGCCAATCACGCAGCAGTCGAATTTGTTCGGGGTTCAGGGCCCGGATCCGATCGATTTTCTCGCAAGGCGTGAGGAAGTCGCGTGGCCACAGCTCCTCTTATGGACGACTCGGTTTCCATTCAGCGATTGGAGGGTTTTTTACGCCTTCTTTCGCATGACGTGCGAAACGATCTGAACGCTATCGACCTTCTGTCTGCGTATCTTCAGGAGATCACAGCGGAGCAGGAAGTCCGTGAAGAGCTCACGCAAGTTCGCGCGTCCGTCCGGTTTGCGGTTGACCGGATGGTGCGCGTAGCGCGGGCCTTGCAGGCCATCGATGTGGAGTGGGTGCCCTACCCTCTAGGGGCGCTGATGGAAGATCTAAGCGTACGGGTGAAGGTGAGTTTTCCGGAAGTTTCGGAGAGGATGGAATGGTCTGGGTTCGAGTTGGAAAGTTCGGTCCGGGTCGATGGTGATTTGGTCTTTGAGGCTCTTTTGGAGCTGATAAGCAATGCTGCCGCATTTTCTAATTCGAACAGTCGACTGAGGATCAGCGCTCAGCTCGAAAAAATGGTCGGAGTGGTTCGGATTGGACAAATCGCGGAAGGGACGGAAGGGGATTCAGGCGAATGGGGACGGAGTCCTTTTAAAAGTAAGCGGAGGGGACACTACGGAATCGGACTATTCCGAGCTCGGCGCATTTTGGAGGCGCTGGGCGCGTCGTTGGAGTTTCGGCAGGGAACAGAGGAGGGGGTGTTTTGGACGGAAGTTGCGTTTAGTTTTGAGGAGGAAGAGGCGTGAGTCTGGGATCGAGCCATGCAGGGGCGCGAATTCTCGTTGTGGATGATGAG
>CANFNA010000244.1 GCA_947448395.1 Chthoniobacteraceae bacterium
AGGATATTGTCACCGATGACCTTGAAGAATGGGTTGTCGAGAGTGAGGAGGGATACCCCGATGGTCCCGCGTGCTTTTGAATGGAAGGAGTGAGGTTTTGGGGCGAGATCCGGCTTGTCGCAACCGGTCACGAAGCCGAATGCGGCCACCAGAAATAGTGGAAACGGAATTTTCATGGGGAAGGCAGAACGTTGGTCTTCGAGTTACAAATTACCCGAGAAAAGGAATTCGTGACGGATGGGGGAAGATACGCGTTGTCCAGTTGTGGAAACGAAGGTGACTGAACCGGGCGCGAACTCGAGGGTTTTGATGTTTTCAAAACCTTCAGGAATGCGCACGACGCCTTGAATGTAATTCACTGAGGTCGGGCGATTCGGATTTAGTTCTACGGATGTTGCAACGCCTTCTTTGGAGAGGGCGTTTTCCTGGATGGATTCCGCGAGTCCATCCGCGAAGGAAGCGGTGACATCCTCGAGGCCAACGCAGTTGTTTCGTCCATTCCACGGGTGTCCATGGCGTCCGTGGAACTCCATCCAGAAGACAGTGCTGTTGAGTACGGTTGGATCTTTGAGGGAATACCAGACGTATCCTTTTTCTTGAAAGGTTGCGGTGGTCCATGCGGGCAGCGGCTTCGTACTCGGTTTCTCGTTCACCACTTGCACGAGGTCAGCATGTCCTGGGTTGACTGGGAGGCGCGTAAGATCAGCATCCGAGCGGCCTTTCCAAGCGACTGGCACTTTTGCGAGGTCCGTCCATTTTGCGCCTGGTTGAAGTGCTTGGTATTCCCGTTGTTTTGGGTCGCTGAATAATCCTGGGTAAGTCATGCCGAATCGGAGAGGGCTGGTTGCGATGCGCACAGAGCCCTCCTTTTCCGGCATGGCGAGCGTGGCAT
This sequence comes from Chthoniobacteraceae bacterium, assembly GCA_947448395.1. GTDB lineage: Bacteria > Verrucomicrobiota > Verrucomicrobiia > Chthoniobacterales > Chthoniobacteraceae > Chth-196. The sequence continues at coordinate 893 of CANFNA010000244.1, forward strand.
GGTGCCCAAGCGGAACGCGTCCTGAAAAACCTTGAATGAGGGTCTTCGAATAGACGGCATTTTGGCCCAAGACCAGTGAGAGAAGGCGTCTGACACTGCCCTTTCTGACATGCGTTTGGATTTCGACTTCGATGGTCGAGATATCGCGGTCTTGTCGTTTGCCGACCAACGTCCACTGGTCTCCCGCGATCTCGCCATGGGGCGGGTGTTTTTCGCCCGCTACTTCTTGATTGTTACCGCCGAAAGGAAGGCAGAAAAAGTCGCCGCGCAGGGGGCCAAGAACTGGCGCTGGCATTGGGGACGGGTGTTCATCCTGCCATGGGCTGATGTGGTAGGGCTGAACTGGACTGGGGGTGTTTCGAAAGAAAGTGACCGGTGCCATATGCGCTCCGCGTTGAGTGAGCGCGAGTTCAACTTCAGGCGTGCTGAGCAGGAAGCTCTGTTGCGAGTGTACGGAGGTGGTTTCCGATTCTTTAGCGGCCGGTAGGGAGAGGGGAGTCGACGCGTGAAGCGCGATGCCCATGAGAAATATTTTAATCAGTGGGCTCGCTGCATTGTAGGCAGCAAGTGGAGGGAGACTTGTTGGATGTGAAGATGATCGGTTTGGCGCGTGGTTGGGGAGCGGTAGGGGGTTCATGGGGTGGAAAAAGTTTAAGCCTAGGTTGAGTGCGTCACAATTCGTGCCATGACGGATTTTGGAAAGTTGCTATTACTGGATCTTGGAATGTAAGGAGTGGATGTGCTGTGAAGAAGATTCCCCGACACCAAGAGATTTCCCGTGAGTTGCTCGCTGAGATTGCGGGGGGGATGCATGACGTCTCGGGAAAGCTCCCGAGTGAGGCTGTTTTAATGCAGCGCTTTGAAGTCTCTCGTCCGACGGTGGCGCGTGCTTTATTGGATTTGAAGATTCAGGGGGTGCTTTCGAGTCGCGCAGGTTCTGGGACTTACCTGACAAAGGGGAAGGATGTGCCGTCTCTCCCGCACCAATTAGGAATGATTGTGCCGGGGTTGGGTGGGATTGAGATTTTTGATATTATTTGTGGGGAATTGGCGAGTTTGGCGCGGGTGCATGAATTGGGGATGCAATGGGGTGGAAGCACTCGGCGGCGTTCGGAGGTGAGTATGAGTGTGGAGGAGGCGGTTGAGTTGTGTGATCGTTACGTTGAGATGCGCGTGAATGGGGTGTTTTTCGCGCCATTTGAAACCACTCGTGATAACGAGGCTGCGAATCGGAGTATCACACAGCGCCTCAGCCATGCTGGGATTCCTCTGGTCCTACTGGATAGAGACATTCATTCATTTCCGCGTCGGAGCGGATTTGATCTGGTTGGCATTGATAACTTCGCTGCGGGATATTTGTTGGCGGAGCACCTCATTAAGCTTGGTTTGAAGCGGATTGCTTTTGTCGCAAAGTCATCGCCGCCGAGTACCGTTCAGGCGCGAAAAGCGGGGGCGATCAGTGCGATGATGGCGCATGGAATTGCAGTGCCACCGGATTTTTTTAGGGCTGGGGATTGCACGGATGTGAAGTTCGCGAGAAGTCTGACGGCGGGGCGTGAGGTGGAGGCCGTGATTTGCAGCAATGACCATACGGCGGCGCAACTTTTGCAAACCTTCTCGAGGCAAGGCATTCGTGTTCCGCAGGACCTGAGGGTAGTGGGAGTGGATGATGTGCGATTTGCCACTTTGCTTTCGGTGCCGTTGACGACGATTCAGCAGCCTTGCCAAGAGATCGCGGTGACGGCGTTTCGTGCGATGCGCGAGAGGATTGCGGATCCGATGATTCCCCCACGAAGTCTTTTACTGACGCCCCGACTGGTTGTGAGGGAGTCTTGCGGGGCGTATTTGAAGCGCTAATTGAGGAGGGGTTGGAGGTGCCGTTCATTTTCAGCAGCAACCCGTTGAGCCGTCGATTTTAGAATTCTCAGTTCAAAGAAAGCCGGGGTCTCTGGCTATATTCAAAGCGGTCGCTCTTCCGAACGCCGTCTGCGACACGCCAAGATGCTTTTATTTATGAAACAGGTTTCGCTTCTTCTCTCTCTCATTGGCAGCAGCGGGCTCCTATTCGCCTCCGTTCCAGAGGCGTCCCAAAGCTACGATATCGTGGTGTATGGGGCGACTTCTGCTGGGGTGATGGCGGCGGTTCAGGCGAAGAAGATGGGACGCTCCGTGGCGATCGTCGGGCCTGATAAACATCTGGGAGGGTTGTCCAGCAGCGGGCTGGGATTCACGGACACGGGCAATAAGGCGGTGATTGGCGGACTGGCTCGTGATTTTTATCACAGGATCTGGAGCGAGTATCAAAAGCCGGCGACGTGGAGGTTTCAGAAGCCTCAGGAGTATGGGAATAAAGGGCAGGGAACGCCGGCAATGGACGGCGAAAACCGGACGATGTGGATTTTCGAACCGAGTGTGGCGGAGCGGGTGTTTGAGGATTATGTGCGGGAGTTTTCGATTCCTGTGTTCAGAGAGGAGTGGCTTGATCGAAAAGCTGGGGTTGTGAAAAAAGGAGAGGCGATTGAGGAGATCGCGCTGCTGTCCGGTAAAAAATTTCGGGGAGCCATGTTTATTGATGCCACGTATGAGGGGGATTTGATGGCGGCGGCGGGGGTTAGTTACCATGTGGGCCGCGAGGCGCAGAGTGTGTACGGGGAGAAGTGGAACG
>CANFNA010000245.1 GCA_947448395.1 Chthoniobacteraceae bacterium
ATCAAAAAGGGAACCGATATCGTCAAACCGGTCGCGAAACCCGAGACGATTGTGAAATCTCTTGCGATAGGCACGCCTGCAGATGGTTATTACGCGATCCACACGATGAAACAAACGGGCGGAACAGCGGAGGATGTTTCTGATGAGGAAGTTGTCGAAGGCATTCGAATGCTCGCTGAATATGCAGGGATATTTGCTGAAACAGCTGGCGGGGTGACTGTTGCTTGTGCCAAAAAACTCATTGCTTCCGGTCAAATCGGGGCCAGTGACAGTGCCGTCCTATGCATTACTGGCCATGGCCTAAAAACACAGGAAGCCATCATTGGAAAGTGCGGTGAACCACGGTTGATTTCTCCAAACATTCGCGAATTTGAGGAAAAGATTTACTCCCCCGATCTCGCATCCTCCGCTCTTTAATCTAGCCCACCCTCTCTTCTCGTTTATTCATCTTATGCCAAACGTTCGCATCCCAACTCCACTGCGCAAACTCACCAATGAACTGGAAGTGGTTCAAGCCACAGGTTCGACCATTCAGGAAGTATTCAACAGTCTCGATCAAGCATTCCCAGGCTTGAAAGAGCGCATCTGCGATGATTCAGGCCAAGTTCGCCGCTTTGTTAATGTCTTTGTCAACGATGAGGACATTCGCTTCCTTGAGGAATCTGCAACTCCGGTGAAAGACTCTGACGAGATCTCGATCGTTCCCGCAATCGCTGGCGGATAGTTTACACAGATCCCCCGTACTTTCTTTCTTCAACATCTATATGTCTTCACCTTACCAAACTCGGCTTTGGTTAATGCTTCCGCCTCGATTGATTACCCGCCCAATCCTTTGGGAACTCAGTAAGCAATTCGAAGTGGTTCCCAATATTCGTCAAGCTAGTGTGACTGAGGAGGTTGGTATCGTTTGCCTTTCGCTTGAAGGCGAACATGAAGCAGTGACTCAGGCGATTGCGTGGCTCGAAGAGCAGGGTGTAAAGGTGGAGCCTGTTGAAATTAACACCATTGAAAGCTGATCGGCTCACCTGCACGTCAGCATCTTCCCTTCCAAAAGACCGCTGTGACGGATTTTCCAGTAGGCTAAAAGGTCGATTGGAAAATCACCTCTATGGCTGTTGCACTAAGGAATGATAAGTTCCTGACCTGGCTTCAGCTTTAGTCCCCCGTCCGCTGTGTAAAAATTAGCATCTTGGATCTCCTTCCAACGTGCTTTGTTTTTATACACCTTCTGCGCAATCGCGCCGAGCGTGTCGCCTGCTGCAACCGTATAAGTACGAGCCCCGGGCGGAATAGGTTTTTGTAAGGCCTCCCCTTTTGCATTCTTGCCAGAAACTGCTCCAGGAGCACCTGCAGCAGGCGGAACTTGCGACTTCTTGTCCTTGAGCTCAGCCACTTGTTTGCGCAGGTTCAAATTTTCGTTCTTGAGCTTTGCTGCCTCATCTTGAGTCAACGGAGACCCCTTACCGATTTGATTGAGCAGCAGCATCTCACCTTCCCGCTGATAATCGCGCGCCTCTTTTGCAAATGGGCCCTCTGGGGCTATTGCGAGATAGCGCGAAAAATGATGCAGCGCTCCCATCGGATTCTTGAGTTTATCCGCGTAAAGATGCCCCAATCGATAGTGGGCCTCTGCGGTCTTTTGTGTCCCGTCCAGCAGCATTTCGTAAGCCCGGATAGCTCCCTCGGAATCCGCTATCTGAAAGCGATGCTCAGCCTCCCGTAGTCCACTCTGATATCGACTATCACTATACCGATCGCAGCCTGCTAGAACCGCGCATCCCGCAAAAAGAACCAGCACACGAAGAGTGATTTTCATCGGGATCGTTTTTGTTCAGCTCAACCTTTTGACGCCTGCATTCTCCAGTGCGTCTATCACTATCTGGAGCGTCGCAACACGCGCATTCCACTTGTAATTCGCTGGGATAATTCGCCACGGCACGCCTCCACTGGTTTTCTCAAACATATCTTCGGCGGCCTCATTGTGCTCATCCCACTTCCGCCGGTTTCGCCAGTCTTCATCCGTAATTTTCCAGTGTTTGTAAGGGTCCGCTTCCCGACGCTTAAAGCGAGCCAACTGCTCTTCTTTCGAGATGTGCAAGTACAGCTTAACGAGGATCGCACCGTCATCCACTAGCAGTTTTTCAAACTGATTAATTTCCTCGTAGGCCCTCTTCCACTGCTTGTCCGTCGCAAATCCCTCCACTCTCTCAACCAAGACCCGACCATACCAAGACCGATCAAACACCGCGATATGACCATATTGCGGAAGCCGATTCCAAAAACGCCACAAGTAATGATGCGCGTACTCTTCTTCCGTCGGCTTTATAATCGAATGCACCCGCAATAATCGTGGATCCAGCCGCTCTAGCATCCGTTTAATCGTTCCCCCCTTTCCGGCCGCATCCGGTCCCTCAAACACCACAATCAGACTCCGCTTCGCCTCCGCCAAGGCACGCTGGTATGTCAACAACCTCAACTGTGCTTGTTTAAGCACGGGCTTGTAATCCGCCTCTTCCACAGCCGGATGCTCTAGCGCGTCCAACCGCAACCCCTTCTTCCAAATTAACGAAGTCTTTTCCTTTTCCGATGCCATGAAGATTTAGAACGTCTACGTCTTTAATTTACTCTTTGCCGATTCAAAAGCCTTCACCAATTCCGGTCGGCAACCCTCTTTAATTTCGAGTCTTTCCTCCCACAAAAGAACCGGAATTCCTCCGCGTATCGGATAAAGAAGCGCCCCATCGCGCCTCACCATTGCGGCCTCCCACTCCCGCATCCGGCGGAACGTCTCTGCATCTAGGCATGGTTCCAAATTTGAAAGCTCAATACAGACCAAAGCAGACCGCTCTTTTGGACAGCATAGCGAAGCCTGAAACGAGGGGGTAAGGCCCGCCATACCCCGCTCTAGTGCTCCTGAATGATCGTGACTCACTGTTGCGTGATTGGGAGGCGTGATTCGTTAAGCGAAATTCGAAGGAAGCTGTAGCGAGGCCTTAGTATTTCGGAATGGAATTATCCACCTGATCTGCCCAAGCAAGAATGCCTCCCTCCAAATTAGAGAGTTTCGCAAACCCAGCTTCTTGAAGGAGTTTCAAGGCCCTCGCCGAGCGTACTCCTGTTTTACACTGCAGAACAATCTCATCCGCACTGTCCAATTCACTCATCCGCGATGGAAGCTGCGCCAAAGGAATCAATTGCGATCCAGATATCCGACAAATATCGTACTCAAAAGGTTCACGAACATCGAGCAACACAAACTTGTCCGCACGATCCATCTTCGCCTTTAAGTCACTCGGCGTAATCGTGGGCACCATGCTCTCCTCGACCTCTGCCGCGTGCGCTTCGGGAATTCCACAGAACTGCTCGTAATCAATCAGATCCGTAATCGTCGGGTGATCGCCGCACACAGGGCACTTTGGATCGCGCCGAAGTTTGAACTCGCGGAATTTCAGTTTCAGCGCATCAAAATGTACCAACCGCCCCATCAACGATTCCCCTATCCCCATGATAAGCTTGATGGCCTCGATCGCCTGCATCACCCCAATG
>CANFNA010000246.1 GCA_947448395.1 Chthoniobacteraceae bacterium
CCCGCTCAGCCCCCCCAACTTCCCAAAAAACCTCTCTTTTCGAGCCTCCACCAGCGACTCACGCCCACTCTGAACCGAATCTCGTTTGTATGGCCAAATCCCTCGTTATCGCGGAGAAACCCAGCGTCGCCCAAGACCTCGCCCGAGTCCTTGGAAAGTTCGAGCGCAAAGGAGACTATTTTGAAAGCGATTCACTCGTGATCTCCTCCGCCGTCGGGCACCTGCTCGAAATCGCCCCTCCCGCCGGCTCAGAACCCGCTCGCGGCAAGTGGAAGATCGAAAATCTTCCCTCGATTCCCTCCCATTTCGAGTTGGTACCCATCGAAAAAAACGTGGCCCGCCTCAAAGTCCTTAAATCCCTCCTGAAACGCAAAGACATCGACCGCGTCATCAATGCCTGCGATGCCGGTCGCGAAGGAGAACTCATTTTTCGTAACGTCGTTCGCAACTCCGGCGTCGCAAAGCCCATGAGCCGTCTCTGGCTCCAGTCGATGACCGCCGAGTCCATCCGCTCCGCATTCAACAACCTTCGCTCCGATGAAGAAATGCTCCCGCTCGCCGATGCGGCCACCAGTCGCGCCGAAGCAGATTGGCTCGTCGGGATTAACTCAACTCGCGCACTCACCGCCTTCAATTCCGCTGACGGTGGCTTCCACAAGACCCCCGCAGGACGCGTCCAAACCCCCACCCTCGCCATTATAGTCGAGCGGGAGGAAAAAATCCGAGCCTTCAAAGCCCGCACCTATTTTGAGGTATTTGCCGATTTTGAAGTGGCCGCAGGCTCCTACCGCGGACGCTGGTTTGATGAATCCTTTCAAAAACGCAATGCCGAGGAAGATGCCCGCGCTGAGCGAATTTGGGATCGACCCAAGGCTGAGGCGATCCGATCCAAATGCCTTGGAAAACAGGGCCTCATCGAGGAGGAAAAAAAACCAACCACCCAGGCCCCCCCTCTCCTCTTTGATCTAACCACGCTCCAGCGCGAGGCGAACCAAAAGTTCGGATTCCCAGCGCGAATGACCCTCCAAATTGCTCAGGCTCTATACGAAAAACACAAGGCCCTCACCTATCCGAGAACGGACTCCCGATTTCTCCCAGAAGACCATCTGGCCACCGCAAAGTCCGTCCTCGGATCCATGGCTGATCCTTCCCTCCAAAAACATGCCGATCGCGCCCTTCAAAGCGGCTGGGTGCGCCCCAACAAACGCATCTTCAACAATGCCAAAGTGAGTGACCACTTTGCCATTGTCCCAACCGGCACCATTCCCAAGACCCTCGATGACAAGGAATCACGCATCTACGACTTAGTCTGCAAGCGCTTCGTCGCCGTCTTCTTTCCCTCGGCCCAATTCGAAGTCACCACCAGAATCACCCGCGTCGAAGGGGAAGCATTCAAAACAGACGGCAAGGTGATTGTAGATCCCGGTTGGCTAGCCGTGTACGGCAAGCAGGCGGAAAATGACGAGGAATCCGAAAAGTCCATCTGCGCCATCCGCCTAGGAGAACCCGCACAAACCGATTCCATCGAAATCAAAGAGTCGGAAACCAAACCCCCGGCGCGTTTCAACGAAGGCACGCTGCTTTCTGCCATGGAAGGCGCAGGAAAGCTGGTGGACGATGAGGAACTCCGGGAAGCGATGAGCGAACGCGGTCTGGGAACACCAGCCACCCGAGCGCAAATCATCGAAGGCCTCCTCGGCGAAGGATACATTCTTCGACAGGGCCGCGAATTGGTCGCCACGGCCAAGGGAATGTCGCTCATCACCCTCCTGCGCGATCTCCACGCAGAGGCCCTTACCAAGCCAGAACTCACTGGTGAATGGGAATTCCGCCTCCGCCAGATGGAGCGCGGCCAATTGTCGCGCAACGATTTCATGACCCAAATAGGCACCCTTACCAAAGATCTGGTGGAAAAGGTCCGAAACGGCATGGGTAAAGAAGTTTCCGGTCAATTCCGATCCCTCGAGGTAGAATGCCCCCGCTGTAAACACAAAGGCTTCAAAGAGAGTTTCCGCTGCTACGAGTGCGCCAATCCCTCCTGCAAACTCACCATCTGGAAAACAATGGCCTCGCGGGAATTCGAACGTGAAGAAGTGGAAGCCCTCCTCCGCTCACAAAAAGTCGGCCCCCTCGAGGGATTCCGCTCCAAACTCGGGAGAACCTTCGCCGCCCACGTCCTCTTCGACGAAACTGGGGAATGGAAACAACGCTTCGATTTCGAAAAATCTGACACCGCCGATGGAGCGGCCATCGACCTCACCAACGCCCCCCGTATCGGGCGCTGTCCCATGTGCCATAAGGGCGACGTTGTCGAAACCGACTCCGCTTACCTCTGCGAACACGCTCCAGCCAAAGCCTGTAAGTTCCGGATGGGAAAAGTCATTCTCCAACAGGCCATTGCCCCAGAACAGGCCAAAAAACTCTGCGAAACAGGTAAAACAGACCTTCTGCGGCGTTTCATTTCCAAAAAAGGACGCCCCTTCTCAGCCTTCCTCAAACTCGAAGGTGAAAAAGTCGGATTCGAATTCGAAGAACGCAAACCAAAGACAGGCGCTAAAACCTCCAAATCCTCAGCAAAATCGAAGACCGCAAAACCCTCAAAGTCTGCAGTCCCTGTTAAGACGGAGCTATAGACTCCTCCTCAAAACCCATAAATCGACCGACTTCCTTTCCCCGTCAAAGGCCCCATGGGAAAGCCTATTGAAAAATTCAGACTAAACGTAGCAGCCATCCTCCTCACCCCCGAAGGAGACATGCTCATCTGCGAACGCAATGGAATCGCCGGAGCATGGCAGTTCCCTCAAGGTGGCGTCGACAAGGGCGAATCGCTGGATCAAGCCATCACCCGCGAACTTTTTGAAGAAATCGGAGTCACCGCCGATCAGTGGGTTGAGTTAAAAAAGTCCGGCCCCTTCCGTTACCACTTTGGCGAAGGCCGCCAAGTCCGCGGATTCCATGGAAAAGACCAGCACTTCTTTTTGCTCGAATACCTCGCGGATCCCCTCGCTATCGACGTTCATCGCCCACTCCCCGAATTTCAGGCCTTCCAATGGATTCGCCCCGAAGAATTCAGCCTCAACTGGGTTCCTCAAACCAAGCGAGCCATGTACCAAGAGGCACTCTTAGCGCTCCTCGGATTGGAATTGCGCTGAGAGATCGATTCAAAGGGAAACCTCGTCCATGTATCCCGAGGATACCAGAGGCAAACCACTTCCCGTCCTTGTTTTTACATGGCAACGGAGGTTCCGCAAACGCGCTCGATAGCTCTCTTCCTGAAACCCGAGGGCATCCTTCAACTCAGCTATGTTCTCGTATTTCCACGGGGTTATCGAGACAGCTGGAAGGTCGTTTCCGAAAAGTCCAAAGCCGATGACCGCGGCTTCATCGAATCGATCAGACGGATCGCCCCTCAAAGCCACTAAGGCGCATCGCTTTTGGGCCTTGAAGATACTCCAAAATTTGTCGCCAGACATCCGCTGGATACAAACCCGCTTTTAGCAGGGCAACGCACGGCAGTCTCCCCACGTCTGTAGG
>CANFNA010000247.1 GCA_947448395.1 Chthoniobacteraceae bacterium
CCAAAGCGTCGGTTCCACTCACACGCAACAACGCGACAGCCCCAACCCCGGGCGGAGACGAAATGGCGGCAATTGTTTCCATGGGCAAAAACGAGGCTTGGAGTTAATTCCGCTGACGAATGCCCCTCAACCTACGCTTTCACAGATAGATGCGACTCCAACTCCGCTACAAAACGACGGTTTTGCTCCATCGTCCCGACCGAAACCCGCACCCACTCCGGCAATCCGTACGCGTTCATGTCTCGAATGATGATTCCCTTCTTCATCATCGATTGAAACAGGCACTTCCCGTCCCCGACACGCACAAGCACAAAGTTTGCGTAACTAGGCACATACTCGAGACCCAGCCTCGCAAATGCCTCCTGCAAGAAACCCCGTCCCTCCGTTGTTAACACCCGAGTCTTCGTCTGATGCTCCTCATCCAACAACCCGGCTAACGCCCCAGCTTGAGCAATCCCATTCGCATTAAAGGGCTGCCGCGTCTTCTGCAGCGCCTCAATCAGGTCCGGCTTCGCCAACCCATATCCAATCCTCAAATTAGCCAGTCCCTGAATCTTCGAAAAGGTCCTCAAAACCACCACATTCCGTCCTTCACGCACATACTTGAGAGTATCCGGCGGGGTATCCAAAAACTCATAATACGCCTCATCAAAAACCACGATCACATGGTCAGGCACCTTGTCCATGAAACGGTCAATTTTTTCCTGACTTAGGAGAGTCCCCGTTGGGTTATTGGGATTGGCGATAAAAACCTCCCTCGTCTTCTCGGTAATAGCCGCCGCCATCGCATCAAGATCATGCTCAAATCCAGGATCCGGAACCTCCACTGTGGTGGCCCCGAAAAGAGTCGCCATCAACTTGTACACCACAAACGCGTGCCGCGCCGTGACAATCTCGTCCCCTGGCTTCAGAAAAGCCTTCCCAATGAATTCAATCACCTCATTGGAACCGCTTCCCAAAATCACATGCCCGCGACTCAATCCAAATCGCTCCGCTATCGCCTCCCTCAAATAATAACCGCCTCCATCCGGATAAAAGTGACTGCGCAACAACGTTTCCTGCATCGCCGCAAGCGCTTTTGGAGAAGGACCTAGAGGATTCTCGTTCGACGCCAGTTTGATGATCTGGGACGGCTCCAACCCCAACTCACGCGCCACATCCTCAATTGGCTTTCCTGGCTCGTAAGCCACTAAATCGCGAAGCCAAGGGTGAGCAAGATTCCAAACAGAGTTCATAAGCAAATAGCAACCATGTGAAAAGCGATCCCGGCCCAATTGACGAGGTCAAAAAAACAAAGCGCCAAAGTTCCCCTTGGCTGAGTTCCAGAAACTCATTCACTCCACACCCTAAACTCGTTCCCTTTAGGCTGAAAAACTTTCACCACAGGAGCAATGTGCCACCGCATTCGGATTCGTCACCTTAAAGCCCCCTTTCTGCAGCTCTTCAGAAAAATCTAACTCCGATCCACTCACAAAAAGAGCGCTCTTCATATCCACCACCACTCGCACACCCGCGCTCTCCACCAATATATCTCGGGGCTTCGGTCCATCCACCAAGTCCATCTTGTACTGCAGCCCAGAACACCCGCCCCCGATAACCGCCACTCGGAGCGCCCCCGCAGGGCGCCCCTGTCGGGAAAGCAGTGAGCTTAATTTCGCCGCAGCCGATTGAGTCACCTTAATCAGCTTCTCGTTTCCAATCTTATACGGCAGCGGATCGCTCATAATAACATCCTTAGGGCAACATCCACCCTTCTAAAGCCCAGAAAAAACGGCACGAATTTCCGCCTGCATTTCCAACGCCTTCGCGCGCGGATCTACAGCTTGCCGAATCGGCCGGCCGACCACCACATGATCCGCTCCAGCTCGAAAAGCCTCTACCAAAGTCATCGTCCTCTTCTGGTCATCTGACTCACGGTTTTCCACCGGCCGAATACCGGGGGTTATAATTAAAAGCTTCTCTCCCAACCCCTCTCTCAGCCTCGCCGCCTCCATTCCGCTCGAAATCACTCCATCACACCCGATCTGCAAGGCCCGCTTCGCGCGTGAGTAGACCAATTCCTCCACCTCGCAGGAAAAACCAAGATCCTCAAGATCCCCTCGATCCAAGGAAGTTAGGACGGTTACAGCCAGCACTTTCATGGTTCCTTTCGCAGATACCGCCCCCTCAAGAATGGCCTGACTTCCATGGACGGTGCAACACTCCACTCCCCGCTTAGCCAGATTGGCGACGGCATTCTTCACAGTCTCTGGGACATCGAAAAATTTAAGATCTACGAAAACCTTTTTCCCCTTTCGCTTTAATTCCTCCACCAAATCCCAATAACCCTCCGCCATAAACAACTGGAAACCAACCTTGTAGAAGGTAACCGCATCCCCCAAAAGATCCACCCAACTCAACGCCTCTTTGGCCGTGGGTAAATCCAGTGCGAAAATCAAACGATCACTCGGCGCGATCGGCTTGTTGGAAAGAAGACTCAGGCTTTCAGACATGCCCCACTCTCCGAGGGCCAACACTCCCTTGCCAAGCGCCAAGTCTCGCTTAGTCGCAACACTCCGCATTCCGAGCTCCTACGGAGCACTGATTTCCCTAACAAAAATATTAATTTGTCCATCCGGCCCCTTTCGAACCTCCCGAATTTCAAATCCTCGCCCGTCATCCCGAGCAATCGACGACCCCTGCGCCGGGGGAACTGCTCCTGCCGGATACTCAACAATCACCCGAGCTTGCGGGGCTCGGTCATCCACCCGCGCTTGCCGAAGAACCGCCCTCCCGTTGCCGGTTGCAGTCACCACAAACTGTCCGCGCAGATACAGCCTCCCAGCGTCCGTCCGATCGGCAAATGTAGTGGCTTGTTCTGTTGAAACAACACGTCCACCAGGCTGTTGACCCGTTCCGTAGGTTTTCCACCCGCCATTGGGCGCAGGTGGAGTCATCGTGGTCGGATTCGCCGCAACAAAAGCTTTCGCCTCCGCATTGCCCGACGCCGCTCCTTGGGAGCGAGTTGCAGCGCCTGAGACTGGGGCTTGAATTGAGACCCCCAATTGGGAGGGAGCGGGAACCGAAGGACCCATACTTACACGAGAAGGATTGTTTTGTGCCGTTTGCAGGCCTGCCACGGGTTGAGGCGCGGAGCCTACCGTTTTAGACCCCGATTCCTTTTCTTTATTCGGCAACTTGGCGTTCCCGTTCCCAGAAGAAATCCCAACAGAGGCAGATGAATTCGCTTTAGTCACTTCAGCACGGACAACCACCCCAGAACTCGAAGAGGTTCCGGAAAGGTCCGTCGGAGGGGGGGCAGCAGCAAAAGCCTGTGCAACCGCATTTTCGGACGGGGACCGAGAAATCTTGCTCGAATTATTCGTGTTCGATCCTGTTGTAAGGGAGGCAGGCTCTCCTTTTTTTGAAACGGTCGCCGCAGGAGTTCCTGCCGCAGCGGCAGTTTCACGCGTCGAGACAACCGCCAAAGACCTCTTTTCCGGCTCCCCCCGAGTGGAAGAACTCAACGCAGCTCTTTTTTTAGAC
>CANFNA010000248.1 GCA_947448395.1 Chthoniobacteraceae bacterium
ATATGGCTCTGGAGGAACGTCACATTGACGAGACTGCGGCGGAAGCTGCTGTGGAGCGTGCAAGAGCCCATATCGAGGCAGTTGCTAAGGGCGCAGATCATAGCCGCGAGGAAATCGCGGCGACCCAAATTATGCTGGCTAAGTCCTTAGCGCAGTTAAAAGTGAAGAGGCGTCACAGGGCTGGCTAGCTTTTGAACCTTCAAATAAATTGCTGCTCTGTTGGTGCGGGCAGAGTTTGGGGGTTTTAAAATAAATGGCGTTCTAGGGTTCCCTCGAGCGCCTTTTGTTTTTCTCGAGCGAGTTGATAGCGCTCAGAGATGTTTGTTCTTGGGGTAAATGCGCCTGTATTACTCAAAGGGGTGACTGTAATTCCGAGTTTTTCGATCGCAAAAATGGCAGCGCCTCGGATTGACGCTTCCTTTTCCGGATTCGCGTAAACTGGGTGATTAATGACGTCTGCAAGTCGTTGCATGGCTGTTTGGGAATGCTGAATGCCTCCCGAGACGAGAAATTTAGGCGCCGTCCCCGTTTGGTGAATTAGCTTTTCTGCAATGAGAGCCAATCTGTGATAGGTGGCTTCTGTGACGGCCTGCAAAATATCCAGTCCAGTTGTCGCGGGTGTCAGGCCAAGGATTGTCCCTGGAATATCCTCATTCCAGGTCGGTGCTCGTTCGGGTGTCCAAAAAGGAAGCACTGTTAGGCCGTGGTCCGGTCCTGGGCGCTCAGCCAAAAGAGACTCTAATTGATCAGAATGCGGAGTTTGCAGCTCGCGCAGGGCCCAAGCTCTGAGGTTGCCTGCGTTACTAACAGCTCCTCCGATGAGGAATCTTGCGGCGTCTACTCGATAGCAAAACAGGCCGAATGGAGCTTTGGCATTCGTCCCCGATTGCATGATTCGAAGGGCTGCACTGGTTCCGACGTTGATAGCCGCTAGGTCTGGGGTGGTACATCCGGAGCCGAGATTAGAGGCAGCACCGTCGCCGATCGCCGGAAACCACGGGACGTTTTTGAGTTCGGGAAATTCTCGGGCGAGGATTCCAGCGGTTTCGACTGGAAGGTCTGATATTGTTGGGAGCCGATGAGTTGAGATCAAACAGGCGTTTAAAAGCGGGGCATCCCAGAGGAGTGTATTTGGATCCAAAAGGCCGGTGCCTGAGGCCATTGAGAGGGAGCAATTTGATTTTCCGATGAGGGAGTGTTGAACCCATTCTGCCGGGGAGATCCATTGATGGACCTGTTTAAAGGAATCTGGATCGACGCGTTTAAGGCGACGTAATTGCGCGGGCCAGAAAGAGGTTCTCAGCATGCACCCAGTTCGTTCGTGGACCACTGCCTCTGGAAACTCGGTTCGTAGTTGGGCGGCGTCTTGACGGCAGCGTGCATCTGCCCAAGTGATGATCGGGGTGATCGGCTTCGCTTGTTTATCCACCCCGACTAGGCTGTGCCAGAAGCAGGAGGTGCCCACGCCTGCGATTGATCGTCCCGAGAGGCTGGGTTCATTTTGGGCGTAATGGAGTGTTTTGCTCAGACAATCCCGAACTGCATCGAGCAGCGTGGATGGGTCTAATTCGGCCGTTCCATCGATGCGTGTGATAAGTTCGTAAGCTTTTTGTGCTGTAGATGCTAGCAGGCGTTGGCCGGTGCTTTCGAACAAGGCCGTTCGAGTTGAAGAAGTCCCAATGTCTAAAGCAAGGATGAGAGGCTGCATGAAGCGTGTGAGAAGAACCTGTTTTAATGCGTGTTTTCGGGAAGCTGCGATCTAATGAGAGACTGGTTTTCGCAGGGCCGCTTCCATGAGACTGATGGGAGCCTGTTTATTTTCGAACCAGATCTCGAATGCGAGTGCTCCTTGATGAAGTAACATCGATAGGCCGTTGGCGACTCGGGCTCCTATTTCTTGAGCGTCGGCAAGCAGGCGAGTGGGGTGGCTGTAAATGGTGTCGTATACGAGGTGAGTCTTCCTGAGGAGATCCCGCGGAAATGGGGAGGCATCGTCGGGTTTCATGCCTAGCGACGTACACTGGATCAGGAGTTGTGCGGAGTCGGCAACTTCGCGGAGAGATGCCGAATCGAGAGTGGCTATTTGGATTGTTGGAGGATTTGCGGGATGTGCTTTCCGAGCGAGGGTGTCGAGTTCCAGTGCAAGCCGGTGGGCTTTTTCGAAGGTTCGGTTGACGAGAGTGATTTGCGGACAGCATTCCAAAACGCATTGGATGGCAATCGCACGGCCAGCCCCTCCGCCAGCTCCGAGGACTATGGTTTTTAATGCGCCCAAATGGACTCCAAAATCCGCTTTCACTGCTCGAGTGAGTCCGCCGCCATCGGTATTGAACGCGATGGAGGTTTTTTCACGAAAGGCGACGGTATTAGCGACTCCGAGGAATTGGGCGGAGGGGTCAATCGAGTCGATCAGGGGAAGAATAGCGGCTTTGTGGGGGATGGTGAGGTTGACGCCGATGAAGTTTCTCGAGCGAAGGAGTGGAATAGCCTCTGAGAGTTCTTCTGGGCGGATGTGAAGCCGAACGTAGGAGAAAGGCAGGTTGTGGTGTTGGAGTGCGGCGTTATGCATCTGAGGAGATGCCGAGTGCGCGACGGGATCCCCCAACACAGCTAGGCGAATGGGAGGTGAAATCAGGGCCGCGCGATGCTCCCAATCCTTCAAATCCTGAAGTGTGTAGACTGTCGGAGTTAAGTTCACAGAGCGGGCGTGCAACGGGTTTGAACCACGTTATGGATTCGGGTGACGGTCCGGTCCTTTCCAAGCACCTCGAGCAAGTGATAGAGGCTCGGGCCTGAGGGGCGTCCGCTGACCGCTACACGTGTGGGGGGAACCAGTTCCCCTGCCTTGATGCCCAATTGTAAGGCCGTGGCTTTGAGACAGGCTTCGATCGAAGCAGGGTCCCACGGAGAGACTGCTTCGAAGGCCTGAGCAAGGGCGTGGAGACGCTGTGCGGAGTCTGGGTTTTTAAGCGACTTTGCTTCTGCCGCCTCATCGAAGGCGTAGTCTTCTGTGAAAAAATAGGAAACCCAGTCGGGGACTTCGGTGAGTAATTTTATCTTTTCTTTGATGATGGCGAGCACTGGGTCGAGGGAGTGCTCTGAGCGGTAGTCGATATGGGCCTTTTGGAGGAATGGAATACTCAAATCGCGGAAGCGCTGTAGGTCCATTTGGAGGAGGTGCTGCCCATTGAGCCAGAGGCATTTATCTAGGTCGAAATGGGCATTTTTTCGGTTAACCTTCTCAAGGGTAAAAAGTTGTACGGTTTCTGAGAGATCCAGCTTTTCGCGGTTATCCTTTGGGGACCATCCCAAGAGAGTGAGGTAGTTTCTGACGGCGTCAGCCACGTAGCCTTCTTGCATGTAAGAGGTGATGCTCGAACCGGCGTCCCTTTTACTCATTTTTGAACCGTCTTTGTTGAGAATGAGGGGGATGTGAGCGTAGCGAGGGGGTATTTTGCCAAGCGCGCCGAAAAGTTCGAGGTGCTTTGG
>CANFNA010000249.1 GCA_947448395.1 Chthoniobacteraceae bacterium
AGAAAACCGACCGAGATCTTGGCGAAGCTCGGCGAAAAGCCAGAACGCGGTCGCGAAGCACCCGCTCCAGTCCAAGACCCAGATCCAGACGTCTTGGATGGGGTCACCGTGGCTGACTTGGATGAAGCGGGGCGCAAGGAGTACAATATTCCAGAGAAGATTAAGGGTGCACTGGTCACCGCAGTGGAACCCGATTCCATCGCGGCGTCCTCAGGAATCCGGCCTGGCGACGTGATTCAGGAAGTTGAACGCCGCGCCGTCTCCTCGGCAGATCAAGCCGTGAAGATGAGCGAAGAACTGAAGCGCGAGAAACAAGTGTTGATCCGCATCTTTAGCAAGGGCGGCAGCCGCTTTGTCATGCTCGAGAGCAAGCCATAACGCTCAGATCTGGAAGCGGGCTCCTTCCTTAGAAAAAGAGCCCTGCGTCCAGCGATCAACCATCATCTAAAGAGGGGGGAGTCTGTAAAAGGCTCCCCCTTTTTTGTAGGCTGTCGATTCGTCCCCATTTGAGCCAACGCCATGCTCACTCTGGGAAGTTAACCGAAGCACTCACAGAAGTGCTTGCCTTCTGTAAACTTAAAATCAATTTCCCAAAATGCGCCCCTTCCCCACGCCCCTGCTGTTCAGTGCATGGTTATTCACTTCCCATCTCCTCCTGTCAGCCCCTCCACAAAAAGCCGATGTTGTGATTTACGGCGGGTGCTCCGGAGGAATCACTGCCGCGATTCAAACCGCCCGAATGGGCAAACACGCCATCCTCATTGAACCCTCCCAATTTTTGGGAGGCCTTACAACAGGAGGACTCGGAGCCACCGATATCGGAAATAAGAAAGCCATAGGTGGGCTTTCCCGAGAATTCTATGAGGGGGTCTACCAGTACTATAGCGCCCCCAATCATTGGACTCACCAGACCCGCGAAACCTATTTTGCCAAACACGTAAAGTCCTCTGAATCAGAAACCACTCAATGGACCTTCGAGCCCAAAGCCGCCTCCTCCGTCTTTGAAGAGATGCTCGCGCCAGTTCGAAATAAGATCACGATCGTTTATGGCGAACGGCTGGATCTGAAGGCAGGCGTTAAAAAAGACGGCCCAAAGATCACGGAGATTGTCATGGAGAGCGGAAAGTCCTTCGCCGCCCCCATGTTCATCGACGCAACCTACGAGGGCGATCTGATGGCAAAGGCGGGAGTCGGCTATCATGTCGGTCGCGAAGCCAACAGTGTGTATGGCGAGACCATCAATGGCGTCCAGACCCTCGGTTCAAAACACCATCAGTTCACCCATCCTGTTGATCCGTACATCCGGCCCGGAGATCCCTCGAGCGGATTGCTCCCTGGCATTAACCCCCTCGGACCCGGAGAAGAATTCGGCGGGGATCGAAAAATTCAGGCTTACAACTTCCGGATGTGCACCACGGATGTCCCCGAAAACCGACGCGAATGGGAAAAACCCACCCAATATGATCCTCTTTGGTTTGAACTGGCGCTCCGGAATATTGAAGCGGGCGACCTGCGCGTCTCGTGGAATCCCTCGCGCATGCCGAACGGCAAGACCGACACCAACAACAATTTTGCGGTGAGTACCGACTTTATCGGAATGAATTGGGATTACCCGGAAGCCGACTATCCCACCAGAGATCGAATCAAAAAGGCGCACGAGAACTGGCAAAAAGGTCTCCTTTGGACACTCGCAAACTCCCCCCGTGTTCCCGAAACACTTCGAAACGCTTACCGCTCCTTCGGCCTCGCCAAAGACGAGTTCACCGATAACGACAACTGGCCACGCCAACTCTACGTGCGCGAAGCACGACGCATGATCAGCGAGTACGTCATGTCCGAGAAAAACTGTAAACGCACAGAGGTTGTCGACGATAGCGTGGGAATGGGCGCCTACAATATGGACTCCCATCACACCCAGCGTTACGTCACCAAAGAGGGCTCCGTACGCAATGAGGGAGATATTCAAATCGGAACCAAGCCTTATCCCGTGAGCTTCCGCAGTATCCGCCCCAAGGCCAAGGAATGCACAAACCTACTCGTTCCAGTCTGCTTGAGCGCTAGTCATATTGCTTACGGGAGCATCCGGATGGAACCTGTCTTTATGGTGATGGGCCAAAGCGCCGCGACAGCCGCCGTTCATGCGATCGAACAAGGCACTACCATCCAAGACATCGACATCGCCAAGCTGAAGGCTCGCTTGATTGAAGATAAACAGGTCCTCGACTTCGTGCCTGAACCCTCAGGCACTTTGAAACTCTCGGGCATCGTGGTCGACGATGCCCAAGCGGAAATCGAAGGTTTTTCCAATGAAGCCGCGACTATCTCAGGTTTTTTTGGATCCGGCTATCGACACGACGGAGACACCAACAAGGGCAAACAGCGCATCCGATTCGCTCCTGAGTTGCCAAAATCAGGTTCTTATCGCGTTTCCATTTCCTACTCCGCTTCGGCGAACAGAGCCGAGAATGTCCCAGTGGTCATTCACGATGCAAAAGGGGAGCACTCCGTAATCGTAAACCAAAGGCAAAAACCCGCCGGACCAGAGGGCGTCCACGTTTTGGGAGTCTTCCAATTCGAAGCCGGAAAGAAGGGCTGGGTCGAGATCCGCAACGACTCCACTCGCGGTCACGTCATCGCCGATGCGGTTCAGTGGATTTTGGAGTAAGAGCGCACCGCTTTTGCGATCATCCATCAAGCCGTTGGACCCATCTTTTTTCTGAATAGCCAAAATCCTCCCCCCAAGCACTATGCGCGCGCACCGCAAAAAGCTGGTCCCGATCACCATTGCCTTTCTGTTGCTGCAAATCATCAGTCCGCCCGCAAGTGCTGAGCACCCAAACTTCCTCGTTATTTTAGGAGAAGCTCAGGGCTGGAGTTCCGCTTCCATTGCCATGGATGACGCCGTTCCTGAATCCAAAAGTTCCCTCGCGCGAACACCAACCTTGGCCGCTCTCGCCGCCGAAGGCACTCGCTTTGCAAACTTTTACGCCGCTTCTCCCCGTTGCATGCCCACACGAGCTGCGCTCTTCACCGGAAAAAGTCCAGCGGCCCTCCACATGACTTTCATCGGCGAAAACAAACGGGAAGAAAGTCCAGAACCCGGCTGGCGCGTCTCCCCTCCCAAATGCCTTCTCGAGATGCCGGAATCAGAGACCACCATCGCGGAGTTACTCAAACAACAAGGGTACGCCACTGCCCATTTCGGGAAATGGCACGCTGGCAGGGTCTCTCCATCCCGCCACGGATTCGACGAGAGTGATGGTCCAACCTCGAACGTCGGACCAAACAACGACCCCAACCCAAACCCAAAAGAATGCTTTGAGATTGCCCGTCGAGGCGCCGACTTCATGGCAAGGCAGGTTCAGGCAGGAAAACCGCTCTACCTCCAAATTTCGCACTACGCAGGCACCGGAATGACCAGCGCACGTCCGGAGACCTACACAGCGATTCGCCAGCGTTCAAAACCGGGCGACGAAAAGCTGAT
>CANFNA010000250.1 GCA_947448395.1 Chthoniobacteraceae bacterium
CCTCGGGAAGCGCCACGACCTGGGCAAGCTGTGCACGCGTTCCGCTCCTTGCCCACTGGAGGGGGGTCCCGAGAGGACTGTCCATCTCGGTTCCTAGTTCCGTGGAAGGTGAGGATCTGGCCTTCACAGATCCCTCCCTTGATGTAATGGAAAGCGAGATGTCGCGAACGGCGTACTGCCCGATCATTTCAGGAATGCTTGAAATGATCGCGAGTTGGACGCGCTTGGATCGGGCGGGCGCGGTGAGCTTCGCTGAGCGGGGCCAAAAGCGTGAACTCGCAATTTGCCCCACCCATCCATCGCTTTCCCCTTTGGCGTTGAGGTCCTCGGTTCCGATGATTGCGTCGCCCTCATCAAGAAAACGCACGGTGAGCTGGGCGTGTGCTCTCAGATCCTGCCATTTGGTGTCGTAACCTGCGAGGAAGTACTGGAGTTTTGGTGAGGAAAACCCTTCGGGTGAACGCTCTTGGAATTGCACGCGAATCGAGCGTACGGATTGTAGCCGTAGCGAAATCGCCTGCTCGCCTGTTGCCGGATCCCATAAGCGATTGGGGAGCGGGTTCTCATTTACCTCCACCGAGAGAAGCTTCACATCAAGCGGTCGGCCCTCGGGAATATCGGCGGTCTCCGCAACCGCAGTGGCTTGCTCCGGCCAGCTCCAGCAGGCAAAAAGCAGAACTAGAAAGACGCCGGCGCTGCGGAGCTGGGTAGGGAAGCGCGGTGGCATATGCTAAAGGGGGGCACTTTTGAGGAGGGCATCTTTTGCGGCCACTGACTTCACAAGCCCGCTTCAGATTCAGGCGAGTCTCAACGAAGATGTCTTGTCGGTCAAACGCCCGACATCGCAGCGGATAAGGGGGGATGTATGCTAGCCGGATGTTCCTCTCCCTCCGTGCAGTCCAAACTCTCGTTACGGTGTTGATGCTATTCTCTGCTTCGGCCTCCAGCGAGGCGCGGGTTTTGGTGTTCGGAGAAGCCCAATTTCCGAGGTCCGGCGGGGCCGCGGCGATTTCAGCACGGAAGCTTGTGACCAAGCTTGCCGAAAACGGCGTGGAAGCCCTCGCCGTCGATGCGGCTATGCTCGAAAATCCTTCGCTATTGGAGGATGCGGCGTCCTCAGTGATCGTCTTCGCAACTGGGAATACATTTCCAAAAGCGGCATTTGGAAACCTACGGGCCTTTCACCGCAAAGGCGGCAGTTTTGTGCTGACCGGTGTCCCATTCACCCATCCCTGCGAGCGCACGCAGGGCAAGTGGAGTGACTTGGGGCATACGAATCTCTTCAGACATCGGGAGGATGAGATCGGTACCGGTGGCTTCCGGACTGCACCGGCTGATCAAAAGTGGACGGTGAGCGTCCCTGAAAGTCCACTTTCTATCCCTGCACAATGGTATTCCGAAAAGGACGGAAGGACCCAGTGGCTGGATGTGGGTTCACTGGACCCGAGGGACGAGGTGATTCCGCTCCTAGAAATAGTCGGTCCGGAAAAGGCGATTCAGCCGTGCGCCGCGCTGATTCGGCATCGTTGCGAGATGTTTTCCGGAGCATGCGACGTCTGGCTCGGGCACATGATCAGTGGGGACGATGAAGAGGACGCGTTCCTTGCCGCGCAGCTTTTGATCCGAGGGATTCTTTGGTGTTTGCATGAGAAGCAGCAGATCAGTTCGGACATCTTTCAGGCCAAGCTCGCTTCGCTCGGCAAAATGAAGCTTCCGGGGCCGATGCCCAGCGGGTTGCTCGCAGTGGAGTCACCGAGACCCTGGGGCGATTCTTTCGTGCCAAAGTCAAAAGCACCCGCCCGGGAGCTTGCGGCCGTCTCCCTGAACAAGCTGAACGGCGACGCGAGGATTGCACTCACCTGCCTCCAAGGATTGACTTGCCGCACACAGCCACAGATTTGGCTGATCAACACCGAGACGGACCGGTTCTGGCTGGATTGGCATCAAAAGCAGGGCCACATCGACGGGTTTCGAGACGAGCCCAACTGGGCGGGATTGTTTGAAAAACACAGGGACGTGATTAAAGGAGCTATCATCGCGGACAAGGAGCTCTACCGGGGCGATCTTTTGGCGGCGAACGTGGCTGCGTGCGAGGACTGGATTGTCGCTACTGCGGAGCTTGCGAAGACGCTTGGGTTGGCGATTCGGATGGATTTGCGCGGGCGCTTTCAGACTTACGCGGAGGGATTGGACTGGCTGTGGACGACGTACAAGGACCGGCTAAATCATCACATGTGCGACTACATGCACCCAGGCCGCCTCAAAAACGGAAACTTCGCGTATGCTTATCAATGGAAGGCGCCGATGTTTTGGATCTGTGGACAAGAGGACGAGGGAAATGCAGGTGCAGATCGGGGTGCTGAAAAAAGAGAGGTCGCGAAAATTTTCTCCGAAATGCCCGTAAACATCCCTGTGTTCGGTTTCCCCGCGGCAGGCGAAGGCGTGGGGATCGGGGAGCCTCCTGGGGTTGCGTTGGCGAGCAGATATGGAAAGGCCTTGGTTTGCACGGACCACATGTTGAACGCGGGAGTGATGAGCGGGGTGAAGCTCGCCGAGTTGAAACAGCCGGAACAGCCTCCCGCTCCCGTGCTTGATATGGACAAGATATACGTCTCACTCGTTATGTCGGATGGCGACAACCAGAATGCGTGGCACTTGTTTTTCAGGCGGTATTTTGAAAGTCCCGGCCATGGCAAATTTCCGCTCGCATTTGGCATAGGCCCAGCGATCCGCGAACTGCAACCGGCCCTCGCGCAGTGGTACTATCAACATGCGGCTCCTACGACCGAGTTTATCGCGGATGTTAGCGGCGCAGGCTACATGCAGCCGGACCATTGGGGCGAGGCGTACACCAACAGGGCGGAGGTGCTTTCAGGGTTCTTGAAATGGACCGCGAAGCTGCTTCCTTCGATGGGCTTGAAAACGGTGCGCACGGTCCACGGGGAGGATCTGTTTTTAAAGGAATACGCAAAGGCGCTTCCATTCTGCCACAGTCTCTTTGCGGATATGGGATGTTACTCTGGGCACAACGGTTATTCGAACCTGACTTACAATCTGCAAGACCAGCCCCAGGGAATGCCCGTCTTTCGTGCCATGACCACGTGGCGGAACTTCGGGACTGGTTTCATGGGAGAAATCCGAGAGCAGGTGGGCGCGAAGCGGCCCGCCTTTGTGAACGGTTTTGTGCACTGCTGGACGTTTCACGAGAAAGATGTAGAAAAAATCGTCGAGAACGCTGGGCCGGACGTCGTGTTTGTGACCCCCACTCAGCTTGCGACGCTTTACAAGCAAGCGCGCAAGGACAGCGATCCGGCCGCGACAACGGAGCGCCGACCGGAAGCATATAAAACCCGCTGACCCTCCACCTCATTATCACAATGGGCTACCGACTCACATCCGTTCACAGCTTAACGCTTGCAACGATATTTGCATTCAGCGCCGCGCCTCTGCACTCCTCCA
>CANFNA010000251.1 GCA_947448395.1 Chthoniobacteraceae bacterium
AGGTAAGCCCTGCTGAAGGAACGGCATGCGGGGCAAAGGCAGCCTTCTTCAATGGGACCTTTTGCCTTGGCATGGCAGGCATTTCTCAAGTTTAGGGGGCCATGAGCGGTGAACGCGGTTCCGTTTCGCGCCACCCGCGTTGGAAGGACGCAGTCAAACATATCGATGCCCCGCGCAATCATTTCGATCATTTGAGGAGGGGTTCCCAGCCCCATTGCATAGCGGGCTTTGTGAGTGGGTAGGAACGGAACGCTGTTTTCAACAGCGGCAAGCATCTCCGGTTCGGGTTCGCCCACGGAGACTCCGCCGACGGCGTAACCATCGAAATCCATGGCAACGAGGGCTTCTGCACTCTGTCGTCGTAATTGGGCAAAGGTGGCTCCTTGAACAATTCCGAACTTTGCGCCTCGAGTCGGGACCTCCTTACAACGAGCGGCCCAGAGGAGAGTGCGTTCCAGACTGCGCGCTGCGTAGTCATACTCGCAAGGGTAAGGAGGGCATTCGTCAAACAGCATGGCGATGTCAGACCCCAGTGTGGACTGGATCTCCATGGCTTCACGGGGACCTAAGAAACAGGCGGCGCCATCGATGTGGCTTTGAAAATGAACGCCTTCGTCGGTGATCTTGCGGAGTTTTGCCAAGGAGAAGACTTGGAAGCCTCCGGAATCGGTGAGGATTGGGGCGTTCCACTGGCTGAACTCGTGGAGACCTCCAAATTCACGAATGATCTCGAGGCCTGGGCGTAGGAAAAGGTGGTAGGTGTTGCCTAGAATGATTTGCGCGCCAAGCCCATGGAGTTCCTCTGGCGAGACGGCTTTGACCGTTCCTTGAGTGCCAACCGGCATGAAGATCGGAGTTTGAATGACTCCATGCGCCGTGGTCAGGCGGCCTCGGCGGGCCAGAGAGTGTGGGTCGGTCTGCAGGAGTTCGAACATGGCCCAATCAGCATGGACAAATCCGACGGCGGGGCAAGGCGCGGCGCATGGCGTCTTTGAATGAACTCATCTTGCGGGTTTCGAACTCGAAACTCGGATGTGATTGCGTAGACAAAGCTATCCTAAACAGAGACATTTGAATTCTGATGAGTCGAGGAACAGAAGCTGAGCCCAGTGATCAAACCTCCACGGGAAATTCCTCTGATCGAAAGAGGTTTCCAGTGGTTGGGATCGGAGCGTCTGCTGGTGGGTTGGAATCGATCACGGAACTGCTCTCCCATATTCCATCGGGTTCGGGAGCGGCATTTGTGATTATCACGCACATGGAAGCCAACCATCGCAGCGAACTGGTGCAGATTCTTTCGCCTGTCACCTCGATGCCTGTCCTTGAAGCCACCGAAGGAGCGCCCTTGGAGGTGGATCACGTGTATGTCATCCCCGCAGGCTTCGAGTTGAGTATTCAAGAGGGCCGATTCCGTCTGTGGCCTAGGAATCTGAAGTCAAAAATTCCATTTTTGCCCGTGGATCGCTTCTTTCGTTCGTTGGCCCTTGAGAAAGGCGAAGCCGCGATTGGGGTCATTCTCTCAGGCACTGGAAGCGATGGGACGCTCGGCGTGAGCGAGATCAAATCGGCGGGAGGCTTTAATTTTGCGCAGGACAAAAAATCCGCGAAGTTTCCGGAGATGCCGCTGAACGCGAGTCGGTCTCGGGCGGTGGATGCGGTTTTGAATCCGCGACAGATTGCGGAGGAGTTTGGGCGCATTGCGCGGCACGGCTATTTTCGGTCGACTTCTTCGGAGGAGGTGAACCAAGAGGCATTGCTGTTGAAGGGGTCGGTTTACGGTCGGATCATGGAAATCGTTCGAGTGGGAACGGGGGTGGATTTTTCGGATTATCGCGACAATACGATTCGCAGGAGAATTGAGCGTCGCATGGCTTTGCGTCATGCGCAGACGCTGGAGGAGTACAGCGTGATCTTGGAAAATTCGGGCGATGAAATCGCGGCGTTGTACAGAGATATCTTGATCAACGTGACGCGGTTCTTTCGGGACTCCGAAATGTTTGATGCGCTCAAAAGCACGGTGTTTCCGGAGATTGTCCGAGGGAAGACGCCGGACAACCCGCTCCGGATTTGGGTGCCGGGATGCTCAACGGGACAGGAAGTCTATTCGATTGCGATCTCGCTTCTTGAGTATCTCGAGGGAGCCAACGTGGCGCCGGCGATTCAAATTTTCGGCACAGATCTGAGTGACTCCATTGCGGTGGAAAGGGCGCGCGTCGGACTTTTTCCGGAAACAATTTCCGCGGAAGTTTCGCCAGATCGTTTGGCGCGCTTTTTTACAAAGGATGATCAAGGGTACCGCATCGCTAGGAGGATCCGTGAAATTTGCATTTTCGCGAAACAGAACGTAGCGGTTGACCCGCCTTTTTCTCAGGTGGATCTGATCAGTTGTCGGAATCTGCTGATCTATCTTTCGAGTGCGTTGCAGAAGCGTGTGATTCCTGCCTTTCACTACTCTTTGAAGTTGGGGGGATTTTTGGTGCTGGGCGCTTCCGAATCGATTGGCCGTTTTACGGATTTGTTTCAGTTGGTAGATTCGAAAAACCGGATTTACTCCAAGAATTCCACCTTGGTTCGAAGCTACCCGCATTTCACCAACATGAATCCCTCCATTCCGGCGCTTGAAGTCGCGGCCATTCGCGAAAGGACTCCAAGTTTCTCCGATCTGCAGAAAGAAGCTGATCGGATTTTGATTCATCGGTACGCGCCCGCTGGCGTGCTGGTGTCGGATGAGTTGGAGGTTTTGCAGTTTCGTGGGAAAACGGGATCCTTTCTCGAACCGGCGTCTGGCGAGGCGAGTTTTAATCTTTTCCGAATGGCGCGCGAAAATCTGTTTTCGCCTTTGAGATTTGCCGTGGAAGAGGCGCGGAAGCTGGGGCGATCTGTTCGGAAGCAAGGCATCCGGCACCGCGAAGGAACGCAGATGAGGGAGGTGTGTATCGAGGTGATCCCAGTCAGGTTGTCGGAATCCTCGCGCGGTGGATTTTTGGTGCTTTTTGAACCATTACGTTCGGGGATTGAAGACAAGGGCTTGGACGCTTCGGAGGAAGAGGTGGCGACCTTTTCGGTGGTGGAGCGTGATGAGGTGGAGATACTTCGCCGGGATCTGGAGCACACCAAAGAGTACCTGCAGTCCATTATTGAGCAGAAGGCTGCGAGCAATGAGGAGTTGCGGTGTGCTAACGAGGAGGCCATCTCCGCTAATGAGGAACTTCAGTCTGCAAACGAGGAGTTGCAGACCTCGAAAGAGGAGTTGCAGTCCACGAACGAGGAGTTGACGACGGTGAACGAGGAGCTTCAGAACCGGAATCTGGAGTTGGTTCGGATCAACGACGATCTGATGAACCTCATCAGCAGCGTGAAAATTCCGATCGTTATTTTTGGAACGGATCTTCGCGTGCGGCGTTTTACGCCTGCAGCAACGAGTCTTCTCGGATTTACGCCTTTAGATATC
>CANFNA010000252.1 GCA_947448395.1 Chthoniobacteraceae bacterium
CCCCCAACCCGGTCCAAGCCCTCCCCCTCCCCCTCTTGCTCTTCCTCTCGGAGCTCTTTGATCAATTCAGTCGGCATAGAAAAACAGGGTAAAAGCCCCGACACCTAGAACAGAAAGTGGCGATCCGCCCCCTTCTCGAAACGCGGGCAGAAGCGCCCCTTACCAATATTCAACCGATGAACCCCAATTTTACTCAACGGCACAGAGGAAAAGAAACAAAACAGCACCCCCAAACTGTTGACATTGTATCAGGTGAACGTCAACTGCTCGGCGCCCCAAGCCACCCACTTTCCGGAAGTAGAACGCCAGCTAGGGATATTTTAAGGACCCTCAAAAAACAGGGCGGCCTCCTTTTCGGAAGACCGCCTCTGATCGGAAAGTGACACACGCCTCATCCTGGGATGAACCGTGAACTACCGCTCTCAACTAGCCCTTCTTCTTGGCCACCTTCTTCGCGGGTGCCTCCGCTGCCTTCTTCAAGCCAGAGGACAGCTTCAAAACCTTCTCACGCATCACTTTACCAGGCTTAAATTTTACCGTGGCACGAGCGGGAATCACAAAAGAACTTCCTGGCTTGTTAGGGTTGCGGCCCACGCGGGGCTTAGTCAACCGAACTTCCAAGACCCCGAAGTTTCTCAGTTCCACATTATCATTGTTAGCTAAAGCATCAGTGATCAGGTCCAAGGTGCGCTGAACAATATCAAAAACTGTCGACTGCACCTGCTTGGTTTCCGAACTAATGCGTACAACTATATCGCGTTTTGTGAGTGTCCCCATAAGATCCGTCTACTTCTAAGTGTCTTCGGGAGCGCCCTGCAAGCCAGATGTTTCAAAGTTAGCTAATATCTCATTAGCTGTCTTAAAATGAACTTTGGCCACCCTTTGTAGAACCTCTCTTCCGTTTTTTGTTACAATTTCCTGCCCCATTTTTTTTACCAATGCAGAAGCCCCCTTAGGCAATGTCACCCCTAAGGCGCGCCCTTCACTATCCAGCCAGTTGATAAACCCTTCCCTTGCTAATATCGACGCTGCTGCCACCGCCGGATCGCTTTCCGCCTTGGTTTGCTGATCCAACTGAATTCCCCTCCCCCTCTCCATCAATGCCTTACGAATCAGACTCGGATTTGCAAACTGATCACTCAGGGCCCGGGGACAATCCGGACGCATCTCCAAAAGATTCTCAATCACTCGGGCGTGCCCCCAAGCCAACAGGCGGTTGAGGTTGGCAAATGATGCGTACAACTCATTGTACTTTTTTGGGGTGACCACAACCACACTGACCACCGCACCCGCGGTGCCTCGAATCACCCTCGCCAATGAACGAATCCTCGAATCCGAACTAATCGCCTTACTGTCCATCACGCCCGCCTCTCGCCAAGCTCTCGCAATCTCCCCATCCACATACGCCCCAGCGATTACCAGCGGTCCAAAAAAATCCCCCTTCCCGCTCTCATCAATCCCCAAGTGCGGAGAAAACCATTCGGGATGCTCCACCTCATCAGCGTCAGGGGAATCCACCCCGATCACTTCCGGTTCCAGTATAAACTCCAAAAACTCGTCCATCCCCTTCCCCTGCACCACAATCTTGGGCCCCTTCTCATACACCGACACACTCACCTTCTCGCGCTTCGCAAAATACAGCGTGTAAGGCCGCGCCTCAAACTGCCATCCGCGTTCCAAAAGAATTCGCCGCAATTTTTCAGCCTGCTCAGCAGTAAGCGGTTTTGTGTACGTCGTCGAAGAAGACCCGGAGTTTTTTGAATCTGAAGACATGCAGAGCCGGTGCGAATCGTTAAGGTGGATTGCCGTGCAGCATGCCCAACCCATCCCTTTTGAGCCACAAGTGATTCGCTCCAACTTAGAGCTCTGGTTCACTCAGCATGCCCGCGTCCTTCCTTGGCGGGAGAATCCCTCTCCCTACGCGGTCCTCGTTTCTGAGTTCATGCTCCAACAAACACAGGTCACCACCGTCATCCCATATTTCCAAAGGTGGATGTCCCAGTTCCCCACCATTCAAACGCTCGCAGCAGCTCAGGAATCAGACGTCTTAAAACTATGGCAAGGACTCGGATATTACTCCCGAGCCAGAAACCTCCAGGCCGCCGCACGCAAAATTTTCACCGACTTCCACGGACAGATCCCCAGCAATCCTCTCGACCTAAAAAAATTGCCCGGCGTAGGCCATTACACCGCAGGGGCCATCGCCGCCTTCGCCTTCGACCTCCCAGTTCCAGCCATCGACGCAAACATCGCCCGAGTGCTCGCTCGCCTCACCGATTTTCAACACCCCATCGATACCCCATCCGGCTTGGATGTTCTCACCCAAGCCGCAAAATCCCTGCTTCCTCAAACCCAAAAAGGTGGACGAGCCCTGACCGGGGCACTCATGGAACTCGGCGCCCTTCTATGTTCCCCAAAACGCCCTCGCTGTGCGGACTGTCCCATTCGCTCCGACTGCAAGACGACCAATCCAGAGAACCTTCCAATTAAAAGCCCCAAAAAAAAGACCGTCGCCCTTTTGGAAAAGGCCCTTTGGATCCTCGCAAACGACTCCGTGCTCTTAACTCAGCAAACCGGCAAACGTTCTCACGGTCTTTGGAAACTACCCATTTGCGAAATACCTCCAGAAACCACTCCTATTTTCGAAACCATCTACCCCTTCACCCACCACCGCATCACCCTGCACGTCTTCGCAGCGCCGCCACCCAATTCACTCGACCCACAAGACCGCTGGTTTCCCATATCCTCTGTTTTGGAAGAGGCTCCCCTTCCTGCCGCTCACCGACGTGCCATCAAAACCTTGATCCACGCCCACTCCCAACCACCAACTCACTCCACGATAAGCTAATCGCTCAGCGCCCCACCCCTCTCATTCAGGCCGTGCAACCCGCCCCGTTCCAGTCCCTGACCATCCCCGATCTTTGGCAACAAGACGCCGTACGCGCACTCCGCGAAGGGATGGATGTGGTCGTTCACGCCCCAACGGGCTCTGGTAAAACATTCATCTTCGAGCTGCTCGCACCCTCCCTCAAAGGACAAGCCGTCTTCACGGTCCCCACACGCGCGCTCGCCAATGACAAACGCGCCGAGTGGCTCCGTCGCGGATGGGAAGTTGGCATCGCTACGGGTGACCTTTCGGAAGGCCTCGACCGCCGCATCGTCGTTGCCACGCTCGAGACACAACGCGCTCGCCTGCTTTCCGGCGATGGCCCCCGACTTCTCGTCATCGACGAATATCAGATGATCGCAGATCCGGTCCGCGGCATTCACTACGAACAGGCCATCGCTCTCGCACCTGCACATACCAATCTCCTCCTCCTGAGTGGTTCAGTTGCCAATCCTCAAGATGTCGTCGCCTGGCTCCAACGCATCGGACGCCGTGCGGTACTCGTTTCCCACCCAGACCGCCCAGTACCCCTGGAAGAAGTCGACCTCCAATCGCTCCCCG
>CANFNA010000253.1 GCA_947448395.1 Chthoniobacteraceae bacterium
GGGACCACCACGGTGACATCCGCGGAAATCTACCAAAGCTCTGCGCCCAAACCGATCAACCCGTTGCAGGCTTGCTCAAGGACCTCAAATCCCGGGGCCTGCTCGAGGACACCCTTGTCCTGTGGAGCGGGGAATTCGGGCGCACGCCGTGGAGTCAGGACCTCAGCGGCACCGCCCCGATCGAGAAACACGGCCGCGAACACCAACCGGAAAGCTTCTGCGCGTGGATGGCTGGCGGTGGAATCAAGGGCGGTCTCACCTTTGGCACAACCGATGACATGGGCTACCGAGTCGTTTCGGGCAGGGTCCACATCCACGACCTGCACGCG
Organism: Chthoniobacteraceae bacterium; assembly: GCA_947448395.1. GTDB lineage: Bacteria > Verrucomicrobiota > Verrucomicrobiia > Chthoniobacterales > Chthoniobacteraceae > Chth-196. The sequence continues at coordinate 330 of CANFNA010000253.1, forward strand.
ACCATCCTGCACCAACTCGGCATCGACCACCTCAAGCTCACCTCGCGCCATCTCGGCCGCGATTTCCGCCTGACCGATGTCTACGGAGAAGTCGTGAAAGAAATCCTCGCCTAAGACCCACAACTGCGATTCCAAGCCGGAAGCACGTTGTAACAAACAAGCGCTTTCAGGCCGCTTCACTTGGGCGCCAAACGTCTTCCGTTTGACTGATGCCTCGTCCCGCGACAATCCCGCGCACCCGATCTACGCACATCTGGTCAAAAGCGAGTTCCTACTGATCTGCATTTCGAAGCCATCCATAAAACACCTTCACCTTCTCCTACTCCCTATCGCCGCACTACTGATCGTGCCGCAGGCCCCACGCCACGCGGCGGACTTCAAAAATGCGGTAGAAAGCGATTTCTTCCCAATTCCGGACACTCCGATTAGATCCGCACCTTAGTCAACCGATGTCTGAGCAAACCCTGGATGAAACAGCGAAGTCACTGGAGGCGGAGAGATCACGGCGACGTGTCGTTCCTTCTCCTCGTGCATGAAGCGATTGCGAAGCTTTTCGATCCATAAGCGACTCAAAACCACACCCTTTGCGACAATCTCGAGTTTGGAAGACGGATTGATAACGATGGGCTCCATCGTGACATCGAGCTCTCTTAGTTTTGCCATGGTCTTTGCCACGGGCCGCTGCTCGTGGATCAGCAAAGTCACTGCTATACGGACTCCATCCGCCCGCATTTGGGTGCGAATTCTCGCGCAAGGATAGTTCAAAATCGAGTGGAGGTTCCCTCCCGGCACATACTTGGGAGTCCCCGGAGTGAAGCAACCGGAATACTCCGACAAGATCCCCCGTTTGAGAGCGCCGCGCACATAGTTGCCAATCTCACCGAGCACGTCGTAGCAGTCGGAAAGCGAAACTGCAGTTTCCCCAGTGAGCAACTGAAACGCGTGCTCGGCCTCACGTCGGTCAGCTTCAATTACCAAATCCATCCACGCATGATGCCTAACGTCATAAATGGCGCACCAAGAGGCGATGGCCTGCCTCTCGTCTATCAGAGGCGCTGTTTCATCCTCGATCTGCGCTGTGAAAAGACCAATTCCCTGAACCGCTTCCAGTGCAATTTTAGGAACGTTTTTGAGCGCCTTGGACGATGTCACCAACCGGGCGAGCAGGGCCTGCGACTCGCGGTCAGAGTGGTCGCTTTTGGATTTCATGAATGTGGCCGTGAAATTCTTCTGAGGATGAATGCAAGCCCCCCTCTTACAGGTCCGTAACCGCTCCCAGAGAAGCAGTCGTCACCGTGCGCGCGTACTTGGCCAAAACTCCGCGAGTATAATTTGGCTTGGGGGCCTTCCACTTCGCCTTCCTTTTCGCGAGTTCGTCATTCGAGATCTCCAACTTCAATTCCCTCGCCTCCGCATCGATCGTGATCCCGTCCCCGTTTTTGACCAACGCCAAAGGTCCTCCCAAAGCAGCTTCTGGAGTAATGTGCCCCACCACAAATCCGTGCGAACCACCCGAAAAACGCCCGTCGGTAATCAACGCGACGTCCTTGCCAAGTCCTTTGCCCATAACCGCACTCGTGGGCGATAGCATTTCGCGCATCCCAGGCCCGCCGACCGGACCTTCATGCCGAATCACGATGACGTGACCTTTCTTCACCGTCCCATCCAAAATCGCCTTCAATGCGTCTTGCTCATTTTCGAAAACAAGCGCCTTCCCCTGAAACTTAAGACCCTCTTTTCCCGAAATCTTTGCCACGGCTCCCTCTGGGGCCAGATTGCCTCGGAGAACAACCAGATGGCTGTCCGGCTTAATGGGGTTTGAGATCGGGCGAACGATTTCCTGATTCCTCGGGTAGGATTTCACCTTCTTCAGATTCTCCGAAAGCGTCTTACCTGTGACGGTCATGCAGTCGCCGTGAAGCAGTTTCTCTTCAAGCAACATCTTCATGAGCGGGGTCTGACCGCCGATATCCACCAGTTCGCTCATCAGAAACCGACCGCTGGGCTTCAAATCTGCGAGAACCGGAACACGCTTCCCAATCTTGTTGAAATCTTCGAGATCCAATTTGACCCCAGCAGAATGAGCCATAGCCAGAAGGTGAAGCACCGCGTTGGTTGACCCCCCAAGAGCAATCACCACTGTGATCGCGTTCTCAAACGACTCGCGAGTTAAAATATCGCTCGGCCGAATGCCTCGCTTAATCAGTTCCACCACCGCCAATCCCGCCGCCCGGGCGTCTTGCAGTTTTGCCTGCGACATCGCGTTCTGTGCACTGGAGTTGGGCAGACTCATCCCCAACGCCTCAATAGCAGAAGCCATCGTGTTGGCTGTGTACATCCCACCGCAACTGCCCGCGCCAGGGATGGCTTGCTCTTCAATCAAGGATAATTCCTTTTCGTCCACCTGCCCGTTGGCATGCGCTCCAACCGCTTCAAAACAACTCACAATATCTAACTTTTTCCCCGCAATCGCATCCGCTCTCTCTTTGCGCAGTCGCTTTGCCGCAAGTACCCCGTTGATGCACCCAGGAAGAATCGTTCCGCCGTACACGAACACGGAGGGGCGATTCAAACGCGCCAGTGCAATGATGCATCCAGGCATATTCTTGTCACACCCACCAATGGCTACAACCCCGTCAAATCCCTGACATCCCACCACCGCCTCGATCGAATCCGCAATTACCTCCCGTGAAACCAGTGAATATTTCATCCCCTCGGTTCCCATCGAAATTCCATCGGAGATGGTCATCGTGTTGAAGATCACTCCTTTTCCACCTCCCGTGTTGGCCCCCGCCTCTGATTGCCGAGCCAGCGTATCGATATGCATGTTGCACGGCGTGACCATGCTCCAAGTGGAGGCGATGCCTATTTGGTTTTTCTTAAAGTCATCGCGGCTAAACCCCACGGCGTGAAGCATTGCGCGGCTTGCTGCCCGCTCGGCTCCATCAACCACCTCCGAAGACCACCGCCGGTGAAGAGATTCGGATGACGCACTTTTCTTCGAAGAAACGGCAGGCTTTTTGGAGGGGGGTAAGTTGCTCATAATGGACGCGAATAAGCTCATCAACTTATTTGAAAAGAGCCA
>CANFNA010000254.1 GCA_947448395.1 Chthoniobacteraceae bacterium
AAGGCGATTGCTCAGGTCTCTCTTAGCATGCTCGCGCTTGGGGTTTTTAGCGCCTTGATTTTGTGGATTCGTCAAAGGGTTAAAGCGGAGTGATCTGATAGGCATCGCCTCTCAAGGGGGATGACGTTGGAATTGGAAGACTTCCCGATTGTTCCGAAGGGAGGGTCTGCTAAAGAACGCGGGATGACTGCTAACAAAAGATTCCGGTCTGGTGTGCTCTTTGGGGACGAAGTCAAGGAGCTGCTGGATTATGCAAAGGCCAATCATTTCGCGCTTCCGGCGGTGAATTGTATAGGCACCGATTCCGTCAATGCCACGCTTGCGGCTGCTCGGGAGGTTAATTCTCCTACGATGATCCAGTTCTCCAATGGCGGGGCGCAGTTTTTCATTGGCAAGGGAGTCAGTAAGGAAAACCAATTTGGCCCGATTCAGGGTGGGCTGGCAGGAGCGCATTATGTGGATGCGGCGGCTAAGGCTTACGGGGTTCCGGTGATTCTCAATACGGATCACTGCGCTAAGAAGCTATTACCGTGGGTGGATGGGATGCTTGCGGCGAGCGAGGAACAATTTGCGCGTACAGGCAAGCCACTTTATTCGTCCCACATGTTGGATCTCTCAGAGGAACCCCTGCATGAGAATCTGGAGCTTTGTGCGAAGTATTTTGCGCGGATGGCGAAGATGGGAATGACGCTGGAAATCGAACTCGGCGTGACGGGCGGGGAAGAAGATGGAGTGGACAATTCGGGGGTGGAGGAATCAAAGCTCTACACGCAGCCCGAAGAAGTGGCAGAAGCTTACAAGATTTTGAGTGCGATCAGCCCCAACTTCACGGTAGCGGCGGCTTTTGGAAATGTGCATGGGGTGTACAAGCCTGGGAACGTGAAGCTCAAGCCAGCGATTCTTTCGCACTCGCAGGATTACATTGAAAAGCATCTCGGAACTGGACCGAAGCCGGTTAACTTTGTGTTTCACGGGGGATCTGGTTCGTCTCGGGAAGAGATCCGGGAGGCGATTGGTTATGGGGTGATCAAGATGAACATCGATACGGATATCCAATGGGCTTTTTGGGATGGGGTGCGTGCTTATGAAGCGAAGAATCACGATTATCTGCAGGGGCAGATAGGCAACCCGAAGGGGGCTGATTCTCCGAACAAGAAGTACTACGATCCGCGCATATGGCTCGGGGCCGCAGAGGATGCTGCGACCAAGCGTTTGATCGTGTCCTTCGAAGATCTGAACTGCATCAATCGGAACGCTTAGTTCTTAGGATTCGATCTGTTGCTCTTGAACTGGGGCTTCCGAAAAGGGAGCCCCAGTTTTTTGTGCCAATATTCAACCGGAAAGCGTTGGAGCGACGGGGCGGAACCATGTTTGATGGCTCTGTATGAATCAACCTGAATGCCCCATGTGCACGATGAATGAGCTTCTGGAACATCCGACCCGATGGGAGTGCGTCACCTGTGGATACGAGTGGGAGAAGGCGGTCGCGACTTCGAGCGAAGGCAGTGGTGATCGTGTGGTGAAGGACGCTTTTGGGACGGTGTTGCAGGACGGTGATTCAGTGGTGCTGATCAAGGATTTGAAGTTGAAAGGTTCCTCTCAGGTATTAAAGGGCGGGACGAAGGCGAAGAGCATCCGGTTGGTGGATGGAGATCATGAGATTTCCTGCAAGATGGAAGGAGCCGCCATAGGGTTGAAGGCGTGTTTTGTTAGGAAAGGATAGAGGGACCTCGAAATCAGAACGGGGAGAGGGGAAGTGCTGGAGCGATGTTTGGAGGGTCTCTCGCACAGTAACGTTAGCGCACCACGGGGAGGCTTGCGCAGCCGGAATCAGACGGAAGCAGGACACCCGATGCCGAAAGGAATGCTGTGCGGGCGGGTGCGTCAGCCTAGGTTTCCGGTTGTTCGGAGGGAGTGTCGCTTGAGCTGGAAGCTGGGATGAGCTGCCGCTGCCAGATGTAGCGATGCAGGAGGACCTTGAGGGTCGCTGTGAGAGGGATCGCGAGAAGGGTTCCGAGGAGACCTCCGATAAGAAAGCTCCATACAAAAAGGGAGATAATGGCTGTCAGTGGGTGCAATCCAACGCGGCTGGAGACGACCTTTGGGGTGATGTAGAAACTGTCGATCTTCTGCACGATGACAAAGATGCCGGTCACGACTACAGGGAAGAGCCAGCCTGGAGAATTGGAAATCCAAGTGCCTTGTCCGTTTTGCATGGAGGCGATGATGACCGCAGGGATCCAACAAATGAGAATGCCAACGTAAGGAATGAGGCCCAAGAAGCAGAGGGCGAAACCAATCACAGGGCCGTTTTCTAATTGGACGATGCTGAGCCCGATTGCGGTGGCCGTTCCGTTAATCAGACTGACAAGGAGTTGCCCGCGAAAAAAGGCGATGATGTAGACATTGATTTCGGTGAGGACGGAGACGACTTCATTTTTGAAACGGGAGGCTCTGAGAGGAATATAGTCCTGCCACGATTGAGTGATGATGGGGGCTTCAAGGAGGAAATAGAAAAGGTAGATGGGGATGATGATTAGGGAGAGCAGGAAGCCGAAGACGCTGAGAAAGCCCCCGACGCTACTGCGGACCATCCGAATGGAATTATTGATGACGAGTGTGATGGAGTTTTTGAGCCAGTCTCCTTTCAAGATTTGTTGGAGATCGATGAGTTCTTCGAGGTTGGCAGGAGCTTTTTGGGCTCCGTTTACGGCGGTAGCGGAGGTGGCGGCGTGATCCTTAGAGATTTCCTCATCGGTGGGATCGGTGACGGACGGGAGTACATCGAAGCCGAGTTTTTGCCGGAGGTTTTGGCGGACGGACGTTGCGAATCCATCGATTTGGGAGCGTGCGCCTGAGGTGTAAAAGTCGATTTTATGATACAGACGAACGGTCTGTCGGGAGATGTTTGGGATGAGCCAGATTCCGCTCAAAAGAACGAGGGCCGAAACAGCCGCGAAGACTGAAATCACGGAATAGCGCCGAGGGATTCCCCAAGAAATTAACTGATTCACGACGGGATCCAGAAGGTAGGCGAGGACGCCGGCAACTGCGAAGGGGATGAGGATAGGTTGGAGAAAACGAAGGACTTCGGCGAACATCCAGACGCCTCCAACCGAGATAGCGCCGATCAACACGACGGCTAGCGAAGTGAGTGACCCCCACAGAATTTTGCGCTGCCAAGGCGTGGGGTAATTTCTGTCTTTATTGGAATGGAGGTGGGACATCGGGGGACAGTGTATCGGAAACCAGTGGGGTTTGCGCGAGGATTTGAAACGGAGTCATTAATCTATGGGATTGGTCCTAGGGGCTGTCCCTTGGATTCGTCTCACGAAGTTTTCCGGGGAGGCGCCATAGAT
>CANFNA010000255.1 GCA_947448395.1 Chthoniobacteraceae bacterium
GCATCGGCCAGAGGCCTGCTGCGAGGAGGAGTCGTTGCCGTATTTCAGTGCGGCGGTGCTCCCAATCTTTTGCTGTGTGTACTGGGGTGAATGGGAAATACCCGTTGAGATCTCTCAGGGGGCGTTGGTCTTCGGCTCGTGAAGGTTTTGCAGGCGTGAGGCATAAACATGAAGCCATGCACAAAGACACGAGTTGCCGCGCGGAACGGATGATTTTCATGGGGGGGTGGGGAGTGGGCATTGCGCTTTGAAAGCGCTGATGCAGAGGTCTAGCGCAGGGTGTGAAGGAAACGACTAAAGAAGTCGGCTCCCAGATTCAGATCTTCGACCGTGATCCATTCGTCTTTGGTATGAGCTTGCTCAATGGAGCCAGGGCCCATTGCAACGGCAGGGCTTCCATGTTTTGCGAATACGGCGGCATCACAGAACCAAGGAGCGCCCACTGGCTTTGAGCCTAGGGAGACGAGGTTTTGGAGCAGTGGATGATTTGGAGAAGTGAAGAGGGGACTGGAGCGGAATGCTTGAATCTCAACGTTTGGACATGCCGCGTAAAATTTTGCGAACAGCTCCTTTTCAAAAACCTCTCCTTGGTTTGGGAGAGTGCGGACATCGATGGTCATCTCGCAAAAATCAGGAACGACGTTTGTTTTGCTTCCACCTCGAATGGTCCCCGGGCTGATCGTGGAGCGTCCCAGAACGGGATGTTCAAATGTGGCGAGCCATGGAGCAATATCGTCTTGAATGGAGTGCAGTAAATCCGCCATCGGATAGAGGGCGTTTTTTCCGAGTTCGGGACGGGCTCCGTGGACAGCAATGCCTCGAGAGGTGAGGGTCAGGAACATGCTCCCCTTGTGGGTGTTCACGATGTCGAGTCCTGTGGGTTCGCCGGCGATGACGAGGTCAAAGGTTTCGGATTTGGCCAGAGCGTGGGCTCCGTGTTGACCTGCTTCTTCGCCCGCCAATCCGGCAAACCAAATTTCGTGGGAGAGTGAAGGGATGATTTCTCGACAACTATGCAAGGCGGCTAGCATGGCGGCCATCGGGCCTTTGGTATCGCTGGCGCCTCTGCCCCAGACACGGTTTTGGCTGAGGTCACCTCCAAAGGGTGGAATGGTCATCCCGGCGACGGATACGGTATCGGTATGAGGCGCGAATAGGAGGCGAGGTTTTCCGGGGCGATCGGAGTGAAATCGAACGACGAGGTTTGGGCGTCTGGGAAGGACCTCTGGGGTCTGGATGAAGGCGTCAGGAAACTGGGTTTGGATCCAATGGGCGAGCCATTCGACGCACCGAGACTCTCCCGTGAGATCGGTTCCGGGATTGTCTTCCGGATTCACACTCGGAACGCGGATTAACTCCTGGCAAAGGCGAACGACGAGAGTGGTTTCAGCGACCGAGGTGAGGTGGGACATGGGTTAAGGGCGGGAATGGGTTTTAAGGAACCAATCCACGAAGCGAGGGATTCCCTCGGAGATGGGTGTACAGGGGTTGTATCCTAGGAGTTGGCGTGACTTGGAGATGTCCGCGTAGGTGAGTGGAACGTCCCCCGGTTGCTCCGGAAGGATTTCAATTTTAGCAGATTTACCGAGCGCCTTTTCGAGTTGGGCGATGAGGTCTCGGAGTGTGGTGGTTTGGCTTTCGCCAAGATTGAAGACGTCGTAAGGGGCCCCTTTGTATTGAAGCGCAGCGGTGATTCCCTGAAGAATATCGTCGATGTAGGTGTAATCTCGGCGGGTTGACCCGTCTCCGAATTGCTGAATGGGACAGCCTTCGTAAATTGCTTTAGAGAAAGAGTGAATGGCAAGGTCAGGGCGCTGGCGAGGTCCGTAGACTGTAAAAAAACGGAGAGCCACGCATTGCATTCCGTAGAGGTGGGAGAAGTTGGAACAGAGTTGTTCCCCTGCGAGTTTTGTGGCGGCGTAAGGGGAGATGGTTTGGTTCAAGCACAGGGACTCGGAAAATGGCGCGGTTTTCAGGGTGCCGTAAACGGATGAGCTTGAGGCAAATATAAAGCGTGAACTTCCGGAGGAGCGGGCTGCATCAAGCAGGTTGAAGGTGCCGGTGATGTTTGTGTCTATGTAGAGTCTCGGGTCGCGAATGGAGGGTCGGACCCCAGCTCGTGCCGCAAAGTGAACGACCGCCTCGGGCTTCGCCTCTTGGAACACTCGGTTGGTTGTCTCTGAATCTCGAATATCGCATTCGAACAGTTGAATGTGGGAGAGGCTGTTTTGAAGATTCCGCCTTTTGACCTCTGGAGAGTAAAAGTCATTAAAGCAGTCAATGACGCTCACAGCATGTCCGTCGGCGAGGGCACTCTCCACAAAGTGGGAGCCAATGAAGCCAGCACCTCCGGTCACGAGTAAATTCATTCCATTAAGCTAACGGGCCTCAAAAAGTGGCCGCAAGGGAGAAGAGAGATCAGAAAAAGAAGGGTAGGCGAATTCTTGGAAGCCATTTGACAACATACGGTGGTGGGTGCGACAAAAAAGGCCCCCACAGGCAGCCATGTCCGAGAACTCACCGCTCCCTCCTTCCGCACCGTCCAACCCGTCGCCAGAGACGATCCGAATTACGTTACCGCCGAAGCCCGCAGTGCCGGCTCCGGTAGCGAATCAGGATACTGTGAAACTGACGGCTACTCAGGTTTTAAAGCCCGCGGCTCCGGCACGTGCCGATACGGTGCGTTTGATGGCTACTCCAGGAGTGCCTACGGCAATCACTCCGCCAGTGCCGAAGGCCTCTGGGGCTCTTGGGATGGCTCCAACTCCTGCTGTCGTCAGTGTACGACCGACGGCACCTGTTCCTTCGGCTCCGATTCGTCCACCAAGTCCTCCTTCCTCTGTTTCTGCAGGGTCGGTGGTGGCAGCGGCTCCGAAGCCCACTGGTGTTTTGGCGGCACCATCTGCCGCAATGCCTTCCAAACCCGTTGCACCCGTTGCACCCGTTGCACCCGTTGCACCCGTTGCACCCGTTGCACCCGTTGCACCCGTTGCACCCGTTGCACCCGTTGCACCCGTTGCACCCGTTGCACCCGTTGCAGCTCCGCCTCCTCCAAAAATATCCGCTCCGGGCGTGGGGTCCCCTGTCGGCGGCCCGCCGCCGCCGCCGCCGCGCACTTCAGTTGTTCAAGGATCTGCGGGATCGCCTCCCCCAAAAAACCCTGGAGCCCCAGCTGGACCGGCTGCCGCTGCGGCAACTGCTCCCTCTCTTCCGAAGCCACCGTCGGCTCCGAGTCTGTCATCTTCTGGCCCAGCAACTCCTGCGCTACCAAAACCGCTTGGGCCAGGTTTGCCGACACCTCCGAGCGCTCCTGCAGCTCCTTCTCTTCCTAAGCCTCCCTCTGCCCCCTCATCGACAC
>CANFNA010000256.1 GCA_947448395.1 Chthoniobacteraceae bacterium
CCAACGGGGACTTGATTGAGTTGCTGATGGAGTTCGCGGCCGAAAAAATATCCGACGGCGGTGAAGTTTTGGACAGTCTGCGGAGAGCAAACCACCCAAGATCCTTTGACGTCGTCTTTTGGTGTGGGCGAAACGGTGTTCGCCACCTTGAAATGGCGGATTTTCGGAAAGTTGGCGGCGGCGGCTTCTTTGTCGGGTTCCAGAGCCTTGGACACGGGCCATTCCATGTTGGATTGGCCTGAGCAGAGCCAAACTTCACCAACGAGGATGTCGGTGACGGTGAGGGTGTTTTTTCCTTGGATTTGGAGTTGGAGAGGTCCGTCTTGATTTGGGAGCGCAATCTTGAGGGACCATTTCCCATCTGCGGTTGCGGTGGCTTCGGCTTTTTTGTCGCCGAGTTGAGCGCTCACTTTTTCGCCCGGATCAGCCCAACCCCAGAGGGTTGCCGGTTTTCCCGCTTGGAGGACCATGTGGTCACTAAGGATTGCGGGAAGACGCACGTCTGCGTGTGCGAGGGTGGATGCTCCTAAGAAAAGGAGGAGCGACGAGGAACGGAGGTGTTGCTTCATAGGGGAGAGGATTGTTAGGAGAGGAGTTTGACGAGGATGTCTCCAATGAGAGCAGGGTTGGCTTTGCCTTGAGAGAGTTTCATGACCTGTCCTTTAAGGAAGTTAATGGAGGCAGCCTTTCCCGCGTGATACTCCGCGACAGCCTTTGGATTTGCCTCGATGGCTTGGCTGCAGAGCGATTCGATCGCGCCGAGGTCACTTTCTTGTTTGAGACCTTTTTCTTCGACCACGGCAGCGGCTGATTTTGAAGAGGCAAACATTTCTGCGAAAACTTCCTTGGCCTGTTTTCCATTGATCACGCCCTTGTCAACGATTCCGACAAGTTCATCGAGTTGCGATGCGGTGACAGGGCATTCTGCGATGGTTTTTTCCGAGGCGGCCAAGGCGCTTTGGAGATCGTTTAGAATCCAGTTTGAAAGCGACTTTGGTTTTGCGGAGGTTTTGGCTGCGCTCTCAAAATACGCTGCCAGAGCGCGATCTGAGGCCATGACGGTGGCATCGTAATCGGTGATTCCGTAATCGGAGACGAAGCGGTGTCTTTTTTCGGCTGGAAGCTCGGGGCGTCGCCGACGGACTTCGTCCATGAAGACGGTGGTGTCGACGGGGAGGAGATCGGGTTCTGGGAAGTAGCGGTAATCGTGCGCGGATTCTTTGATGCGCATGAGGTTTGTCTGGCCGGTTGCGTCATCCCAGCGGCGGGTTTCCTGCGCGAGTGAGCCGCCTGCACTGAGGACGTCGATTTGGCGCTGAATTTCGTATGCGAGCGCGCGGCGAACTCCGGAGATGGAGTTCATATTTTTGATTTCGATTTTTGTGCCGAGAGCATCGGTGCCTTCGGGACGAACGGAGACGTTGCAGTCGCAGCGCATCTGGCCTTTTTCCATGTCTGCGTCGCTGACGTCCCCATAGACGAGGATTTGCTGGAGGGAGGTGAGGTAGGCGAATGCTTCCTCTGGGGTGTGGATATCGGGTTCGGAGACGATCTCCATGAGGGGCGTCCCGGCTCGGTTGAAGTCGATGCCTGTGGAGGTCTCAAAGTGGAAGCTCTTGGCGACATCTTCTTCAAGATGGATGCGGGTTAGTGAGACGACCTTGTTTGGGTGGAGGATGCATTTTTGAGCGTCTTTTGGGTAGGCAAGATCGTGGAGTGGAACGCCGCCGCCGAGGCAGATGGGAATGTCGTACTGGGAGATTTGGTAGTTCTTGGGCATGTCCGGATAGAAATAGTTCTTCCGGTCGAACTTGCAGCGTTCAGCGACTTGGCAATTTAGCATGAGACCGGTGAGGGCAGTCATGCGCAGGGCTTCCTCGTTCATAACGGGGAGGGCTCCCGGATAGCCGAGGCAAACGGGGCAGGTATGTGAATTGGGGGAGGCGCCGTACTCGACAGGGCACCCGCAGAACATTTTGCTTCGGGTTTTGAGCTGCACGTGCACTTCAAGGCCGATGGTGGGGATGTAACGAGTTGCCATGGAAAATTGCTGAGAGCTTGAACGATTGGAGCTGCGATGGCCAGAAGCGGGTTACGGTTGGCGACTGCTTGCTGGGGGCGTGGTTTTCTCCTTGTGTGCCTCTTTTGGGTTGAGCGCGAGATCGACTTGTTTTTCGAGGGAAATCGCATTGAGCGCGGTCAAAATCTGGGTGTCGCTTGCGGCGGCGCGGACTTTGGGATTTCGCATGACCGAGACGAGGTCTCCTGCTCGGAGTTTCTCTTGAATTGCAGAATCTTCACGGACTGCCATGACCTTAGGGTGGCGGCTAATGCTCTGCATTTCTGGAGCTAGAAAAAGGCGTTCCAGCGCTTCGGGAGAGCTGAGTAACTGACCTGCTTTTTCAATCTGCGGGTAAAGGGTTTGTGGAAATGGGTCAAACTTGGAGAGGAGACTCGTTATCGCCGTCCGTTCGAGCAAGTGTTTGATTTCGAGAATAGTGTCCGAGGTGGATCTGGACGTGGAGGCCGGCGCGGAAGCCGCAGCACGGTGTTTGGAGGGGATGCGGGACCGAGCGACTCCCTCCCGAAAAGTTCCTGAGAGGCGAATAGTCCACGCTGCGAGTGCGAGAACGGTGAGACCGAAGACCAATCCGAGGCCGGCGCCGAGAGTGCCGTAAATGAACCGAATGATTCCAAAACTTTGCTCCTCCGTGCGTTTGAACAAAATGGCGCCCGAGATCATGACGATAATCCACATGAGGATGCCTGAAACCACCCCAGCAACGATGGGGCGAACGAAAACGGGGAATCCGAGGGGAGGAACGATTGATGACAGGATGGGCGCTGCAGAAAACGCAGTGAAAAACCCCGCGGCAAGTGCGGCGATGGCGACGGCCTGCCGGATAACGCCGCGCCGCCAGCCCATCCAAATGCAGCCGAGAAGCCAGATGGCGACGCATCCGATCACCCAATTTGGGATATCGGCCGGTGCGGCGAGATTCATCGGGCGCAGTCCGTCTTAAGCGGTTGGGAAGCCGCCGTTTTGAGCACGTTGGCGCAGGACATGATCCGTTAGAACGAGTACCGTCATGGCCTCTACCATTGGAACGGCACGTGGCAGAACGCAGGCGTCGTGCCGGCCGCGGGCTTTGAGTTCCACTTCTTCCCCAAGCGGGGACACCGTCGATTGTGACTGAAAAATCGTGGCCGTGGGTTTGAATGCGACTCGGAAGAAGATGTGTTCCCCATTGGAAATACCCCCTTGGATGCCGCCAGAGCGGTTGGAGCTAGTGCGGACTTTACCATCTTCCATGAAGAAGGGGTCGTTGTGTTGCGAGCCGCGCATGTTGGTTCC
>CANFNA010000257.1 GCA_947448395.1 Chthoniobacteraceae bacterium
AGAATTGAGGGCTGAGAATGAGGGGACTTCTCTGAAGCCAGATTCTGGCGTTGATGCAAGGCAGCCAGAGGCTTCTGTGCGTTCGCTTGAGGATCCAGTGGTTGTTGCGGCTCTTGAAGTGCTCCGGGATGAATGCGTTTCATGTCATCGCGCGGGCAAGTCGAAGGGAGGGTTGAAGCTCACAAGTTTAGAGTCACTTCGTGCGGGGGGCGAATCCGGGCCGGCCTTTGTAGAAGGAAAGGTGGCCGAGAGTTTGTTGAGTTCAGTTTTAGAAAAGGCGGGCGATCCGCATATGCCCCCGAAGAAGCAGCTTACCGAAAAGCAAATTGAAGCGGTTCGGATTTGGATAGAAAGAGGACCAACGTGGATTGCTGCGGTGATGGACAGGCCGCCAAAGGTTTCGCCAGTCAAGTTGCTCGCGATGCCCCAAGCTGTCGCTCCGGTGCTTGCTCTCGCGTTTTCGCCTGATGGTTCCCGATTGGCTGTTGGACGCGGAGGGAGTGTGGAGATTCGGGATGCAAAAAAAGAACGGTTTCCGGTAGTCCAAAAATTTGTAGCCCATGTGGATTCGATTCAGTCCATCGCGTGGTCCTCGGATGGACGCTCGTTAGCGACCGGTGCTTTTCGTGCGGTGCGATTTTGGAATGCGGATGATGGCGGGAATCTTGGGAAAATTGAGGAGGGGTTGGTTGGGGACATCGGATCGATGGCAGTTTCGAAGGATGGTTTGCTGTTGTGGACAGGGGATTCGATTCCTTCGCGCGCAGGATTTTTGCGTGCGTTTGACTGGGGATCGAAGAAGGAGTTGAAGTTGTGGAAGGCGCATGATGATTCGCTTTTGGCGGTTTCGCTTTCTCCCGATGGGAAATGGATCGCGAGCGGTGGCGCTGACAAGATGGTGAAGCGTTGGGATGTTGCGAGTGGGACTTTGGCTGCCACATACGAAGGACACACGAATCACGTGTTGGGCGTTGCATTTGACGCTGAGACTTCGCGGATCGCCACCACCAGTGCGGATCGTGAGATCAAGGTTTGGGATGTGCCCACTCGGGAGCAGGACGCGGTTTTAGGAGATAAGAAACAGGTGTATGCCTCGATTGCTTGGTCTGCCGATGGGAAGGCGCTTGCGGGGGTGACCGATCGAGGAAATGGGAATGTTTTTACAGCCATTCAAAAGCACGATGGAGCGCAACGTTCAGAAACATCGAAGGTTCTAAAATTGGAGAAGGTGGAAGCGTCTTTGCAGACTGTGGCGGTTACGTTCGACGGGAGTTGGATCGCCGCAGGTTCGGCGGATGGGCGTCTGTTTGTTTGGAAGGGTTCTGATGGGAAGGCTCAACCTGCTGACGAGAGTTTTAAGGATCTAAAACCAACTCAAATGCCATGATTAAAACTGTATCTCTGAGTCTATTAACCGTCTTTGTAATCGGCTTGGAAAATGGTTTTTCGGAGGCGGGTGGTGAGGTTGAGTGGGTTTACTCTGCGGGCGGTCCGAAGCACGACAAGACCCGTTGTGTTAACATCGATACGGACGGAAATGTGCTTCTTGCAGGGGAGATTAGTGGGCCCGTGAAATTCGGAGAGTTGGAGGTTTCCGGGGTAGGGCAAATGGACATGTTTGTTGCGAAATTGGATTCGAGAGGAAAGTTGCTTTGGGTGAGGACAGGAGGTGGAAGTGGCGTGGACCGAGCCTATGCGGTGGCTGCTGATAAGGGTGGGAATGTCTATGTGGGCGGCCATTATTCTAGCGCGGATGCCGAGTTTAGTGGGGTGAAGTTGCCGCTAATTGGCGAGTACGACCTGTTTTTAGCGAAGTATTCTGCAAATGGAGATTTGCTGTGGGTGAAGACTGGAGGTGGGACGGGGTATGACTACGTGCACGGGCTTGCGGTCGATCCGAGCGGGAATGTCGTAGTCGTCGGGGCGATGGCCGGAAGTGGCACTTTAGAGGCCATTCAATTTGAGAACGGGCCGGGGGGGCATTTATTCTGCGCGAAATACGACCCGAACGGGAACTTGTTGTGGGCCAAGGCGACTTCTGGGAAGGCTGCTGGATCCGGCCATGGGGTCGCTACCGATGGGCGCGGGAATATTTACGTTGGCGGAATGAATTCGGGAGTGGGTGAGTTTGGGGGACGGAAGTTGGAGACTGTGCAGGGGCAGGATGCGCTGGTTGCGAGGCTGTCACCCATCGGCGAAGTCGAATGGTTGGCGACTTATGGAGGCACGCCAGGCTGCCTTGTTCACGAGATCACGTGCGATCGACTTGGGCGTGTGTGGGTGGCTGGAATGTTCAGAGGAGTTGCGACTTTTGGAGGTGAGAGGTTTGTGACTACAGGAGACAAGGATAACGACGCGTTCGTCGCTCATCTCGGTCCTGGCGGCGACTTGAAATGGGTGCGTGTGGCGCAGGGCAAGGGAACTGACTATGGGCTAGGGGTGGCTACGGATGGGGAGGGGAATAGTTTTTGGTGTGGCACCTTTGCGGAAACTGCCAGCCTTGCGGGTACCTCACTGACATCACGAGGCAGCAGTGACATTCATTTGAGTCGCTTTGACGTCGCGGGAAATCGTTCGTGGACGATGCAGTTGGGGGGACCTGGGGGTGATAATGCGTACTCGTTGGCTTACGATCGTCGAGGGTTCGTAATTATGGGGGGCGCTCATGGAGCCGATGCGCAGTTTGGAGAGTATTTGTTGAAGGACCATGGTGGTGGTGAACTCTACGGCGGAAAGATTAAGGTGCCGGTCGCGAGTCGATAAGGATCTGGTTGTTTTTGTGCCTTCAGTGGGCCCAACAAAGAGACAAAATGAGGCTTGAGCAAATTAGTACGTGTGCGTATTAATTTTCGAGCCATTCACGGCGTCTCCCTCCCTCGGCTTATGAAACTCCCTCTTGCTGCCGTTCTTCCCGCCCTCGTTTTCGCTGCCTCTGCATGGGCCGCGCCTAAAAAGGAATCTGCTCCCAGTGCCGCCCAAAAGGTAACGGGGTGGATGGACTGGCGGGGCCCTAATCATGACGGAACCACTAAGGAAACCGGACTTCCATCGGCGGTGGATTCTCGCAATCCACTTTGGAGCGTTGCTTTGCCGGGACAATCCACTCCCGTCATTGCCAACGGAAAACTCTACATTAATGGGTATTTGGGCGATGGCCCAGATTTGCAGGAAGTGGTGGCCTGTTATGATGCGGAGTCAGGCAAGGAGCTGTGGATGCACCGCTTCAATGACTTTTTGAGCGATACAATTTATCTCCGCTATTCCACTTCCAGTCCGGCGGTCGATGGCGAGACCGGGAATGTTTATGTGCAGAGCACTCAGGG
>CANFNA010000258.1 GCA_947448395.1 Chthoniobacteraceae bacterium
CATTGAAGAGCCGGAACTTTTTCGTTCCATTCTTCCTCAAAGCAGCCACGCCAGTCGCATCAATCAACTCCACATCAACAGGCGTCTTATCCCACTTTTCTAGCTTCTCATTAACCAACCCCTTTTTCGAAAGCCATTTGGTCGAACACCCATGGGGCTTGGTCACTTCAACAGGAACCGTCTTGCCCTCTAAAATCGCGATCACCGCATTTCGCGCATCCGTTGATTTTACAGTCGATGGATCTGCATACCGCGAATCATCGAACTGGCCCTTGTAACGCAACTTTCGGTCCGCATCGAAAATGAAGATATGGGGAGTGGCTAAACACCCAAAGCGTTTCGAAACAGCCTGCGTTTCACCATCATAGAGATAAGGAAACTGGAAACCAGCCTCGGCGGCATATCGCTTCATGTCCTCAAGTCCGTCATTATACTTCGAGTAACCCAGTTCATCGATACTGAGGCCGTCCGGATGGTTTGGATTGATAGCAACCAGTCCCAAACCCCTCCCCGAGAACTCTCCAGCCAACTTCATGAGTCGGCCCTCAACTGCATGAGAATCGGGGCAATGGTTTGAAATAAAAGCCACCATCAAAACGCTCTTCCCAGAGAAATCGGATAACTTACCGATCCGACCATCAACTCCGGGAAGGGAAAAGTCGGGGGCAGAATCGCCTATTTTCAATTCCCCCACTCCTTCAGGCAAAGCCGATGACTTCGACGGCGAAGCGACCCTGCGAGTTTCCTCACCGTGAGACAGGCAATCCAACAGAGCAAGTAATGAGAACACGAAGACGAAAGCACTGGTTTTCATAGGGGTACTCCGGAAGATAGTCGTTCGGGATTGGACACAAAGAGAGTGGGGACCATCTCAAAAAGCATTTCAGTTTAAACGTCAGACGAGGCGGATCAATCCGCCTCTCCGTTGCTTATAAACAATTGGCTCAGTTAGAAAAGCTCTCCGCTTCTTTTGGGCTCACTCACCCCCAGTTTTCGATACGCCGGAGCCAGAGCCACACGCCCCTGCGGCGTTCTCTTCAAATACCCCTGCATAATCAAATACGGCTCGTTCACGTCCTCAATCGTTCCGGAATCCTCTCCAATCGCAACGGCCAGAGAGTTCAAACCAACCGGCCCACCATCAAAACGATGGATCAACGCTTCTAAAATCCGCTTATCCATCTCATCAAATCCATCTCGATCGATATCAAGCATCCCCAACGCCTCATCTGCCACCTCTCGAGTGACGCGATTATTGGCACGTACTTGTGCAAAATCTCGCACCCACCGCAGCAAGTTATTCGCGACCCGCGGCGTGCCTCTCGCCCGAGACGCCATCTCCCAAGCCCCTTCCGCATCCATCTCCACAGAAATCAAGCCAGCGCTCCGAATCAAAATCTTCTGCAATTCCTCCGCCGTATAATAATCCAAACGGCAATTCATCCCGAATCGTGAACGCAACGGCGCCGAAATCATCCCAGAACGCGTCGTCGCTCCAACTAGCGTAAACTTCGGAAGATTTAAACGCACAGAACGAGCATTCGGGCCCTGATCAATAATGATGTCTAATTTGAAGTCTTCCATCGCCGGATATAGGTACTCCTCAATCGTGGGCTGCAGACGGTGAATCTCGTCGATAAACAGCAGGTCTCCCTTTTCAAGAGTGGTTAACAAACCAGCCAAGTCCCCAGCCTTTTCAATCGTCGGACCACTCGTGTTCTTGATCGCCCCCCCCATCGCATGCGCAAGGATGTGCGCCAAAGTCGTTTTCCCTAACCCAGGCGGCCCGCTGAGAAGAATGTGATCCAGAACATCCCCCCGAGCACGCGCCGCTTCCACCATCAACTCCAATCGCTGGCAAACCTTTTCCTGCCCTGCGAACTCACTGAACATCGGAGGACGCAATGAGACATCAAAGGGCGCATCCGGAGCTTCAACTTGTGATTTAAAAAATTGGTCAGCCACGAGGAATAATCGATTCCCCTCCTTCTATACGTCAAATCATCCGAACTGCCACCCCTTGCATGCTGCCATTCCACGAGCAAGCCCTACCCCTCCTCGGACCGAACGCCCGACTCCCCATCAAGCACCGCATCCCCCGTCCCACTCTCATGCCCTAAAACCATTCGCTCGTGCTCCGCCTCCTCCATTCCCTCCCTGACCAACTCCTCCCCAGGGCTCCGGGATTCCTCCCCCCAAGACTCCGCCATCACCCCGCTGCCTTCCCCCTGTACCACCGCCAGCGACTCTGATTCGGGAGCCACTCCAGAACCTCCCCCCGTAAAGGACACTCCAGTCTCTCGACCTTGAAGTTCACGCCGCGCCTCTGACCAATCATTCGCGTTTGGCAAGTCCCTGCCCTCAATCTTTGCAACTTCAAAAGCCCGGCGCTTAAGCATTTCTCCATCCGGAACCCCCAGCCCAGCCCCTCCAAAAACAATCTTAGCCGACACCCGTTTCGTCTCTCTCATACCCACCCATACCCCAGCCTTGCTCCACTTCAAGGCAATGGACCAGCCCTGAGTCACGAATCAGGGTAAGACCCTAGCTTTAGGAGAGCCGAGAACGAGAACGCCCCCCACTCACACGAAAGCGCAGAGGATTGGCTCATCGGAAACCAACTACTCAGAGGCAAGCGCGATGCCCTCCAAAATCCAAAGTCGCTACTTGGATTTTTCGATCAATTCCAACGAGTCAAACATTAGATGACCCACCGTTGAAGTCCCCCGACTTTCAATCGAGGTGCCAATGCCAAAACGTGTAATTCCACCATAATCATCCTCATCCATCGGACCGCCTCCGGGTATGATCACTTGTTTCCCCTCTTTCCAAAACTTAGCACCGTTTCGACTGAACTTTTCAAACGGGATAATGATCTGTTTCCACTCAGACGTCGCTTTAAAACCACCACCACCAAACGCAGGGATCTTACCATCCTTTCGCTTGTAAGAACCCGAAATCGACACGTTAAAACTGGTCTCTACGTCGCTCCGCACCCAAATGCTGAAACCCGAATAACGAGTCGGATTGAGCGTTGCTTCAGGGAAGGATTTGCTGAAACCCGGATAAGAATTGGGTTTTGCGTAGTCCATTTTTAATTCGAGCGCTTTGCTATGCTCCTTGTCCTGAGTGTTTACGATCTTTGCTTTCGCATCCCCGATCTTGATCGTTTTTTCGTCCATGTGCTCAAACTTCTCCAAGATCTTATTCTTGGATGCATCCGCAGCAAAAAGAGGAGCCGAGAGACCGGCCAAAACAATAGCAGATGAGAGAAACCGTAAGTTCATAGGTGCATTCAAAAACCGGCCTTAGTTTCAAAC
>CANFNA010000259.1 GCA_947448395.1 Chthoniobacteraceae bacterium
GATGCAGCCGTCCTTGGGAGCTTGCTCGCAGGTTGTCCAGAGGCTCCGGGAAGTGTGATGGAAATTAACGGTAAACTCTACAAGCAGTATCGTGGCATGGGCTCTCTTGCAGCGATGAACGCTGGCAGTGCCGCGCGCTATGGCCATGTATCTAAAGACGCTTCCCGAAAGGTCGCCGCCGAAGGAGTCGAAGCACTCAAAGAACTCTCTCCAAAAGTAGATAAGGTCCTTCTCCAACTCACCGGAGGATTGCAGAGCGGCATGGGATATCTCGGAGCCCGAACTCTCGGAGAACTCCGAGAAAATGCGCGCTTTATTCAAGTTAGCTCAGCAGGTCAGAAAGAAAGCGCACCGCATGACATTATCGAGGTCAAAACGGGGAACTAACCTCTTCGTGCGCACTTAGAAGACCTTCGCCTCAACTCGCGAAAAGCTGACTCATCCGCTCCGACAGAAATTTCAACCTTTCCGCGTCGCCCCCGGGCACCTCCGCGATTCCGTATCCCTCATACCCACAAGCATCTACGGCTTTCATCACCGAGGCCCACTTCACGTCCCCCTCGCCCAATTCTACCCCAAAACCCTTCCTCATCCCCTCGTCGTTCGCTTTCTTGCGACTGAACTCCTTGATGTGAAGATTCAGCAAGTACTTCTTACCAAGGATGCTGGGCCAGTGTTCCGGCCACCCGTTTACCACGCAATTCCCAATATCAAAGTGCCACCCCACCCAAGGGCTCTGGATTTCGGTAAGATACCGAACAGCCTCCACGGGGTTGTCGATAAACTGATTCCAAACGTTTTCCACAGCAATGTGGCATCGCGCCTTCTCTGCAGCATCCAAACAACGCCGAATCCCCTCAATCGAACGTTCCCAGCATTGTTTGTAATCCACGCGTTCTGTGACCACCCCCGGCACTAGCAAAACTCGCGAACACCCAATTTCGCCCGCTTGTTCCAGGGCAAAACGCAATCCCCTCACCGTGCGCTCGCGCGCAGAGGGGTCCGGATCGGACAGCGGAAACTTCCAATGTGAAGTACAGATAATTCCGGCAATCTCTAATCCACTCGCAGCCTTCGCCTTTTGAATCACATCCACCGTCAAACTGTCCTCTGGGAGACTCAATTCCACTCCCTCAAATCCAGCATCCCGCGCCATCAAAAACCGATCTGAAACACTCGCTCCGGCTCCGCCCTTAATCATCCCAAGATTCAAAGCCTTCTTTAAGCGACGGTTGTAAGCTGGAGCTTGGGCATCCACCGCTCGGTCCAAAAAAAGGCCTCCGGCAAACGCAGAACCAATAGCAAGAAATTCACGACGGTTCATTGATTTGAGCCTACCAGCCGTTTCCAACAATCACCGGCGACTAATTCAAATCCACGTTGATTGCCGGCAAAGGCATCTCCATGAAACCGATTGTCACGTTAGGCAACGACAGCCCAGATGCAGAATCGTCCGACGGGCTCGCTTGGAAGGAAAAGAACTCCGTATCCGTCATTCCACCAACGATCACCGCAGAGGAAATCCCCTCGCCTACCGAGCGCGTACCATCAACTCCCGAAACCATCACTCCAGGCCGCACCGCCAAACCCCAAACCAAAGGCGCCGCCACTGAGAAAACGACACAAGCAGCCAAAGAAACAGCTCCAACAGCCACCTTACCCATCGTGCGCCACATCGATCCAACCTTGGAATGAGCAAGAACCCAGTCGCGTCTTTCCGTCCCCAACTCTAAAAGCTCTTCCGCAGACGATTCATTCGCAAAACCAAACTCGAGCAATCGTGCCGTTTCGACCATCGCAGCAGCATCCTCCCTCAAGTCATCAGAACCCAACATCAGCGATTCAACGTAAAGCCGCTCGCGCGGCTCTAATTCATTGAGTGCGTAATCGGTAATATCCTGCTGACGGAGGCGGTCTTTCATAAAAGCAAAAGGTCCTTCTAGGCTGTTCTCGTAAGATAGATAATCTTTTCCTCCCTATCGTCGCGCTCCATCTTCTCACGAAGATTTCGCATCGCCGCATTCAGGATAAACCCTACATTACCGACGCTCAGCCCGGTAATATCGCTAATTTCCTGATAGGAGTGAAAATGCTGAAACCGCAAGCGAACCACCTCACGCTGGTTGTCGGTCAGTTCATCAACCAACTCCATCAACCTCGCAATCCGCTCTTTTCGCTCCAATTCGTAAGCTGGAGAAGGATCATCGGAACGGCGTCCCTCAAATTCTGAGGATTCAACGTGAATGTACCTTTCCTGCCCGCGGAGAACCTTGAGAGAGCAATTGCGACAAACAGTGAACAACCACTGAGACAGGTGGCCTTCAATGGCCTCCTGCTCCTGTTTGAACAAACGCATGAACGTGTCTTGCACAACGTCACGTGCCCTCTCCAAGTCTCTTACAATACTGTACGAATACTGCAGGAGAGGCTTTTCGTAGCGCTCCATGGCACTCTGTACCCAAGCTGATTTCTTCTTTTGTTTTGATCCAAACATGATCTGGGGGATTAGATGGAAATCACTCTAACGATGACTACCAAGAAGCAGAGCTTTTCTTGGCCGTTTTTAGTAATTTTTTAAACGTCCACAACACATCGTTAGCTGGGGAGGAAAGCGCCCACTCCCTAAAAGGGGATTATCCCTCCCTCTCAAGAACAGCAACCACCTCAACATCAGAAGTTTGAGGAAACATATCTACTGGCACAATCTGCTTAAGCCGGTAGCCCGCCTTCATCAAGCAAGCCACATCTCTTGCCTGAGTCGCAGGATCGCACGAAACATAAACGAGGCGCGTTACAGGAAGAGCCCCTAAAACCTCAATTACCCGCGGCGCAAGCCCCTCTGCCGGAGGGTCCAACAAAACACAGACCGTCCTTTCACTATTTGCGGATAACACCTCCCCCAAAACCAAAGCCACATCCCCACATACATACTTCTCTCTAGGACCCGCCATCGCCCTTGCGGCAGCCACAGCGCCGGGGTGAGATTCAATCCCCACAGTCTCCGAAAATCGCACAGCAAGTCGGCGGGCAAAAAAACCAGCCCCACAATACGCATCCACAAGGGCCCCAGAGGAATCGTTAGGAAGAAAATTCTCCACAACCCTCGCCAGTACTTCCGCCGCCCCGTCATTAGTCTGTTCAAAAAACCGAACGTACGGCCGCTGCGCCACGGTATATTCACCGTCTTTGGGCCTTCTAGACCTTAACTCCTCGAGCGAGGAATTCACAGACTCCGAGGCGATCGCACACC
>CANFNA010000260.1 GCA_947448395.1 Chthoniobacteraceae bacterium
CGGGTAAACGTGATTCTACCGTTGCCAAATACGTCTGCGGAGGGCGTGGCTTTCGGAGGAGTCCAACACGATACGCTTTATGCTATTTCGGGTAGCCGGCTTTATCAGCGCAAGCTAAACGCGATTGGAGTTGTTAGTTCGGAACCGCCTATCCGGCCCGAACCGCCCAAACTTTAACGGTTAGCGTCAAGCGTCGGTGAAGGGTCCCGCGTTGTTTCAGCGCAGAATTCCGCGGACTTTTGGTCCATGGAGGGTTGCAACGAGTATGTTTTCTTTCAGAGACATCGAAGCTTCGATGCCCGCAGTCTCCCCCATTGCCATCGCATTCTCAGTCACTCGTGTGGAAGCATGGGCACCGCGAGTAGCGCTGTCGCAGCGGCCCGCGACTAAAGGGTTTTGGATCCCCCGAGGAACTAAGGACCGGTACGGAATGTCGTAAGGTTCAGGTTGTACTTTTTCCGAGGCGAAATCATTAGCGCTCCCGACAGCACGGAACATGGCATGGGCATCTGCTCGCCCTTGCATCTCGGCTTGCGACAAATCGGCCGCATCACTCCGGGCCGGTGATAGAAAGGTAGTTCACGGCGCGATTGTGGGGCTGCGAGAGCCGTTCGGCACTGTCCGCTGAGATTTGGGCAATGCTGAACATTGGCAGTGCGGAAGTGCAGCGTGAGCGGTTGCACCTCGGCGTTCTGCTCGAATGGGGCTCCTTCCGAGGCGGCAACATCGGGGCCCCTTAGAAATCAATTACAACCTTCGGTTTGACAACAACCAACCCTTTCTTGTTTGCGATAGTCACTGATTCGATGCGATCGCGAACGCACTGCACGTCGCAAAGGAAGTTATGGAAGAGGCAAGACGCTGGCCCCAGCTCGCGCTGCGGCGAAGTGCTTTTGCGCTACCAGAACATCCCCCCGCCACAGGCGAGAATATCCGTGGCTAGAGCAAAACGGATAGCGGCAGCGCTTTTCAACATCGCGGATGAGCCTTGAGGCGTGTTGCTCTAGCCACGCCCACGGACACGGCAGCTAATGATTTCAGGAAACTTCGAAGGGTATGCGAAGATGTGGCGGTTTTCATAAAGATTTGCTTTTATTCAATTCAACTGTTGTGAGTTAATCGCCGCGTTAATCGCCGCGTTAATCGCCGCGTTAATCGCCGCGTTAATCGCCGCGTTAATCGCCTTGGATGCGCAGTCGATGGTTAACGAGCCGTATGCGATGAGTGCGTAGAACCTAAACAGCGTCTGTCAGCCTCGGTAAATCAAGGGATTCCATCGGATAAAAAATCTCGACAGACACTTTCATTATGATTAGCTAAATTCAGTGAAGTGTGCTGGGGGGCATCAATGCAAATATCGGTCGATCGTTTAGAAAAAGCTCTTAAAGACCTTGGGTTAACGTCATTGCAATCGCTATTCGAATCCCATGCGATCGACGACTCTCTCATTGGAAGGCTCACCAACGAAGAGCTTCAGGAGTTAGGGGTCTCCAAATTAGGTGATCGAAAAAAGCTCTTAAAAGCGTTCGCCGAGTTGGATTTGAATGCTGGTAAAGCGCCCCCGGTAACCGGCGAGATTGAGGCAGGCGTGGAGTTGAGTTTTTTACTGCCTCACTCGATGGGCTTAAGCCTCAGGGGGTGTCCGGCAGGTTCTTTCTGGATGGGATGCCCAGAAGATGACGATCATCCGGTGGCTACCGAAAATCGAGTGAAAGCACAGATTTCCAAAGGTTTCTATATAGCCCAGACGCCTATCACGAGTGCGCAGTGGGAAGCGGTGATGGGAACCAATCCGAACGATTTTAAGGGTGTTAACTTGCCAGTAGAATCAATCACTTGGGAAATGGCCTGTTCATTCGCACGTCGTTTGAACCGGAAATTGAAGTTAGCCCCAGACGGTTGGGAGTTTGCGCTGCCGACTGAAGCCCAATGGGAGTATGCCTGTCGCGCAGGCACGGACACTTCTTTTGGCTTGGGTCACAGGCTCAGTAGTTCCATGGCCAATATCAACGGAACCGTCCCGTATCCAAGCGGAGCGCGGCGCGGGGTTTTTCTAAAACGGACGACCCAGTGGGTAGTTATTCGCCAAACGAATGGGGGCTGTTCGATATGCACGGCAACGTTTGGGAATGGTGCTCAGATTGGTACGCTGCACGACTTGTAGGAGGCACCGATCCAGTCGGCCCCAATCAAGGGCGTTATAAAGTTCTCCGTGGCGGATCCTGGTTTTATCCCGCAGTCCGATGCCGTTCTCATAGTCGTTTGCATCGTGACCCGTCGGACCGTCACAATTGCATGGGATTCCGGGTTGCTCTGGTCCAGATCTAACAGTGTCTCAGGAAGTGACTGCCTACCCCGATTGGATCAATCGATCTAAGGTTGGGAGAACTGGGCGCGCGCGAGCGCTTGAAACTTACTCAGGCTAAAGCTTGGAAAAGCGTATCTGGAAAGAATTCTCCATGCTGGAGTCTTCTCCAAGGGAGGTAGGTTTGTTGATGGCAACTCTCCTGAAAATCCGGCTTGGTTTTCCAAACTGAGGTGATGAGCAAAAGCAATCACTGCGACGAGGGAGGAATCTTCCAAAGCGGCTTCGGGATTTTCCCAATAGCGAATCACATTTGCTAATCTTGGAGGAAGCACTTGCTCCGATACAAACGCAGCTGCGAGCTCCTGACTGGTCCCCCCAAAATGAAGTCTCTCGGCAGCTGAGATTGTCACCTTCTTCTTTTGAGCATATTCGAGAATGGTTTCGAAACCTGCAGGATGCAGACGGAGTAAGAGGAGCTTTCCAATCTGATGAACGATTCCTGCAGTGAATGCAATGGACTCCAGGTCTGAAAGTTCCATTTGTCTGCAGGTAAATTTCGCGAGCGCGGCTGTCGTAATTTGGAATTTCAAAAATTCGGACCAACGAATCTCGTTGCTATGATCCATCCACTTTTCATTAGCCCTCAGCAGTGATCGCGCTTGCGAGGCAAGCCTCACCTCGCCAAGCAGGCCAATGGCCATCCGCACATCTTCTATAAAGATAAAAGGTCCATCAGTTTTCGATTTTTTAAGCTGATTTGCTGCAAGTAAGACCTGCAGGCACAACCCTGGATCACGTTCTGCCAAATCCATCAGCGGCGACAAAGACGCGACGGTTCCTGTTGCAGACATTTGGAACGCGGCGGCTGAGGTTCTTAC
>CANFNA010000261.1 GCA_947448395.1 Chthoniobacteraceae bacterium
GCATCGGATCGCCCGGACGATAATGAGGGTAGGTTGGCATCACCGCGACCCATAGGCGCCCCTTGTCGTCAAACGACATCTGCATCGGATTCGCAAGATTCGGGAACTCCTTCTCGGAGGCAAACAACTGCACTTTGTAGCCCTCAGGAACCTTGAGGCTATTCACCGCATCATCCCCGTAACGGTACTCCGTGCTCCCGTTTTTCACGCTCGGCTGGTAATTGGTCGGCACGGGAGGAAGCACGTGTGTCTTCGAATCATCCACCGCCAGACTTGCGGTTTTGCCTGAAGCCACCTTGTGAATGAGTTCATCGCGAAGGGCTGCCATCTCGCGCATCTTCTTCACCTCATCTGGATAATTCTGAGGCCCATACGGATTGTAACGCTGTCCGTGCGTGTGAACCCCATTGAGAATGTTGTAGTCGTTTGTCCAGAACCAGTCCTTCTCCTTAACCGCCGTATGCACCTTTTCGGGATCCGCTTTGGATTGGCGAGATTGAGAACCAAACAAGCCGTTCGCCAATAACTCCGCGATCTTCTGGTAACCAAGATCGTTGGGGATAAATCCCGCCGTCGTGAGCGGGGCCTCCTGACTCTTGGAAAACAACTCTAAGGTCGGATGAAATAGGTCGATAAAGGTCAATTGATGCTTCTTCGCCACTGCTTGCGTCGCCGCCGTGTACAATGCCAAGTTGGCATTCTCTTTCTCTCCGTTGGGAAGGTCCCGCTTAGCGCTCTGATTCTCATACGCAATCGGCGAAACCAAGACCAACCGGGGGGCTTCTTTTCCGTTATAAGCACGGCTCAGCGTGTGCTGCACAAACGCCTCCAGCTCATTTTGATAACTCCCAACACGGTCTGGCCCATCAAAGGATTCGTTGTAACCAAAAAACGCCACGACCGTGTCCGCCTTCAGGTGTCGAAGCCATTGATCCGGCGTCGGGAAAAATCCTTTCCCTTTGTGGATCACATTCTCCGGACGAAATTGCTCTGCCCCAGGAAACGCCCACTGAGAAACTCTCGATGGGTGCGGCCGAAAACCCGGCGTGTCCCCAGGGTGCCCCATGTTGCGAAAGAATAATTCACTCTCCGGATAGCGGAGGTGCAGCTCCGTCTCGAGACGTCCGTAGTAAATATCCCGCTCCGCCAATCCGTTGCCAATGAGCACGATTCGCTCGCCTTTTTGAGGAGGAGCCACCTGTTGAGCGCGTACTTGTTTTGTTTCCGCAGGAGTCTCGGAAGGCGCATGGGCAGGAACTTCAGCCACTTCAGGCGCTTTGGCTTTGGGGGCGGGCGGCGTGTTCGCCTTGTCAGCAGCCAAGGCAGAAGAGCCCAACAGGGCTACGGCAACAGGAAGGTATTTCATGATAAAAGGGAGAACGCAGATCCATCACAGCGATGGGATAGGACAACCTTTTAACCACGCTCTTTCTTTGTGGAAGCATACAGAGAGAATCTGAGCAAATTTCCAAAAATGGATAGGGGTACCCGCCGCATTAAACCCACACCCTTCTCTTGCTCAACCACATCCTCAGTCCTCCGCACCCGCCCCCATTGCGCTCGCATGCGCACAAACCATTTTATAACATATTAATTATTCCACCCCTTATGACAAAGTTTCTCCATCTGACTGCTGCCTTTATTTTGCTTGGAACCCTGTCGGCCTCGGCAGACTCCATCATTTGCTCCTACGTCGCCCGCCTTTCGGCGCGAGATCACCGCGCTAGCGACGGGTATCCCCTTCGCGATGTCGCCGCAATTATCCGACAGGATCGGGCCAACTTTCACAAATTCGGCGTCCGCGACGCTGAAGACGAATCCGACACCTTCTTCAATTCCGTCAAAAACCGCGAGAACCTCGAAGGGATGCTGCGCCGTCGCAAGTTCAACCCCACTATCGCAAGCGCCATCATCAACGGAAACCCCTTGGTGCAAGTCGATGTCATGCAGGCCGACGAAGGCTTTACATACATCACGCTCAACCTGCTCTAATCGCACACTCTCGGCCATTCTCAGGCCTTCCCCGAAGCCGGGTCCTATTCCGTGAAGCATCTCCCTCTCCTCAGTGTCTTTTTGAGTAGCCTCGCGCTCGCCCTGCCCAAGTCGCCTGATCTCGTCATCGCCATCGATCCCGGACATGGCGGCGCAGAAAGCACTGGTCGCATGGAAGACCGCACCCTGTCTTCCTCCAATAACGCGAAAACGCCTTCAGGTATCCTCGAAAAAACACTGACCCTGGAGCTTTCAAAACAAGTCGCCAGTGCACTAGAAGCTCTCGGGAAAGAAACCCAGCGCCCCGTAAAAGTTCGGCTCACGCGCGACTCTGACGAAAACCCTGATTTTGCGGAGCGGGCCAAGCGCTGCTTGGGCAGCGGACCTCCCCCAGCAGCCATCGTCAGCATCCACTTCAACGCAACAGATTCCCACAGCGCTAAAGGGTCTCTAGGGATGGTTGCCGCTCCAGATCACAATCCCAACTTTGAACGCGACAAGGCCTTCGCGCATCGACTCGCTCAAGCTGCCTCCCGCGGAGTCTCTATCTTCATCCCTGACTCGACCGCCCGCTCTCCGATCACGGATTCCCATCTGCACGGAGGCAAGGGGTCCAACTTTTTCTACCAACTCCAAAAAATCCCCGAACTCCGGCAGGTCCCCGCGTGCTTCCTCGAAGTCGAATTCATCGACCGCTCTGACGTCGAAGAACAACTCGTCCGCACCCGATCGACATCGTTCCCGAAGATTGCCCGCGAAATTGCGAAGGAACTCCTCGCTCGCTGAATTCGCTCTCCTTCCTCAGTAACCGCACGAAACCCACGATTCCGGAGGCATCGCGGATCGACCAATGCGGGTTGTTTCTAGCAGGAACCGTGCGCTGTTCCGTCTAATAGACGTCCTTCTTGTACCGCTTTGTCTTCTTCAAGTTTTCAACGTACGAAGCGGCATCCTCCGCGGAACATCCACGCTCACGAGACACCACCGCTTGAAGCTCCAAATCGACGTCCTTGGCCATCCGAGCGCCATCGCCACACACAAAAAAGTGCGCGCCCTCCTCCAACCACGCATACAACTCGCGCGAACGCTCCCGCATCCGATGCTGGACATACACCTTCTCCGCTTGATCCCGGGAAAACGCTAAGTCC
>CANFNA010000262.1 GCA_947448395.1 Chthoniobacteraceae bacterium
AGTCTATAAACCTTCTTGGAACCATCGTTTCAAAGAGCTTTCTGAGCCTCACCTCACCGACTTTCGTCAGTCAAGTTTCTCAGCCGCCTTTCTCAGCGGGCCGAACACCATACCCCACTCCCTCATACCGTCAACCGGTTTTTTGAAAATCTGTTTCAAACGCCCATTTTCAGGCCCTCAACGAAAGATCCTGTTTAGAAAATTCGCGTCATTTTCTGTCAACGAGCCACGTCGATGGGGCACCAAATTGTTGAACCTTGCCCGAGATTCAACGCACTTCTACTCTTGAATCCTTTCCAATGAGCCTAACTCAAAACGCTATTTCCCCCTGTCGGACCGAAGATTTCGCCGAGTGGTACCAACAAGTCGTCCGCGCAGCTGAACTCGCAGAATCCTCAGACGTTCGAGGCTGTATGGTTATAAAACCATGGGGGTACGGAATTTGGGAGAACATGCAACACAGTCTGGATGTCATGTTCAAGGAAACCGGCCACAAGAACGCCTACTTTCCCTTGTTCATCCCACTCTCGTATCTTGCAAAGGAAGCTGAACATGTTGAGGGCTTTGCAAAGGAGTGCGCAGTCGTTACCCACCACCGTCTCGAAGCATCGCCCGCCGGAGGACTCCGTCCGGCGCCTTCGGCGGAATTAACCGAACCTCTCGTAGTGCGCCCAACCAGCGAGACTATCATCGGAGCCACTTACGCCAAATGGGTACAAAGCTATCGGGATCTCCCGATTTTGATCAATCAATGGGCTAACGTCGTGCGCTGGGAGATGCGTCCTCGCCTTTTCCTGAGAACGGCGGAATTTCTCTGGCAGGAAGGTCATACAGCTCACGAGACCGAAACCGAGGCGCTCGAGGAGACCCGCAAGATGCTTGGTGTCTATGAAACCTTTGCCAGAGAGCATCTTGCCCTTCCCGTTTACACCGGCGAAAAAAGCGCAAGCGAACGTTTTCCAGGCGCCGTCCAAACGCTTTGCATCGAGGCCATGGTTCAAGATCGAAAGGCCATCCAAGCCGGGACCTCCCATTTCCTCGGCCAGAACTTTGCCAAAGCCAGCGGAATTAAGTTCGTTTCCAGATCTAATACTCCAGAGTTTGCGTGGACGACCAGTTGGGGGGTCAGCACCCGCCTCATTGGGACTGTGTTAATGGCTCATGGAGATGACGATGGCGCAGTGCTTCCGCCTCGAATTGCATCGTCCCAAATCGTTATTATCCCAATCACACCTAAGGAGGACACCAAAGCCGCCGTCCTTGAGGCAGCCTCCCATCTGGCAAAAGCACTTCGGTCTCAGAGTTTTGGCGGCGATCCCATACGCGTTGAGGTGGATACGCGGGATATTGGTGGCGGGAATAAAACGTGGGACTGGATCAAGAAGGGAGCTCCCGTTCGCGTCGAAATCGGGCCTCGCGACCTCGAAAAAGGGAGTGTCGCTGTGGCCCGAAGAGATCGCCCTCACAAGGAAAAGTCCTTCATTTCGACATCAGAATTCATCCAAAACGCCGCTATCATTCTGCAGGAAATCCAAGATGGTCTCCTCGCTCGAGCGACGGCACTTCGCGACGCCCACACCGTTAGAATCGACAACAAAGCCGATTTCTACGCGTTTTTTACCCCTAAAAATCCGGAGAAGCCCGAGATTCACGGAGGCTTCGCACTCGCCCATTGGAACGGTTCCGCCGATGTTGAACAGAAGATTAAAGAGGACTTGAAGGTTACAATCCGTTGCATTCCAGATTCCGGACAAATCCCTGGAGCCGAGGAACCTGGCCAATGCGTTATCACCGGCGAGCCAAGCGCACGCCGAGTTCTTTTCGCAAAATCCTACTAACAGCACGTCCCTTGTCCGCTCCTCTCTGCAAGCCCTCTTTTTTCATGACTTCCACCGTTCCAGTTGAACATATCGACCCCGTAAACGCACAAATCCTTTCTATCTCTGAGGACAAAATCCAAGGATTTGTGCGCGAGCCTTTTGCTGAGATTTCCCAACTCTCAGGCATCCCCCTCGAGACCGTCTTGCAGCGAATCCGCGCCATGCTCGAAGCGGGAACCATCCGTAGGGTTCGCCAAACCCTGATCGCTCCGAATCTCGCCGACGGGGCCTTAGTGGCTTGGCAAGTACCTGAAGAGAAGCTCAATAGCGCTTTCGACTTCATGTTCCAACAAGACCCTTTCAGCGGACATGTCGTCGTACGCTCCACAGACCAACAAACTTCCGGCTCAGAATACCGACTCTGGACCACCCTCAAAGTACCCGTAGGAACCTCCATGGCGGATCATTGCGAGATTTTGATGCGCCACACCGGATGCCTTAAATTCAAACTCATGCCAGCCAGAGGAATCTTCGCGCTCGGCGTCGGGCATGTCCGCCGAAAGCTCATTGAACCAGGTGATCGCATCGAAAATTCCGCCAGCATGATGCCTGTCCACAATGTCCAACTCACCGATTTGGAATGGCGCATCTTACTCGCCTTGAAACGTGAATTCACGCCTGAGGAAATCGCTCCTCATCCATGGATCGCTCGCGCAGCAGAAGCAGGCGTCGACCCTGAGACCTTCTTCAGCACCGCCGAAAGTCTTCAGTCACGAAAGGTGATCGGCCGCTTCTCAACTTTTTTGGAGCACGTCAAACCCTCCCAAACCGGCGTCCGCGTGACCCGTTTTAATGCCCTATTCCACTGGGCTGTCCCTCAGGGGCTCGAAGAAAAAGCCGGCGGCGAAGTGGGCCGGCACGAAATCCTCACCCATTGCTACTGGAGAGAGGGAGGTCCCGACTTCAAAAACGTCAACATCATGTCCGTCGCTCACGGCACAGAGAAAGATCGCGTTCTGGCCCACAAAGCCGCAATCGATGAACACCTCAAAGCCTCCGGTATCCCCGTCCTCTACACCAACGTATTTTGGGGCGGTCGCAGTGAAATCAAGCCCTCCGAAATTTCCCCACTCATCCACAAGGAATGGATCGCGCGCATGCGCGACTCCGCCCCTTCAGCCTGAGGAACGACCAGCCCCCTCTTTTCTTCACGGTCAAAAGCGTGGAAATTCAGTCCCTACTGCTTCTGGAAGATTTCGTTCCTAGACGGGCTCCCCTGCAGATGGCCTTGGACGAAGCCCTCC
>CANFNA010000263.1 GCA_947448395.1 Chthoniobacteraceae bacterium
CCATTAAAGAAGTAAGTCACGTGGGGATATTTTTCCGTCTCTGCAATGCGGAGTTGTGTGAGCCCCGCTTTGCTCACCACTTCCCCTAAGATATTGTTTAAAGTCTGCGGAGTGAACAGCACCGGAACCCCGTAGGTGCGGTCGTATTCCGTTAGCGTCACGTAGTGGATCGCAGGAGTCACTTCGCGATCGAATCCGTCAAAACCCGGTTCTAGAAAAGCACGAGAAAGCTGGCGGGTACGATCGGCTCGGAAGTTGAAGAAAAGGACAACATCTCCATCCCTAATTCTGGGTGTATTGGCGTGCGCAAAAATCAAGGGTTTGAGGAACTCATCGGTTTCACCGTTCTCATACCGGTGCGCTACAGCCTCCGAGGGGGATTGCGTGGTGGAACTTCCGCGTCCGAGGACGATGGCGTCCCAAGCGAGCTTGTTGCGCTCCCAGCGCTGGTCTCGGTCCATGGCGTAGTAGCGTCCGATGACGGTCGCGATGATCGCGCCAGAGGGGGTTAGTTGTTCCTGAAGCTCTTTTAAATATTGGGTGCCCCCAGTTGGGGATGTGTCGCGGCCGTCGGTGATGGCGTGAACGAGAATATCCTTCACTCCAGCATCCTTGGCGGCTTTGGCGAGGGCGACGAGATGATCAATATGACTATGAACACCGCCGTCTGAAACGAGTCCGAGAAAATGGATGCGCGAATGTTTTGCCTTTTCGAGAGCCTCTTGAAGAGAGGAGATTTCTTTTAATTTCCCTTCTCGGATCGTCTTCTGAATGCGAGTGAGATCCTGATAGACGACTCGTCCGGCGCCGAGGTTGAGGTGGCCGACCTCGGAGTTTCCCATTTGTCCGGCAGGTAGCCCGACATCTTCTCCGCTGGCAGAGAGGGTCGCTTGGGGATAAGTGGCGTAGAGGTGCTTGTGGAACGGGGTCTGTCCCAGAAGGGTGGCGTCTCCGTTCGCAGAGGCTTGGGCGAGGCCTCCCGGATTGATACCCCATCCGTCGCGGATAATCAGAACTACAGGTTTGGACATAGACCCAACCTTTGCCCGCAAACGGATCGCTGAAGAAGGGAAAAATCGCTGAGAAGATTGATGCTCCGCATGGAAGGCCCTTGAGAGGCCTTGACTCAATCACCCTATAGTTCTTTCAAAAGCCGATCGTGGATGTTGTCGAATCCCCCATTGGAAAAGACGACGACGATATCGCCTTCAGTGACCAGAGGTCTTAAGCGGGCAATAATCCGGTCGACGTCGGGTTCGTAGAAGGCGGGCTTTCCCTGGGCGGCAATTTCTTGCACGACCCGTTCTGGGTTGAGGCGATTTTCCTCTGGTAACTGTTCTAGACGAGCGACTTGAGAAAGAATGGCGCCATCGGCGAAGGCGAGAGCTTCGGGAAGGGTGTTTTGGAAAACGGCGCGGCGGGTAGTGTTGGATCGGGGTTCGAACAGAGCCCACAGTTTTCGTCCTGGATATTGGTGACGCATGGCTTGGAGGGTTTGTGCGATGGCGGTTGGATGGTGACCGAAGTCATCCAAGACGGTGATGCCGCGAACGGTGCCGCGGACTTCTTGGCGCCGTTGGACGCCCTCAAAAGAGGCGACCGCTTTTTGGATAACGGGGAGTGGGACACCGTAAAAATGGGCGGCGCTGATGGCCATGGCGGCGTTGCGGACGTTGAATTCTCCAGGGATTAGGAGGTGGAATTCGGTTTCCAGTAGCGTAAACGAGGCTCCGGTTCCGTAGTGGGGGTGGAGGATTTTTCGGGATGCAGTTTCACAAAAACCGACGGTATGGACGGGAGCCCGGCAATTTTGGGTGACATCGAGGGCATTAGGGTCATCGGCGTTTGCGAAGACGACGCCATTTTCTGGGACGATATTGAGGAGGCGGCGGAAGGAGGTTTTGATTTCGTCGAGATCCTTGAAGATATCGGCATGATCGAACTCGAGGTTGTTGAGGATGACCAGTTCGGGGAGGTAGTGGAGGAATTTGGAACGCTTGTCGAAGAAGGCGGTGTCGTATTCATCGCCTTCGAGGACGACGTGTTGCGAGGGGTGTAGGGAGCATCCTTGGCCGAGGTTTTTGGCGATGCCTCCGATCATGTAGGCTGGGGAAAGGTCGGCGCACTGGAGAATCCACGTGAGCAAGGAGGTGGTTGTCGTTTTGCCGTGGGTGCCTGTGACGACCAGATTATGGCGTTCGCGGAGGAAGAACTGTTTGAGGGTTTCGGGGAGGGAAATGTAGGGAAGGCGCCGGTTGAGTACGGCTTCGAGCTCGGGGTTACCTCGGGATATCGCGTTTCCAACGACAATCAGGTCCGCGTTTGCGGGGAGGTTGTCCGCCGAGTAGCCTCGCGAGAGCGGGATGCCCTTATTTTCGAGGAAGGTACTCATGGGGGGGTAGATATCCTTGTCGGATCCGGTGATTTGGTAGCCTTGGGCAGCCATGGCGGAAGCGACGGCCCCCATGGCGGTGCCGCAGATGCCGATAAAGTGGATGTTCTTTAGAGAAGATTGCATGATCAGGAGAATGGGAGGGTGGAGAAAGCGATGAGAACTGGGAAAGGACGGAGTAAAGAGGGAAGGGGATGCCGGAGTGAGAGGAAAGGGGGAAAGGTGTGCGAGTGAAACGGCGCGGTGCGAGGGAGACTGGCGCAAAACCAACTCGTTCTCACAAGTGAAAAAGAGGAGTCTGGGGTGAAAAAGGTGATCATCTCTGTGCCGCTCCGGTTGCAATTCACCGCTGAGTCTTTCAACGTGTTCTGAACGCTATGTCCGCACCCCTGACTCCGATGATGCAGCAATACCAAGGCATCCGTCGGACCTTGCCTCCTGAAACCATCTTGCTGTTCCGGCTCGGGGACTTCTACGAGATGTTTTTTGAAGATGCGAAAGTTGCCTCGGGCATTCTGAATGTCGCTTTGACGCAGCGCAATGGGACCCCCATGTGCGGGATTCCCTTTCATGCGGCGGACAATTATGTGCGCAAGCTCATCCAGAACGGGCGGCGGGTAGCGATTTGCGATCAAGTATCGGAGCCGCAGCCCGGAAAAATCGTTCAACGGGAG
>CANFNA010000264.1 GCA_947448395.1 Chthoniobacteraceae bacterium
AGGAGCGTCAGCGAGAGCAGGATGGAACGGAGCAGGTAAGGCATCGTGGAGGCAGAGGGTTACACTCCGATGCAAGTAATGCAGGGGAGCTAAGGTGTTAACCGCGGCGGATCTCAGATCCCTTAAATCGGATATGGAAGCGGTAAACCTTCTTTTGCCGGCAGTTGATGCGTCCTGTTGCCAGATCCATGGTATCAGGGATTTCGACGCGGTGTAGATCGGCAATGGCCTGAAAGCCGCGTTCAGAGAAGACATCGATCAGGATGGCTAAGGCGAGAGGGTCGTCGAAGAGAGAGTCTTCAGAGTTGATATCCGCGGCTCCTGGGATGGCGTGGCGCGCGATGATCGGCATCATTTTAGTTTGAATAAAATCGATGACGCGGTGGAGCACCTTTGGATGCTCCACTTCATAGGAGTCTAAGCGGCGCACCAGATCTTGCCGTGCATGCCGAACAATTTCACTAGCGAGCGGAAGCTTGCGTAGTTGATCAAAAGTCCGCGGGTCGAGCTCAAGGGAAGACTGGTAGGCCAACTCATGAATAATATTGTCACGAACGAGCTCCAAAGGCGCTTGGGCATTGATGAAGTGATAGTAGAAAAGCTTCTTCAGCGAGACGAGTGCGTCGTAAGTTTGTTCCTTGAAAACGCGATAACGGTTGCGTGCGAGTGCTTCATTGAAATCCGTGGGGCGCTCCTCCCACAATTCACCGATGCCAGAGCGCTTGACCTCTTCGTTGTGAGCGATGACCTGTCGGCCTCGTTTTAGCTGGCGTGCGACGCTTTCGTTTTCGTCGACGAAGAGCACCATGATGTGAAAGATCGGCTGCTTAAAATGAGCGGCATCCGGAGTGTCCGAGAACTCACGACGCAGGACTGTCATTTCATCAAAGAGCAGCTTTAAACACTCAACTTGGACCTTGGTTCTCGGGAAACCGTCCAAGATCGCTCCGTTTTGCTGATCCGGTTCGAGTAGCTTGCGGAAGAGAATGCCAACGACCTCTGCATCTCCAACCATTCCGCCCTTGGCCTTGATGGCCTGAGCTTCCGGGGTGTTCAGGAGCTGACTCACCACAATCGGCTCAGCGGTGATGTCGCGAAGTTCGCGGATAAAGTCTGAATTTGTTCCCTTACCAGCTCCTGGGGCGCCGCCTAGGAGGATGAGCTCCTTTGGAAATCGCAAGGTGGAGCGGCCCCGTTCCTCCTCGAGTTTCTTCCATACGCGGTTGAAAATGAGTTGAGCGTCCTTGATCTCAAGATCTGCGGGCGCTGTCGGTGTGCTTCGGAGTTCGTTGGGGGACGGGTTCACGGAGGGATTTTAAGCAAAAGAGCACCTTGAAGGTGAGCGTTTTCTCAAGGCAGGCTTTCTTCCGTTTCGCGGCTCCTGATTTTGTAATGATCTTTGAAGGATAGCCTGACAGCCTTTTGACTGGTGTGAGACGTTCTTTTGGAGAGATTGTCGTCCGCTCACACTACCCTTTTCATGTCTGAATTCACGTCTGCATCCAAATCCCCTAAACCAAGCTTGGTGCGTCGGGCTCTGATCACATTCCGCCAATGGTTTGATTCTGATTACTTTCCTGAAGGAGCGGAAGTGGTTCGCAGTCGGCCGGACCGATTTGAGTGGCGGCGCTGTTTGCCTTTCGTGTTTTTGCACGTTGGCTGTCTTGCCGTCATTTGGACGGGCTGGAGCTTGACCGCGGTCCTTGTTGCCGCGGCGTTGTATTTTATCCGGATGTTTGCGATTACCGGCTTTTACCACCGTTATTTCTCGCATCGCACCTTCCGCACGTCGCGAGTTGCGCAGTTTTTGTTTGCTGCGCTAGGAAACACCTCTGTTCAACGGGGTGCTCTTTGGTGGGCATCTGTCCACCGCCACCATCACAAACACTCGGATCAAGAAGCAGATGCTCATTCTCCTGTGGTGAGTGGATTTCTCTGGTCTCACATCGGCTGGATGACGAGCAGCAAAAACTTTCCTACTGATTATGATTCCATCAAGGATCTGGCCAAGTTTCCGGAGCTGGTTTTCTTAAACCGGTTCGATATGGCGGTGCCGGCTGTTTTTGGAATCAGCCTTTACGGATTGGGGGAATTGTTGAGTTGGAAATTTCCCAATTTAGGAACTTCGGGAGGCCAACTTTTTGTCTGGGGATTTTTTATCAGTACGGTCGTGCTTTTACACGGTACGCTCATGATTAACTCCTTAGCTCATGTTTTTGGCGGGCGTCGTTTCGAAACGGGAGATCAAAGCCGGAACAGTATTTTTTTAGCCCTGATAACCTTGGGTGAAGGATGGCACAATAACCACCACCGCTTCATGAATTCGGTTCGCCAAGGGTTCTACTGGTGGGAAATAGACATCACCTTTTACATCCTCAAGATGCTCTCTTGGGTTGGAATTATCTGGGATTTACGTGGAGTGCCGGAGCAAATCTACGATGAGGCATCTAGTCAGAAGCAACACTCGCCAACGGCTTAAGAAGGCAAAGCCGTGAAAAAGCTCGCCATTATCGGGACTGGGATTTCAGGGCTCGGCGCGGCGTACTTTCTTCGAGATCGTTTTGATCTCACGCTCTACGAAAAAAACAATTACGCCGGCGGGCACACTAACACCGTCACCTTTACAGAGGGTGGTCAGGAGCGTCCTGTGGATACAGGCTTCATGGTTTACAATGAAGTGACCTATCCAAATCTTACACGACTTTTTCGCAAGTTGGATGTTGAGACTAAGCCAACGGATATGTCGTTCAGCGTTCAATATGGACCGGCCGGACTCGAGTATAATGGCTCCAGTCTCGATCATCTTTTCGCGCAGAGGCGAAATCTTCTGAACCCTCGATTTTGGCGGATGTTAATCCAAATTAATCGATTCAACTCTGAGGCGGTGAGTGCTCTTGAGGCCGTCGACAGCGTCGATATCACGTTACGCGAGTATGTGAAGCAACGTCATTACGGTGATGATTTTCTAAACCTTTACCTTGTGCCAATGGCGGGCGCCGTATGGTCGAGTTCACCAGAAAGGATGCTTGAATTTCCGGCGTCGACGCTGCTGCGATTTTGGCA
>CANFNA010000265.1 GCA_947448395.1 Chthoniobacteraceae bacterium
ACTGGCACTGACTCTTTCGGGAGGTGAGAAACGGCGCTTAACGATTGCTCGTTCGCTGGTTACGAAGCCTAGTCTCCTGATGTTGGATGAGCCATTTAGCGGGGTCGATCCCATCGCTGTTGCTGATGTGCAGCAGATCATCTCGAAGCTGCGCGAAACGGGACTCGGGATCCTCATCACGGATCATAATGTGAGGGAGACGCTTTCGATTGTGGACAGAGCCTACATGATTTTCGAAGGCCGCGTGGAAACGCAGGGAACGAAAGAATTTCTGGTGAACGATCCGGTGGCCCGCCGGGTGTATCTCGGGGAGGGTTTCCGGATGTGATCGTTCGTTAGTTAAACAAAAAACAAATCCAAGACATGCGCCTTGGCCAGAAGGGTGCGTGCCTGCCGAAAAGAGAACCCCATGCAAACTGCAAATGTGAATGTTCCTGTTCGAGTAGACGGTCGCCACGTGACGGTCACGGAGGCCCTTCGACACCACGTCGAACACAAGACAAGTCAGTTACATCTAGACTACCCGAGGATTATTGAGGTCCACGTCGTGGTGGATGTTCAGAAGCACGGAAACCGTCACTTTGCAGAGGTGATCCTTCGATGTGCCGATCACATTACGTTAGAGGCGAGTTCCACGACGGATGATCTGTACGCCTCGCTGGACCTAGCATTTTCAAAGATCGCGCAACAAATGCGCAAGGCGAAGGCTCGGCATCTGCTAGCTTATCGGGCAGCTCGAAAAGCAGCTTAGCCTAGGCTAAGGATTTCCGAGGCTTTACCCGAGAAATTTGATAGTCACTTCAAAATGTAGCTGAGTATTAGAGCGGACTCAGATGCTCTGGGTCCGCTCTTTCTTTTTGATCTTGTTGTGGCAGATTGGTGAAGGATTTGCCGCCTGAGGTGGCGGGTCGATTTTGTTGCTGAGAAACACTTTTTTTAGAAACACGCTTATTTCCAATGAAGATATCTCCATTTGTATTTTCGGTTCTTTTCGCAGTTGTCGGTGCGTTGACGGTGCGCGCTGCGGGAGGCGAGGCTGCGGCTTATCCGCTCAAGACATGTGTGGTCTCTGGAGAGAGTCTCGGTAGTATGGGGAAGCCATTCGTTTACGAGTACGAGGGTCGTGAGGTGAGATTTTGCTGTAAGAGTTGTTTGAAGGACTTCAACAAGAACCCGAAACAGTTCATTAAAAAAATAGAGGAAGCGGCTGCTAAAGGAAAATAGAGCGTTTCTTGTCCCGTGTGTAGGGCTCGAAAGTGGGCTTTTTCTTGGGGTGTAGTGACTGGCGTGGCGATGTAGGGCAATGACTCACAGTAACGTATGAGTTTAGCGCACGAGCTTGAGAGGCTACATGAATTACGTCAGCGGGGCGTATTGAGTGAAGCAGAGTTTCAGTCTGCCAAGGCGCGTGTCCTAGCCCGGGAGGGATGCTCGCGTTCTGCGGGGGGCGCGGACTTTTTTGAGCGGATAGAGAGTTGGGTGACTCAAGAAAACTCGTGGGGTGCGCTCATTCACCTCTCGCAATTTTGCGGGTATTTGGTGCCGCTTGGCGGCTTTATTGTTCCAATCCTCCTATGGCAGATGAGGAACAAAGAGTCGGCGTTGATTGATCAGAATGGTCGGGTGGTGATGAATTGGATTATCTCCCACCTCCTTTGGTGGATCATCGCGGTGATCCTTAGTTTTGTACTAATCGGGCTTCCGATCCTCTGGTTTCTGGGGATTGTGACGGTTGTTTTTCCCATGGTGGGAGCCTTTCAAGCGCTGCGGGGAAAAGCCTGGGTATACCCAGGGAGTATCCCGTTTTTGAAGGTGCGGTAACGGCGTTTGCTGCAAAGTGCAACTAAAGCATCTGCTCCACAAATTTTCGGGAATCAAAAAACTCAAGGTCGTCCAAAGTTTCTCCAGTTCCGACAAAACGGGCGGGGATTCCGAGTTCATTTTGGATCGCAATAATGCAGCCGCCTTTGCCAGATCCATCGAGTTTGGTGGCAATGATTCCTGTGAGACCTGTGACTTCCTTAAACTCGCGAGCCTGCACCAAAGCGTTTCCGCCAGTGGTTGCATCGATGACCAAAAGTACCTCATGAGGAGCACTGGCATCAGTTCGGGAAAGGGAACGGCGGACCTTTGCCAGTTCCTGCATGAGGTTCGATTTATTGTGGAGCCGACCGGCGGTATCGCAAATGAGGAATTCCACCCCACGTGCTTCTGCAGCGTGAGCCGCGTCGTGACACACAGAGGCGGGATCAGCGTTGTACGGGCCTTTGATTAAGTCACAACCAATTCTCCCCGCCCAGACTTCCAATTGTTCGATGGCCGCGGCGCGGAAGGTGTCGGCGGCGGCTAGTAGGACGCTATGACCCTTCTTTTTGAGAAGAGCCGCAAGTTTCGCCGTGGAGGTGGTTTTTCCAGTGCCGTTGACTCCCACAACCAGAATGACTTTGGGTTTGGATGGGAACGGGCGAAGCATCGGGTGGTCTCTGGGCAAAACCTTCAGGATTTCCTCAGTCGCTACCGATACAACGCTTTGAGCGGTGACGGGTTCAGTTCTTTTCTGGAGAGCATCCAAAATGCGTTGAGTCATCGGGACGCCTAAATCCGCTCTGATGAGGGTCTCTTCCAGTTCGTCCCAATCCACGGGCTTACCGGTGAATTTTTGGAGGATGTTTTTTAGGAATCCAAAAGCCATTTTGCTCGATCTAGTTTTTTGGAGTTTCTGCGGCGCGATCCCGTTCTCTGGTGGGCTGGGCCACATGAGTGCGAATTTGATCTAGAATTCCGTTTACGAAGCGGCCTGATTCTTCAGATCCGAACTTCTTTGCAATCTCAATGGCTTCGTTGATTGCGACGACGAGAGGAACTTTGGGATTATGGAGCATTTCGTAAACAGCGAGCCGGAGGATATTCCGGTCGACCGCGGCAATGCGTTGCAACTCATAGTTCTTTGCGAATTGGACAATGCATTGGTCGATCTCTTCGCGATGGGCTAGGACGCCCTGAACGAGGGTTTCGGCAAATGTTTTCGCTTTAGGGGCCGTGGCGGGTTGGGGGGGGGGAGA
>CANFNA010000266.1 GCA_947448395.1 Chthoniobacteraceae bacterium
GGCGGCGTTTTCGGTTTTTCGCCGGTAACACCCATCCCTTTTTTCTCGCAGCGCTCTCCTTCCGCGCCTAAATCCGAGGGCCCTTTTTTATGAGTGATCCGCAAGTGCTTCGAGTTGGTCTTCCGACCGGCTCCCTTCAGGAACCCACCTTTGCCCTGTTCGCAAAGGCCGGTTTTTCCATTTCTGGAGCCAGCCGCTCCTATAAACCCTCGGTGGATGATCCGGAACTGGTGATCCGACTGCTTCGGGCGCAAGAAATCAGCCGCTACGTTGAACATGGATTTCTCGACTGCGGCCTCACTGGACTCGATTGGGTTTACAACAATGGGTCCGATGTGGAAGTGCTTGCCGAAATGACCTTCTCAAAGACCAGCGCTCAACCAACCCGCTGGGTTATCGCGGTGCCCGAGGAGTCGCCCATTCGTTCACTCAAAGACCTTCAAGGGAAGGTGATTGCGACTGAAGCGGTGGAATTAACCCGCCGCTATTTGGCGGAACACGGGGTGGAAGCGAAAATCGAGTTCTCGTGGGGCGCTACCGAGGTAAAAGTGCCTGATTTGGTAGATGCCATCGTAGATGTGACAGAAACAGGTTCTTCGCTGCGGGCAAACAAGCTGCGCATCTTGGAAACGATCTTGCACTCCTCTCCGCAGTTCATTGCAAACAAGACCTCTTACCAGAATGCTTGGAAACGGGCAAAACTGGAGAATTTGGTGCTGTTGCTCAAAGGGGCCTTTGCCGCCAGAGACAAAGTGGGACTGAAAATGAACCTCCCCGAACCCAAACTGCCCGAACTCTTGTCCTCCCTACCCTCCCTCCGGAATCCCACCGTGTCGCATCTCGCCCAAAATGGTTGGATTGCGGTGGAAACAGTCATCGATGAGAAGATCGTTCGCGAAATCATTCCGCAGCTGAAGGCTTTAGGTGCGGAAGGCATCATTGAATATCCTCTCAACAAACTAGTCTATTAGCGAGAAACCGACCGACGTCTGAATTTAGACGTTGCGGGATGCAGGGATTCCTGTTTCGCTCCACGCCCCCAAACGCAAGCCAATTACTACTCATGGGTTCCCTTAAAAAGAGACGCAAAACAAAGATCGCTAA
This sequence comes from Chthoniobacteraceae bacterium, assembly GCA_947448395.1. Classification (GTDB taxonomy): domain Bacteria; phylum Verrucomicrobiota; class Verrucomicrobiia; order Chthoniobacterales; family Chthoniobacteraceae; genus Chth-196. The sequence goes on from CANFNA010000266.1 coordinate 1,105, forward strand.
ACACAAACGCCGCAAGCGGATGAAAGAAAACCGCCACAAGAAGCGTTTGCGTTACAAGAGCTAGTCTGGCTTGTGCGAATGGACCGAGCCCCTTTGGCTACCGTCCGTTTCGCCCCGCAGCTGGCTTTTGCCGCTGCGTTCACGGGTCTTTGCGTTTGTCTCTGCTCTGCAACTCCCTCAGCGGATTCTGCAAAGGGCAAAAAAGACGATTCAATTAATCCTAGTTCCCTTTCAGCCGCGCCCGAACCCAAGGTTCCGGCGCGGCTTGTTTTTGCCGATCCCTACCCATCTCCCGCTCAAAAGCCGGATAGGGATCTCCTCCTCAGCGAATCCTCCGAACTCCGGGCACAGGCCATGGAGTGGTTCGTTTTTGGCTCGGCGCTCGAGGAGCGCGGTCAAGCGGACGTTGCCTTGGAGTTCTTTAAAAAATCCCTCTCGAGGGATCCTGGAAACGTCTCGCTCGCCCTCCGCATAGCCTCCTTTTTCACCCAAAGCCAGCAGCATCCCGAGGCTCTCCGCATCCTCAAAGACGCGGCACAAGCCGCCCCTTCTGACCCCGCCCCACTCGTCGAGATTGCGCGCATTTACCTCAGCGGACTCCGCCAACCGGACAACGCCTTGAGCTATGCGGAAAAGGCCTACCGTCTCGCCCCTGAACACTTTCCCGCCCTCGCCATCTTCACGGAAGTCTGTTCCACCGCAAAACTCAGCCAAAGACTCGAAGATCTCTTGAAACGAACCGAGGCGCTCAAGTCCCCAGATGCCTCCTTCTGGTTATCTGCGGGCGACCTCTTCCGGAATGCGTTCAGCCTCAGATCAAACTCCCTCAACCGAGCGACGCTCGAGCGGATTAACGCATTGTTCCGGAAAGCGATGGATCTGGCCCCCTTGGACGTTCGCTGTCTCGAACGCACCGCAGATCACCACACGCTAACTCGGCAATTCCCAGAAGCCTGCCTCTTTTACGAAAGGGCCCAGAACCTCTTCCGTGAGCAGAATCAGAAAGTCAGTTCCCCTCAAATTTCTCTGAAATGGGCCCGAGCCCTCCTGCTCAATGAACGACCCGACAATGCCCTTGAGACTCTCGAGGAACTCATTCAGGAACAACCCCAACAGGCCACCGCACGTGAAATGGCAGGGGAACTCTATCTTCAACAAGGCCAGTTCATTTCGGCACTCGGACATCTCCGCCTGGCTCTGGAGATCGATCCCAGCGAACTGAATGACCACCTCAGGGTTATCCAACTTCAACTCCGTCTGCGAAGACCAACCGACGCCATCGTAACCGCCCGTCAGGCTCAGAAGTATTTTCCGAACGCCGCCAATCTCACCATGCTCTTGGCTATGGCCTTGTCTGAGTCCAAACAGGCCATGGAAGCCGTAAAGGCATTCGAACTCACCGAACGTCAATACCATGAATCCGACCGAGAAGCCCTGAATGCGGCCTTTTACATGACCTTTGGAGCCGCAGCGGAACGCGCAGGCCTTCTCGAAAAGGCTGCTTCCATCCTTAAAAAAAGCATTGATCTCGACCCCGAAAACGCCGCCGAGGCAATGAATTACCTCGGTTACATGTGGATTGACCGCAACGAGCACTTGGACGAAGCAGGACGCTTAGTTCAAAAAGCCCTCCAACTGCGCCCAAACCACCCCGCTTACCTCGATAGCCTAGCCTGGTGGCACTTCCGAAAAGGACAGTTCTCGGAAGCTGAAAAATCCGTCCGCCGCGCCCTAGAATCCATCCGCCGCGAAGATTCCTCTGAAGTCTACGATCACATGGGAGACATCCTTGAAAAACTCGAACGCCCTGCTGAAGCCATTGCCGCTTGGGAAGCAGCCCTCGAAATGGACCCCTCCATGCCCGGCCCAAAAGCCAAGCTCGAGCGTCTCCGCCCGACAAAACCGTAAAAAGAACCTCGCTTTCTTCCTTTTTTACCCGTTTTTCTCCCAAC
>CANFNA010000267.1 GCA_947448395.1 Chthoniobacteraceae bacterium
CACCAGTTCACGCCCTTCGCGTCCCGGATAGGTGGCGCGTGGCAACCACTCTCGCTCCAATTCGAAGAGGCCTGCAAAATCCCAATCTAATTCTTCGGTGGTGACACCGAAAGGCGGCCCCTGCGAGGGATCTTCCAGGTCTGGGTTTAAAAAGAAGAGGGCAAGCAACATTCCTCCGGGGCGCAGCGAGTTTCGGGCTGCCTGGATGTAGCGTGGACGGTCTGCGGTGGGGATGGCGCAGAAGCAGGTGTGCTCCCAAATCCAATCGAACCGGGCGGTAAAAGCCTTTGGAAGCTCAAAGAAATTGCCCTGCAAAAACGAGGTGTTCGAGAGAACGCCCTGCGCCTTTGCCCCTTCAACGGCGCTGGGAGCCAAGTCTAATCCCACCACCTCGTGCGCACCTGCTCTGGCAATCGCCCGCACATCGTGGCCGAGACCGCAGCCAGGCACGAGAACTCTTCCTTTTAAGAGCCCTTCGGTAAGGGCACTTGCGAGTTCCGGAGCGGGCCCGGATTTGTCCCAAGGGATGTCCCCCGTTCTATAGCATTCTTCCCAGTTCATTGGTAATTTTTTTAGCGCACATTACGACACAAAGGCGTATCGGCGGCGAAAATCGTTTTGTTATCACGCAATGCACGCAGACGAGGCTTTCGGGGGAACGAACACGATGGAAATTCAACTCAAGTTGCTTTGCGACGCCACTGCAATCCAAGCGCTCGGCACTCACAGCTTGCTTCGGAAACTCTCCGAATCGGAGCCGAAACATTCTAAACTTCTAAGCATTTACTTCGATACACCTGAATTTGTTTTACGACACCATGGATTGGAACTGCGCGTGCGAAAGATTGGTAAAAAGTGGATGCAAACCCTCAAGGGCGGCGGACGCGTGGCCTCGGGATTGCATCAACGGAAGGGATGGGACTTTCCAATATCAGGGAGACGTCCGGATTTGAGTATTCTTAAGGTGTTTGTCGGAGGGGATTCCCACCTTGGCGAAATATTAGGAGCGGTAGAACTTGAGGATCGACTACATCCTATTTTTACCGCGCATTTCAAACGCATTACATGGCCGTTGCGACTTCCCCACGGTCAAAAGGTCGAATGCTCTCTAGACTTGGGAAAGCTCACACGAGGATCAAAGACAGAGCTAATCAGCGAGGTTGAGCTGGAATTGAAATCTGGGGACGCATGTGGGTTGTTCGAATTGGCGCAGCAGCTCATGGAAACGGCCTCCTTTCGCTTGGGTCATGAAAGCAAAGCGGAAAGGGGCTATGCTTTGTGTGAGCCTGAGCCCTTCATTCCTGTGGTAAATGCGGAGGCCTTGAGGTTATCACCAGACAGCCTCGTGGCGCAGGCGGGGCGGAGAGTTTTCAAAAACTGCCTTGCCCATATCCATGGGAACGAGGCCGGTGTAACACATGGCAGTGACCTTGAGAGCGTCCATCAAATGAGGGTAGGCTTGAGGCGGTTGCGGTCCGCCATTGGATTATTTGGAAATATCGTGCATTTCCCTGAGCCACTAATCGAAGAGTTACGCTGGATAACCTCGGAGCTGGGAGGATCGCGTGATTGGGAGGTTTTAGCCTCCGAAACATTGGGTGCTTTCGCTGCTGCCTCTCCTGCTGTGGGAAATGGCACTATTGATATTGCGGCACTTCAGAAGGCTGCTTTTGCCACTGCAATGGAGCAGAGACAAAGGGCCTCCGCAGGGGTGCAATCAGAGCGCTACGCAAGGGCATCTCTTGCATTGGGGGCCTGGCAGCACTGTGGCAACTGTTTTTCGGCCGCCTCCTCAACTCCAACCGAGATTCGTCAAGTTTTGGATTCTCGATTAAAAAACTGGGTAAAAGGGCGTCTTTCGCAGTTGTTTTTAAAACTAATAAAACGAGGCAAACGCCTCTCCAAAGCGACCGCTGAACAACGCCACTGTGCTAGAATTGCGGCAAAAAAGCTCCGCTATGCGACGGAATTCTTTCGGACCCTTTACCCGAAAAGAGAAACAACTGAGTTTGTCCTCCGAATCAAGGAATTGCAGGGCGCCCTCGGTTGGCTGAACGACGTGGCCATTGCGGATGCGCATCTGAGAACAATGGCCGACCGAAGTCCCGAGCTTACGGCTTCCGCTCAATTTGTGCGCGGCTGGCTCACAGGTCGCTCCGAAACAGATGTTCGGGCCCTGTGCAAGGCGTGGAAACGTTTTCGATCAGCCTCTTTGCCGTGGAATATCTAAGGGATTCATCCGACGGTATCGGCCTCCTTTTTCTGCACTCGTGGCGCGAGCTTAGTCAAATTTGAATCAGTTCGTCACAGGTGATCTTCTGGAACGGCTGCAGAGGAGCTCTGATCTTGGCTCCAAAAGTTCGATATTACGGAAACTCCGTTCTGCGGGAACCGCAGTAGAACAGCGATGAGCAAGAAAAACCAGTGTAGACCAAATCATTCGGCCCCCCGCTGAAGTGGCCAAGAGCGGGTTGAGGATCTGCGACGCTTGCCAACCGCGCCGGATCACCGTCCAGACGTATTCCCAATGGAGGCGGAAGTATGGCGGGAGAAGGAGAACCTGAGGCTAAAGCGGTTGGTAGCCGACCATGCGTTGGGCATCCAGATCCTGAAGGTGGTGATGGCTTGTAGGGGGAACAACCCTGAGAGCGTGGGCAGCGACAACGGACCGGCGCTTGTAGCGCGCGCACTGCGGCAATGGGTAGAGAAGAGAGGGGTTAAGAAGTTGCTAAATTGAGCCTAGGCACCTTCGGAAAATGGGCCTGTACAAAGCTTCCATGCACAGTTGCGCAACGAACTGCTGAACCGAGATCCATTTGTGGATGCAGGAGCTCAATCCTTCGCGAGAGGAGTCGCGGCAGAAGTACAACTTCAGGAGGCCGGATGGGAGACTAGATTGGTCGGGTAAGGAGGAGATCATCACTCGGGAGTTTCGCGGGATCTCGAGTGACTCAACCACCTCATGTCATCTAACATTTTCGGCTTCGAGGCCATGCGGTCAGACTCAAGTGCCTGAGAATGATTATGGCGGAAGGG
>CANFNA010000268.1 GCA_947448395.1 Chthoniobacteraceae bacterium
GATCCATCCGGAGGGACATGCGACGGATATGTTTACCGATTGGGCGTGTGAATATCTCGCTGAGCGGGCTGCTGCGGAGACACCGTTTTTCTTATATCTCGCATACAACGCGCCGCACGACCCAGTGCAACCGAAGCCGGAATGGCTTCAGAAAGTGAAGGATCGTGAACCTGGGATCTCTGAGAAACGCGCGAAACTAGTCGCGTTGATTGAGCACCTTGATGAGGGGATTGGTCGGGTGTTGGGGACTTTAGATCGGCTAAAGTTAGCAGAGAACACGTTGGTATTTTTCACTTCGGACAATGGTGGCGTTCTTGCAAATGGGGCGAATAACGGGCCTTGGCGGAGCGACAAGGGGCACATGTATGAGGGGGGGATTTGCGTTCCCGGAGTGGCTCGTTGGGTGGGCCATATTCCGGCGGGAAGCCGATCGGACTCTGAGATTTTGAGTATGGATCTTTTTCCAACGATTTGTGAGGCAGCGGGCTCTGAGTTGCCCAAAGGGTTGGATGGGCGGAGTTTCCTGTCGATGATGGTGGGATCGAGTCTTGAGGAGGAGGTTGTGCGTGAACAGTATTTTGTGCGACGAGAAGGTGGGTTTGGGTACGGAGGGAAGACGATTGAGGCGTTGAAGCGCGGGGACTGGAAAGTGTTGCAAGACAGTCCTTTTGGGCCGTTGGAATTGTTTAACCTGAGGAGCGATCCGCAGGAGTCGGCGGAGTTATCGAAGAAGGAGCCGAAGGTTTTTCGCGAAATGATCGAGGCTTTGCGTCGGAGGATCCAGATTGCGGGGGCGGTACCGTGGCAGAAGCCGTTGGAATGATCCTTTTATTGATAGGAGGGAATTGACAGAATTGAAAGGGGGGGTAATCTCACGATCCCTTTTTTTCGAAAACGACCTCGGCTTTTTTTGTTATGAAACGCACCTATCAACCCTCGAAGCGCACTCGGAAGCGCCAGTTTGGTTTCCGTAAGCGGATGAAGACGAAGAATGGCCGCGCGATTCTTTCGCGTCGCCGCCAGCGCGGACGTAAGCGGCTGCTGCCTAAGGGCGTTGAAGTCCACTATGCGCGTCAGACCGATTTGAACAACAACGCGGCCAAAGCGCTCGTTCAGCGTAAACAGCGTCGAGCCGCTGCCCGTACCGCTACGAAGGTTGCGCGAGCTGCAGCCCACAAGGCTGCTTAATTATCCGCCGGTTCCGGCAATTGCCGAGCCGCTGTATCTGGGCGTATGGAATCGAATCCACGCAAAGTGCAGCGGCTTCGTCGTTCTGGGGATTTTCGCCGAGTTCGAGAGCAGGGGGTCTCCAATACGGGTCGTTGGTTGGTTTTGGGTGTATGGCGGAACGAGGGTGTCGTTGGAGGGGAGATGCCTCCGAAGTTTGGTGTGGTGACTTCGAGGAGAGTTGGGGGAGCGGTGACTCGAAACTTGGTGCGCCGAAGGATCCGACACATTCATCAAATGCATCACTCCGAAGTTCAGGACGGTTTTCTTTGTGTCGTGGTGGCTCGATTCAGAGCCTCTCAAGCGAGTTTCGCGGAGCTGGAATATGAGTGGCGGAAACTTGCAAAAAGAGCCGGAGTTTTGAAACCATGCGTTTCCTGATTTGCTCTTTGATTAGGGGTTACCAGCAATGGATTTCTCCCGGCATCCATCTTGTTTTAGGGCTGGGTGCGGGGTGTCGTTTCGTCCCCACTTGCTCAGAATATTGTTATCAAGCGGTGAGTACTCATGGTGTCTCCCGAGGCCTTCTCCTCGGAATGGGCAGGCTGTGTCGCTGTCATCCGTGGGGCGAATCAGGTTTGGATCCTGTTCCCCCGCCTTTAAAACCTCTTAACTGAATTTATGGATCGAAAAGGAAAGTTAGCGGTGGCTATGGCCATCATGGTTCTCATTGGTTGGCAAATGTGGTACCCGGCCCAAATGGAGAAGGCTCGACGGGCTCAGGAGCAGTTGGCTGCTTCTACGTCTGAAAACCCACTCGCAGTTGTCTCCTCGGCTTCCCCAGCCGCCACTCCCAAGTCCGCATCGGAAGCTCCCCCGAATTCGGTCGCTCCATCTACACCAAACCCAGTGCCGATTCCAGAGGCCAAAGTCGAACCCAAGCGTGTAGAGACATTGCGAGGAGTGGAAGCGGAGTGGCAATTCACAAGCCTCGGTGGAGGGGTTGAGAGAGTGACTCTCCTTAATCATCAGTCTGAGGGTGCTGCTGTTGTAATGAACCAGTTTGGAGGAATTCCGATAGGTGCCCTGACTGAGGTACTCGAGAATCCGGTGCTGGATTCCTATGCGACGGAAGTGGTCGGGGAAGGGAAAACAGTGGTTTTTCGTCGCACGGATGCTCGTCAATTGGAGGTGGAAAAGCGTTTTACGTTGAAAGCCTCGATGGCTGGATCGGCAGCTCTTCCTGCGCCATTTGAGTTGGATTTTGAAGTGCGGTTTGCCAACCGCTCGGGCAGTCCACTAACGGTCCCTAATTATGCGGTTCGTCTCGGTTCAAGTGCTGCGCTGCATGGGAAGGATTTGCCGATTTACACGGGTGTGAATCGATTCCTCGCAGGCTCAGCAAAATTCACTGATATCAATTGGTTCAGTGGCGGAGGGTTTTTGGGATTTGGGAAGAAGGAGAGGCCTGTTTATTCCGAAACTGGCTCAATCTCTTGGGCGGGGGTTACCAATCAATATTATGCAACGATCGTGACGCCCAAGGAGGGAGCTTTGCCGGAGGTCGTCGCGCGGCGTTTCGAAATTCGCGCTGAAGATTGGGCCGCCGCTGGGCGCTCTGCTTCCTCGACGGGGCCGGTTTTTGCAATAGACGCAGGTGTGAAGTTGAGTAGCGAGACTTTGGCGCCAGGGCAAGAGGTGGTCCGTCGTTTCACCGTGTTTTCGGGGCCTCGCGAATATCGTATTCTCTCGGCAATCGGGGGGGAGCAGGAGCAGATGTTGGATTTTGGGATGTTCTCCATCGTGAGCCGAATTCTCCTGTCCTCGATGAATGGATTGAAGGGGCTTTTAGGATCTTATGC